>JALZJE010000115.1 GCA_030859955.1 Chloroflexota bacterium | reverse complement strand
CTTCTGCCTGATCATGCTGCGCGACGGCACCACGGATCTGGCCCGGACCGATGTTGCCGTTCGGGATGTCGCCGAGCTCCTGGCCGATGCGACCGGTGCGTGGCAGCGCGACGTGGCCGCTTCGGTCAAATCGGACTCGCACGCTCAGGGTGCGACCTGACCAGGCAGAGAGTGTGGGAGCCCGCGTGCGCCCATTCCACTCGTCGATTCGAACGCTCAGCGCGCGAACGGACCATAGAGTTGCGTCACGGACGCCGAATCATCGCTCTCGGCCGCTCGTTCGCCCGCTCAGCGAGCAAGTGATCCGCAGACACTGTAGCCGGCAAGGGTGATGCTCCGCGGCCGAGGCTCGCACCGGGATTCCGTCGCGCCGCTCGCCCGTTCGCACGCTGAGCGAGCACCTCAACGGGCAGCAGGGCACCGCTCCACGGAACGCGAAGGGATGGCGGAATCCGCAGAAAGCAAGGGTTAATACCACGGAAAGTTGACGGTCGAGCCGTGTGAGCGTACCTTCGGGAGGTATGGCGATGCGAACGATCCAGCCGTCCGGGCGACGACCGGTGCTCGACGAACTGGACAAGGCGATCATCAAGTGCCTTCAGCTCGATGGTCGACGGCCGTACGCACAGATCGGACGCGAGCTAACCATCCCCGAGGCCACCGTCCGCCAGCGGGCCGAACGGCTGATCAGCCGGGGGGTGGTGCAGATCGTGGGGGTCACCGATCCGTTGGCGATGGGGTTTCAGCAGCCGGCGCTCATCGGCCTCAAGGTCGATCCCGGTTTGTTGACGGCGATCGCCGAACAGATCGCCGCCTTCGATGAAGTCACCTATGTCGTCATCACCGCAGGGCGCTACGACCTGTTCTGCGAGGTCGTGTGCGTCGACAACGAACATCTGTTGCGCGTGCTGACCGAGCGCCTCGCGGAGATCGATGGCATCCGCTCCACCGAGACGCTCGTCGAGCTGCGCTTCGTCAAGGAAAGCTACCAATGGGGAGCTCGATAGGAATGCGACCATGACGGTCACCAGGGGTCTGATAGAACGGGCGCGCATCGCGGAGATCGGTTCGCGAGAGGAACAGTCATACCGGGATCGCTCGCCGAAGAGCGCCGCGCTATTCGACCGAGCCCGTGAGTCGCTGCCTCTCGGCGTGGCGAGCTCGTTCCAGGCCTATGACCCATATCCGCTGTTCATGACCGATGCGCGCGGTAGCCGGATCTGGGACGCGGATGGAAACGAGTACATCGATTTCGACATGGCCTTCGGGGTCCTGGCCGCCGGTCACTCGCACCCGCTCCTGGCCGAAGCGCTTCAATACCGCATCGCCAACGGCACGTGCTACACCTTCCCGGTCGAGGACGGGATTGCCCTGGCGGAGGAGATTCGCGCACGCTTCGGCGCCGATCTCGTCCGGTTCAGCAACTCGGGTACCGAGGCCACCATGGACGCCATTCGCGTCGCGCGTGGTTACACGGGTCGCGAGAAGATCGTCAAGTTCGAGGGCGGCTATCACGGCCACCACGACGACGTGCTGGTCAGCATCCAGCCACCACGCGAGGCAATGGGGCCTGTCGAATCGCCCACCACCGTTCCCGCGTCGGCCGGGATCCCGCGCTCGCGCATTGCGGAGACGGTGATCGCGCCGTTCAACGAGCCGGAGATGCTGGCCGCCATCCTTGAGGCCAATGCCGGCGAGATCGCGGCCATGATCGTGGAGCCGGTGCAGTTCAACATCGGCGTCGTCCCGCCGAAGCCCGGCTACCTGGAGCGCCTCCGCGAGCTGGCTGACGAGCACGGCATCGTCCTCATCTTCGACGAAGTCAAGACGGGTGTCGTGCTGGCGTGGGGAGGAGCCTACGAGCACTTCGGCGTGAGGCCGGACCTGTTCTGCCTGGCCAAGAGCATCGGCGGCGGGATCCCGATGGGCGCCTTTGGCGGCAGACGCGAAGTCATGGCGTCGATCGAGACGCTCGAGGGTACGCCGGCCTTCACCGCGGGAGCCGCCGGAAGTGGCATCGAGCGCTCGACGATTCCGGGCGGCGCGACGCGCGTGGCGCACCTCGGGACCTTCAATGGAAATCCGCTGTCCATGACCGCCGGGCTGGTGACGCTGACTCAGATCCTGACCAGGGACGCATACCCGCGGCTGCACGCCATGGCTGATCGTTTGACCGCCGGCAGCCAGGAAGTGCTTGACGAGTACGGCCTGCCGGGATACGCGATCAACGTGGGACCGAAGGGCTGCGTCATGTTCACTCCGGAGCGCGTGACGAACTACCGCGACTTCATCGGCCTCGACTCGGAGCTCTGGGGCGCCAGCTTCTTCTATCTCGCCAATCGCGGGATCCTCCTGCCACCGGGCCCTGACGATCAATGGACGCTCTCCGTCCAGCACAGCGACGCCGATATCGAGCGCTACGTGGAGGTCTTCGGCGAATTCGCCGCCGCGTTGACAGCCTGACGCCTGCGGCCGGGCTGGCACCAGCGTATGGTTCGGCGAGGAGGTAGCAATGCTCGAACGAATGGCGCGGCCGCTGAGCGGTCTCTGGAATGGTGCGGCGTCTGTGATCGGCGGTTTCTATCGGGTGCTCGGCGGGCCTGGAAAGCTGCTCCAGGACCTCATGAATGGTTCATGGCTCGGCCATTCGCTGCACGCTGTCATCGTCGACGTGGTGGTCGGCGGTGCGACGGCCGCGTTGCTCCTCGACGTCCTGCGTGTCGTCTTCAATGTCGAGGGCATGGAGACCGCGACGACCTGGGTCCTGGGTCTCGCGGTGATCGCGGGGATCGGGGCCATTCTTACCGGCCTCACCGATTTCAAGGATACGGCGACCGGTAACGAGCGAGACGTGACCGGACTGCATGGCTTGATCAACATCGTGGGCAACGCCGGATTCGGCGCCTCGCTGGGACAGCGCCTCAACGGCAATCACGATGCCGCCTTCGTGCCCCTCGTGATCGGCTACCTCATCATCAGCGTCGGTGCCTTCATCGGTGGGCATGTCGTCTACAAATTCGGCTACATGGTGAATCACAACGCGTTTGCGAAGGGCAAACGCGCGAAGGAGTTCACGCCGGTGATGGCCGCCGCGGACCTTACCGAAGGTACGCCGACCAAGGCCATGTTCGGAACGACCGCCGTGATGCTGGTACGCCGTGGCGACATGGTCCAGGCGCTCAAGGAGACGTGCTCGCACGCCGGCGGCCCGCTGTCGGAGGGCAAGCTCACCGACGACACGATCACCTGCCCATGGCATTCCTCGACCTTCAAACTGGCCGACGGGGCGGTCGTCCACGGCCCCGCCGGCTCGCGCCAGGTCAGCTATCACGCTCGCATCAACGAGGGCCAGGTTGAACTCCAGGGCCCGCACGATTGACGGGTGTTCGTTGTAATCGCAACCCAGTTACCCTGCGGCTAGCGGGTTGAGCGAACCGAGACGTGGAAACGGCATTCGCCGGTCGTAGGGCGGTCTGGTTGGCCTGCACGGCCACGGGACGGCTGAAGGCACTGCGCGTGTGGTTTCAGGGTAGATGGGCCTTCGCCGCGCGTGCGGGCGGAGTACTCTGTGTGTCTGGCTGATCAATCATCACGTGGGAGGAAACGGATGAAACAGCGATCAAGACTTGCTGCCCTGGCGACCGGAATGCTGCTCACCATGCTCTTCGCCGGCTCGGTTGCGGCCACCGACCCCGTCCTTGGTGATGGGGTGACGACCCCGGAGCATCAGCATGGCGAGGAGGAAGGCCATCTGCTCGGCACCGGCGAGTGGGGCAAGATCGAACTCGTGGGAGTTGCCGAGCTCTACGACGCCACTGATCCGTCCCTCGGCCCCGGACTGATCGCCGATGTAGCCGTGGACCCCGAGGCGGGATTTGCCTACCTGGCCAACTGGGGCTTCCCCGACTGCGCTGGTCCTGAGACGGGAGGGGTCAACAGCCCCGACGCCGGCATCTATGTCGTTGACATCAGCGACCTCAGCAATCCCGTCCAGGTCAATTTCATCGCGACGCCACAGGACACGCGGCCCGGCGAAGGGGTGCAGGTCGCGGAGATCACCACAAAGTTCTACAGCGGCGACATCCTTGCCTTCAACCATGAGGGCTGTGGAAAGAATTACAAGGGCGGCTTCAGCCTGTGGGACGTCAGCGATCCGTTGAATCCCAAGCGCCTCGCGACCGGTATCGGCGACCGCACCGTTAATGGCTCGCCCCGCCAGATCAGGGATGCCAATGAGACTCACAGCGTCTTCATCTGGGACGCCGGTGATCGAGCCTACCTCGTGGCGCAGGACGAGTGGGAGTCTTCAGATGTTGACATCTTCGACATCACCAACCCGCGTCACCCTGTGCTCGTAGCCGAGTACGACCTCAACGAGCTTGGCGTCTCGCAGCCGGAGCTTGGTCTGACAGATTCGTTCCTGCACGACATGATCGTGAAGCAGATCGATGGCGAGTGGATCATGCTGCTCTCCTATTGGGATGGCGGATACGTGCAGCTGAACGTAACGGATCCGGCGAATGCGTTCTTGGTGGCACAGAGCGACTATGCCGAATTCGACCCGCTTTTCCCGACCATTTCCCCGCCGGAGGGCAATGGTCACCAAGCCGAATTCACCATCGATAATCGGTTCGTCATCGGAACCGACGAGGACTTCGATCCGTATCGGTTCCTCATCAACTCCGATGACGGCGGCGCGTCACGGGCAAAGGCCGCGACGCAGACCACCGTCGACGAGGCTGATGGCATCAGCGGTCAGACGATATTCGTTGGGCGCGGCTGCATCGGCGACACAGCGGTGCCCGCCGCGCCGGACGACGGCGCCACGTACGTAGCCGTCGTCGAGCGCGGTGTATGCACCTTCGAGGAGAAGGTGGCCAACATCGAGGCGGCCGGCGGCTACTCGGCGGTGATCATCTTCAACCGCCAGGGTGCGGATGCCTGCAACTCAGTGCTCAGCCCGTTCCTCGAGAACGAGGCATTGCCCGTCGTCCTCACCACGCGTGAAGGGGGCTTTGCGCTGTTCGACCAAGAAGCGGCGTTCGACCTCGACGCATGTCTCGCGGCCGAAGGCGTTGCGCTGCTCGAGGATCTTATCGCCGTTGGAACTCCTGGTGACTTTGTCACCGGCGTCGATCCCGCGTTCGACGGCTGGGGTTACGTCCACTTGTTCGATGCCACCACCATGGAGGACCTCGATCAGTTCATCATCCCGGAGGCGGCAGATCCCGCGTTCGCGGAAGGATTCGGCGACCTGTCCGTCCATGAGGTGGCGGTCGATCCCCAGGATGCGTCACTGGCGTATTTGTCGTATTACTCTGGCGGCCTGCGGGCCGTGCAGATCCAGTGCAGCGATCCGGCAGACACGGGCACCTGTGAGCTTGTCGAGGTCGGCGGCTACCTGGATCCGGACGGGAACAACTTCTGGGGCGTCGAGACGTTCATCGGTGAAGATGGCTTCACCTACATCCTCGCCTCGGATCGTGATAGCGGCCTGTGGATTTTCCGCGATCCGTAATTCGCGGTTGATCGAATTCGGATGAGCACGGGGCGGGGAGCGCGAAAGCGACTCTCCGCCCTTACATGCGGCCTCTAGGGGAAGAAGGGTCCGCCCCGCATCGCCTAAGCCACTCAGCACTGCGCGCGGCAGGATGAACCCCCAGCGTCGATCGGCCATGCAGAGTTGGCCAACCGAGTGACCGAGACGTGGAGGGCGGTCTCCGCCGGTCGCGCGGTTGATTGCCTGGCCTGCTCGGCCAGTAGACGGCTGAAGGTACCTACCGGCATCGGCTAGACTCGTGTCCCCGCGCCCAACCACCCAGTTCTCCGTGTCCGAGGAGCCCGCTTGACCTACCTGCCGACGGCCGATCACGAAGAGCTGCGTGCGGTGGTGCGCGAGCTCGCGGAGGAGCGGATCGCGCCGCGCGCCGCCGAGATCGACGCGAAGGCAGAGTTTCCGCAGGACCTCAGGCAGCTGCTGGCCCAACAGGATCTGCTCGGCACGTGCTTCGAGGAGCGATACGGGGGGACCGGCCTCGACACCATCGCGCAGTGCATCGTGGTCGAGGAGATCGCCCGCGCGGATGCCACGACCAGCCTGATTCCGATCGTCCAGAAGCTCGGTGCGCTGCCCATCATCCAGTCCGGCACCGACGAGCAGAAAGAGCGGTACCTCCCGCGCCTTGCTTCCGGGGAGTGGCTCGTCGCCTTTGCGCTGACGGAGGCAGCGGCGGGCAGTGACGTCGCGGCCAACCGCATGCGCGCCACCCGCGAAGGTGACGACTACGTCCTGATTGGCTCGAAGCGCTTCATCACCCACGGCTCGGTCGCCGACGTCCTGACGGTCTTCGCGCTCACCGACCCGGAGGCGGGCGGCCGCAAGGGCATGAGTGCATTCATCGTCGAGACGGACTCGCCAGGCTTCGCAGCACCGCGCGTCGAGCACAAGATGGGCATCCGGGGGTCTCCCACCGCGGAGCTGACCTTCGACGACGTCCACGTTCCGGCCGCGAACCGGCTTGGAGCCGAGGGAGACGGCTTCAAGATCGCCATGGCCACCCTGGACCGCAGCCGCCTGAGCATCGCGGCGCAGGCCGTGGGGATTGCGCAGGGGGCCATCGACGCATCGGTCACCTATGCGGCAGACCGGCAACAGTTCGGCCAGCGCGTGTCGGATTTCCAGGGCATCCAGTGGATGCTCGCCGACATGGCAAGCCAGACCGAGGCTGCACGCCAGCTGACCTATGCCGCGGCCGCCCGCGTCGATGCCGAGGCACAGGACATGCCGTACTGGACGAGCAGTGCCAAGCTCGTGGCGGGTGACACCGCCATGCGCGTCACGACCGATGCCGTCCAGGTCCTGGGTGGATACGGGTATATCACCGAGTATCCCGTGGAGCGCATGATGCGTGACGCGAAGATCACGCAGCTCTACGAGGGGACGCAGCAGATCCAACGCCTCATCGTCGCGCGCCAGCTCCTCCAGCGGGCCGGCATCGCGAAGCGGGGCTCGTAGGTGAGGAGCAGAGCAAGCCGATTGTGAAGATCGTCGTATGCATCAAGCAGGTCCCGGCCACCGGCGCCGACAAGCGCTACACCGATGACCTGCGCCTCGACCGGAGCAGTGTCGAGGCAATCATCAATCCGCTCGATGAATACGCCATCGAACAGGCGCTGCGCCTGCTCGACGATGGCAGCGTCGAGGGCGTCAGCTACCTGTCGATGGGTCCGGAACAGGCTTCCGAGGCCCTGCGCCGAGCACTCGCCATGGGCGGCGATGGCGCGGTGCTGATCACGGATCCGGCCCTTGCGGGCGCCGACGAGTGGGGGACCGCCAAGGTCCTTGCCGCCGCCCTCGACAAGTTGGCGCCCGACATCGCATTGATGGGGATGGCCTCCGATGACGCTCGCGGCTCGCTCGTGCCGGGTGCCGTGGCCGCCATGCGTGATCTGCCTCTGCTGAGCTACGGGGCGGAGCTGACGGTGGGTGACGGAGCGGCGCGCGTGCGGCGCCTGTCTGCCACCGGCTTCGACTGGATCAGCGCACCCCTGCCGCTGGTGGCGACGGTCACCGACCAGGTCGGAGAGCCGCGCTACGCCAGCCTGAAGGGAATCATGGCCGCCAAGCGCAAGCCGATGGAGACGTGGTCGCTGGCCGATGTCGGTCTGTCGGCCGACGAGCTGTCGGGCGGCGCGCTGACCACCGTGACCGGGACGCGACAGCCCGAGGAGAAGGGACCGACAGAGCGCATCGAGAACCTGCCCCCGGCCGAGGCGGCCGTCAAGATCGCCGACTGGCTCGCAGTACGAAAGCTGATCTGAACCGATGGCCACCGATATCTACTTTTTCGCGGAGTTCGCCGGCGGCAAGCCGGCGCGATCGGCCCTCGAGATGGCAACCGGCGCCGCTGAGCTGGCTTCCCAGTCAGGCGGAGCGGCAGTCGCGCTAGCGTACGGCTCGGGTGCCGCCGATGCCGCGGGCGAGCTCGGCGCGCATGGCGCGGCACGGGCCATCATCCTCGGCGCTGAGGACGCTCCGGCCATCCGCCATGCAGCCGTGGCTGCGGCCGCGGTGCGCGACGCGGATGTGCTGGCGGTCCTGGCACCCGCCACGCCGAACGGTCGTGACCTGGCGGCGGCGCTGGTCGGCATGCTCGACGTTCCCGCTTTCGGACCCGTCCGCTCAGCACGGGTGGTCGATGGCGTGCTCGAGTCCGAGCAGGCCACGCTCCAGGGAAGCGTGATAACCACCGCGCGGCCGAGTGACGCGGCACCGACCCCGTCCATCGTGCTGGTGCTGGCGGGCACGTTCACCCCGACCGAGGGCGGCGGCGGGAGCGCGGAGGTGTCACAGGCGCCAGAGGCGGGGGAATCGGCATTCGCGAAGGCGACCGTCGCCGAGAGTCACGAGGCGGAGGCAAAGGTCGTCAATCTCGAAGAAGCCACCGTCATCGTGGCCGGCGGCCGCGGCGTGGGCGGCGAGGACGGCTTTGGGCCGCTGCGTGACCTCGCCCAGGCATTGGGCGGTGCCGTCGGCGCATCACGGGCGGCCGCGGACGCGGGCTGGATCCCGTACCAGCTCCAGATCGGGCAGACCGGGAAGGTGGTGAAGCCGTCGCTCTACATCGGCGCAGGGATCAGTGGCGCCATTCAGCACCGGGTCGGGATGCAGACCGCCGAGCATGTGATCGCCATCAATCGAGACCCGGACGCGCCGATCGGTGAATTTGCCGACCTGTTCGTGGTGGGTGACCTGTTTGAGATCGTGCCGGCACTGACGGACGAGATCCGACGCCGCAAGGGAGCGTAGGCTACAACCATGCGCGGACTATTCGGCGGGCGACGCCGCAGCGTCTTCGGCCACGGCAAGGAGCTTGGGCGGTACCGCAACGAGATGTTCCAGATCTCCACGCGGATTGATGGGCTGCTTGTCGCGGTGGCCGATGAGATCGACGCGCTGCGTCGTCGCGACTTGGATCCCGACGAGGCGGTGCAGCGTCTCGGTGAGCAGGAGGAGCAGCTTGATACCGAGGTCAGCTCGCTCCAGGCGATGATGGCGCCCGAGGAGCTGCACGGACTCCACATGGAGTACGAGGCGAACCTCGAGCGGGCGCTGCGCGGCATCGTCACCGCCGAGCGCGGCTGTGCCATCACCAGGCTGCCGCACCGCCCCCCGGACGACGAGGAGCCGTTCATCTACTACAAGCGCGGCCACTCGAACGTGAGCCATTCGCGCCTGCGCATGGCGGAGATCGTGGAGGTCCTGCTCAACTGGGAGCCCGGCGGACCCACCGATGCGTCGGTGGCCGCCCGCCTGGAGCGCACTCGCCAGAGCTGACCCCCGCACATCTTGTGGTACGCTTCGAGACAGCACAACCACTGGTGTACTTTTGGGAGTCAGCGACATGCGTTGTCCACGCTGCGAGCAAACCGGCACGCGCGTCATCGACTCGCGGGACCTCGAGAGCGGCAGCACCATTCGCCGGCGCCGTGAGTGCGAGGCGTGCTCGTATCGATTCACGACCTACGAGCGAGCAGAGGGCGCGCGGCTGGTGGTCGTCAAACGCGATGGCAGCCGCCAGGACTTCTCACGGGAGAAGCTGCGCAGCGGGCTCCTGAAGGCGCTCCAGAAGCGACCCGTGACCCTCGACCGCGTCGAGGCGGCACTCGATGATATCGAGAGCCAGCTGCGCTCTCGCGGCGACGCCGAGCTGCCTTCCACGGAGATCGGACGCCATGCCACCGATGCGCTGCGCGACCTCGACCAGCTTGCCTACATCCGCTTCGCATCGGTCTATCACGCCTACGACGATATCGAGACGCTTCAGCGCGAGGTGGATCTGCTGATCAAGCAGCGTCCCGGGTCGTAAGATCAACGCCGCATGATCCTGTCCGATCGCGACATCCGGGCCGAGATCGACGCCGGCCGGATCGTCGTCGACCCGTTCACGCCCGGGGCCGTCCAGCCGTCGAGTGTCGACCTCCATCTCGGGAATCGCTTCCGCGTCTTTCGGAACAACCGCACCGCGGTGATCGATCCGCGAGCGGATCAGCCGGAGCTCACCGAACTGGTGGAGATCGTGGGCGACGAGCCGTTCATCCTGCATCCGGGCGAATTCGTGCTGGGAGCCACCTTCGAGCGGGTGGGTCTTCCCGATGACCTCGTGGCCCGATTGGAAGGGAAGAGCTCACTTGGTCGCCTGGGCCTGCTCATTCATTCAACCGCCGGCTACGTGGATCCCGGCTGGGAGGGGACCCTCACGCTCGAGTTATCCAACGTCGCGAATCTGCCGATCAAGCTCTACGACGGCATGAAGATCGGCCAGATCAGCTTCCAGCGGCTCAGCTCGCCGGTCGAGATCGGCTACGGCGATAAGCGCATCGGCTCCAAGTACCGCGGACAGACCGATCCTACGGCCAGCCGCTATCACGCGGACTTCGAGCGCGGGCGGCTGAGCCGATGAGCGAACCGCTCCACGAGATCGGGGAAGCGCGTTCATTTGCGGGCGGCGTGACCGTTCGGGTCATTCGGGCGGGCTGGTTCCGCCCGGACGCCGGTGGCTTCTTCGGCGTCGTGCCGCGCCCGCTGTGGAGCAGGCTGGTCGAGACCGACGAGCGCGGGCGGCTGCGATGCCGGCTGAACCTCCTGCTCGTCGAGGCCGGAGGCAAACGCATTCTGGTCGAAACCGGGACCGGCGTGCGCATGACCGACAAGGATCGTGACATCAAGGGCGTCGAAGGCGGGGATCCGGTGGCCGCGCTCTCCGCCGTGGGCGAGGATCCGGCATCGATCGATTTCGTGGTGCTGAGCCACCTTCACTATGACCACGCGGGCGGCATGGTCGACACCTTCGGCCGTCCGGCGTTGCCGAACGCGCGCTACGTCGTCCAGCGGGATGAAGCGGAGGCGGCGCATGGGGACGAGCTGCGGCTGGCGGGGATCATGGAGGTCGAACAGCTCGATGCGGTTCGGGCCGCCGGACAGCTGGCCGAGGTCAACGGCGAGGTGGAGCTGGTCGAGGGGGTGCGCGTCATCCGCACCGGTGGCCACACACGCGGCTCCCAGGCCGTGCTGATGGGCGTCGACCGTCCCGGCGGCCGCGCCGGTGACCCGACGGAACGCGCCATCTTCTGGGGCGACCTGATCCCGACGCGCTGGCAGATCCCCGTGCGCTGGACCTCCGCGTATGACGACTATCCGATCGACGCCATCGAGGTCCGCCGCGAGCTCCTGGCGCGTGCGGCTGCCGAGGGTTGGTGGTGCTACTTCACGCACGACCCCGGCGCGCTGCCGATCCGCATCGAGGCGACGGAGAAAGGCGGCTTCCGAGCCGCGCCATGATGCGTCGCCGCCCCCTCTGACTGAATCCGCCATCCGTTTTAGAATGGCGAGGCCACTTCCGCCCGATTGTTCGTTCGAAAGGACGCTGATTTCTCGTGAGCCTTATTCGTACCTTCCTGCGCCGAGGCATGGTGTTGACGACCGCGATCGCCCTCGTCGCCCTGATGGCCGCGTGCAGCAGCCCGGCCGAGAGCACCGATGCCAGCGATGGCGGAGGCAATGCCGGCGGCGGCACCGTGGCTGTGACCGCTGGCGCCGTCGAGCTGAGTGCCGATGACCTCGCGTTCGACGCGAACGTGATCCAGGCCACGGCCGGCGAAGCCTTCACGATCACGTTCACCAATAACGAAGCGGCGCAGCACAACATCTCCGTCTACACCGAGGAAGGTGGCGAAGAGATCGTCATCGGCGACGTCATCGGCGAGGGCGAGACCGTTGAGGTGCAGGTGCCGGCACTCGATGCCGGCGAGTACTTCTTCGTCTGCGACATCCATCCGGACATCATGATGGGTTCGGTCGTCGTCGAGGGCTGATCGGCAACTGTTGCGATTGAACGGGGCGTGCGCAAAGCACGCCTCGTTCGCATTTGCCCACCGATCGCCTCCCGCACGAGGAGGTACTGGGCCGGAGACCCGCGGCACGGGGCTAACGGCCATGCGTAACGCTGAGTTCGCGCAGCGCCCGCCCAGATGGTGCGAGGGTTGCCGGAGCTTTCCGCGGCTTGACCCATAACGGCCAGGGCCCAGTCAGGTGCCCATCTCGTTGAGTGTCGCCCGCG
>JALZJE010000076.1 GCA_030859955.1 Chloroflexota bacterium | reverse complement strand
TTGATCACCCAGCAGGTCAGCAACGACCCTGGCGGGGACCGCTGGCTGCGGCTCCTCGATGACGCCGTCGACATGTTCGCCAGGGTCTACTTGTAGGCGTGCTTACGCGAGTTCAGCTGGCGCGGTGCGAGGTCCTCCCAAGCCTTCCAAGTCTCGGGCGCAGCTGGCTGCGATCACCCACAGGAAGATCTACGCGCCGACCTCGCGAGGCGTCGGCTCGCGCTCAGGAACCCACCGCCAGTTATGAGGTCGGCAAGCGCCACCTCCGAACCAACAGAGAGCGCCACCCTCGGACGTGTTGCTACCAGGAACCGGATCTGGCGCGGATGGCGTTCGCTGGTTCGCGGCCATCCGGTCATGCCGCGATCAATCCCGGCTTCACGCTCATGGCACCCCTTTGTGTCAAGACGCGGCGGGGATGGCCGTTCTAGGCTGCGCTGAGGCGGGTCCGGGATGTGGCTGGTCCGAAGAGCCGATGTCTGGGGTTAGGTCGGTCACGCTGGAGCTGAGTGTCGTCCCCGATTGCCCTCCCGGGCTCGCCGCTTCTCGGCGTTTCTGGTCGGCGAGCATGCGGGTGAAGACGACGTTGGACAGGCGTCGTTTGAGGGCGCGCATGGCCATCATCGAGGGCATCCCGCCGGCCTTGCGGGTGTCGTAGTAGGCGCGGCCTTCGGTCTGGTTTCGGAGTTGGACGATGGCCATGATGTGCAGCGCCCGGTTGATCCGCCGGTTCCCGGCGCGGGAGAGTCGGTGGCGTTGCTGGTTGCCCGAGGAGGCGTCCAGCGGCGCGGTGCCGTTCCAGGAGGCGAACCGGTCACGGTCGGCGAAGCGGTGGATGTCTCCGACGTCGGCGAGCAGTCGGGCGGCGCTGGACGGGCCGATGCCGTGCAGCTCCAGCAGGGTCGATCCGCGGGCCGCCACCAGCTGGGCGAGTTCCTTCTTACCGGCCTTGATCTTCTTATCGATCGCCTCGAGCTCGGTGATCAGCTCGACGGCGAGCCGGCGGCGGGTCTTGCCAACCAGCTCGCGTGGTCTGATGGTGGCGACCATCGCCCTGGCCTGCTGAGAGGACAGGAACTGCTTCGCCCCACCAGGAAATAGCTCCAGCAACAGACGATGCAGACGGTTGATCGTCTGCGTCCGGGCCCGGCCCAGTTCATCGCGGCGGTCCACCAGCATGCCCATCACCACCAGATCGGCATCGACCCGAACGGCGACCAGCCCCGGGGTGCGCAGGGCGACCATCGCCACAGAGTGCGCATCGACCGGATCGGTCTTGCGTCCGTTGCCGGTGGCGAACACCCGCACCTGCGCGGACAGCTTCCCCGGCACATCGAGCACCCTCTCGCCGTCGTGCACCAGCCGATGCGCGATGTGCTTACCGATGCCGTTGCAGCCCTCGACCGCCCACACCCGCGCGGTGAACCTCCGGCCGGCGGCGAGCATGCCGGCGTAGCCGGCTTCGTCAGTGCCGAAGCGTCCCGTCGACAGTGCCGTCCCCCGCTCGTCGACGACCTCGATCGTCGCCGAACGCTTGTGCGGGTCCATCCCGATGATCACGCCCATCGGCTCCTCCTCGTCTAGGCACGGTGATGGTGAGCAAGGAGGGCACCGCTACTTCGAGCAGAGCAAACCCCTTTCCAGCCTCTCCCTGCGCGGTGCCCGACGAGTCGCAGGCCATGAGAGAGCCACACCAATGACACCGGTGGGCAGCCGCAATGTGGGAGCAGCTCGCCGAGCACCTGGACCGAGTCTGGCCGGACACCGATCCTGAGCAAAGTCTCTAAGTAGCCGATGATCGGATACCTGACGTTGGCCGCCGTAGAGTCGAGGGATGGTGAACGAAGCGATGGCTCGGGGGGTTGCGGAGGCGGTGATCGCCGGGTGGCCCCGCCAATTCCGCCAGCGTGCGGGAATGACACCCGAAGACCGAGCGCTACCGAGGCGTCCGTGCGGCGATAATGTGGAAGCACACGGAGGTTCTCCATGCAGACCCGCTCGTTCCCTTCCACGCCGGATGGCCGCTCCCCTGCCGGGGCCGAGATCCGGTGCCTGATCGAAGGCGAGACCGGCGGCATGATCCACTCCACCGTCTCGCCAGGTCAGGTGAATCGGGCGACCGTCCACGCCACCGTGAGCGAGTTCTGGCACGTTCTCTCGGGCGAGGGGCAGATATGGCGACGAGACGGCACTGGTGAGGAGACGACCGTTCTGGGGAGAGGCGTTTCCATCGACATTCCCGTCGGGACGGCATTCCAGTATCGCTGCACCGGTGTCGACCCGCTCCAGTTCCTCTGCATCACAATGCCGCGCTGGCCCGGCGACAAGGAAGCGACGGTCATCGAGGGGCCGTGGAAACCGACTGCTCCCGAAGGTTGACGACAGCGTCACCACGTGTGGATCGTCCCCCTCAGTCGGCGTCTGGTGATGTCACCCGATCAGCATGAACGCGTTGGCTAGCCGTCAAGGGCTGTGCTCGAAGCGGTCCGCGAGTGGCAGACCCGGCCCCTGGAGGAGATCTATCCGGTGATCTATCTTGACGCCGATAGCGTTCGCTGGTCGGCGGCCATCCGGTCATGCTGGCTATGGTGCGATGGCTGTGGACTGTGACGCGCCGTACGCCTGCGGGCAGGTGCGAGTGACCGCTCGACCCGCGTTGGCCGACGCAGGTGATGGCACTTTGCAAATCTCTCTGGGCGTCCATGGCCCGCTGGAATGCTAAGGGCTAGCGGGGCGCCGGCTCGCCGAAGCGCTCTCGCGCAGCCTGCTTGCTCACGCCGAGAACAGCCGCGATCTGGGTCCAGGTGCGCCCGTTCGCTCTGGCCTTGGCTACCTGTTCGGCCAGGTTCAGGTCGCTGGCGGCGACGGTGCGCAGCGCTTCGCCGATGGCGCGTAGGTCCGCGCCGTCTGAGTCCGGTGAAGCGAGATCGTTCGGGTCCAGGCCGTTGAGCCAAACCTCAGTGTCCGTGAGGGCTTTCCTGAGCTGCTCGCGGGTGCGGGGCATACGGCTCACCTCAGATAGTCATGAACTTGGGTCGCAGCGGCATCGCGTCGATCACGACTGGCTCCTCGTTCGGATCGTCGTCGAGGATCACGACCTCGAATAGTCGGCCGGAGCGGTCCGCACCTGTGACTAGATCCCTTCCATCGCCAGCTACCACGCGGAGCGGGTTGCGCAGGGCGTGGTCAATGTCTTCATCGCGGACGCCGTGCTTTCGCGCGCTGTCACTATGTCCACGACAAGGTTACCTTGTCTCCAGGATGCGTCCAGGTGCCTTGTCGGGTCGTACGAGACTTGCTCGGCCATCATGAGGATTCGGCGAGCTGTGAGGCGAGCGCTTCGACGC
>JALZJE010000064.1 GCA_030859955.1 Chloroflexota bacterium | reverse complement strand
GCCGTGCGCTCCGCCCGATGCCGCCGCCGCGGCTCGTCCGACAGCCGGCCCAGCGTGAAGGGCGCCACGTCTTCGGCCGCCACAACGTACGCGCTGAAGCGCGGACCCCAGATCTGGACGAGCGCCGGATCGGCAAGGACGTCCGGACCGATGCCGGTCACGCGCGCATGGAGCGAGAGGATCGCCGCCCGCGGCATGCTGTCCTGGAGGCCGGCCTGCGCGGCACGGCGAAGCGAGTCCGGTCCGGCCGGCAGCCGCTCGTCGAGCCATTGGGCGCGACGCCGGTAGGCGAGGATCTGCGTGCGTGTAAGCTCGAGCGCCATCAGCGCCGATCCTAAGGGTTCAGGCGCCGAGCTGCTCGGCGCCTAGACGATCCAGGACCGCCGGGTTGTCGATGCCGGCCTCGAAGACCAAGCGAGGCGGCCGGATCGATCCAGCCGCCTCGCTTGGGAACGTGACCCTGACGGATGAGCACCGAGCGCCGAGCCCTCCGAGGGTGATCCCACGATGACGGGATCGGCGGTGGCTCGCGCGACATCTCGCACGAGCAAGTCACTGGCGATAAGGGTTCAGTAATGGTTCAGATGCCCGCTCGACGAGCAGCCAAAAGCCCGATCTGAACTCAGATCATGCCCAAATGATGAATTTGGTACCGCATACCGGAATCGCGGTGAACCGTCTCATGCGTCTCAGCCGCGTATAACCAGTACTACCAGGAGACGCAGGAGACACACGAGACAGGATCCATAAGGGTCCAGATAAGGGACCAAGCGACTACAGCGCAGTAGCCTCCAGCCGGTCGGCGAGTCCCACTACAGCCACGGACGCATCCTCGACGAACGCCGGAATGATGCGGACTCGCCGGCCTATGGTGCCTTCGCCCGTCCGCCTATAGGCATCATCAATCGCTCCCCCGTTGTGTTCGAGCACGTGGCGACGTGCGAAGGCGAGGCGCAGGGCTTGGGCTGTGGCCGCGTCGAGCCCGGCCAGCGGGTACCGCGGTCCGCGAAACACGAACGCGTACGACGCGGGACCGGCGGCCGGATCCGAGTAGGAGCGTCATCGCGGGTGTCCAACCGCGTGCATGCAAAGCGCCGGCTCCTCGACCCCGTCGATCCCAGCGTCTCGTTGATCGCGTCGCCGACCCCGCGGGCCTGAGGCCCGCGGACGTGGCCGCGCGACCGTTCCCGTCGATGTGGCCCGCATCGAGTGGGTCGTACCGGTAGGAGTGGTCCTGGTATTCGCAGGCACAGGGCCGCATGCACTGGAGGATCTGGGAGGCTTCGCAACTCGTCCGCGGAGTGTTCAAGACGCTCGGCAAGATGCGTGAGGCTACCGGCGGCCTTCCGTGCCGTCGCAGGATGCTCGCGCCGAGCCGCTCAATGGGCGGCCCGCGTTTTATGGGGGCGTTACACGTTATGGGGGGGCGGCCTCAAGCGCTCAACGCAACACCTCGGCCAGCACCTCGCATGGTTTTCATCCAGCCCAGCGTTTGTCGAGGCCTGCCATTGAGCTCGTCGGCGATGGCATCGAGCTGCTCCTGGCTGAGCGCCGACAGGTCCATGCCCCGTGGCAGGTACTGACGCAGCAGGCCGTTGGTGTTCTCGTTGCTGCCGCGCTGCCAGGGGCTGTGCGGATCGCAGAAGTAGACGGCCACGCCGGTGTCGACCGTGAATCGCACGTGCTCGGCCAGCTCGCGGCCCTGGTCCCAGGTCAGGCTGCGACGCAGTTGGGCGGGCAGGGTCTGGACCCGGGCCGTCAGCGCGTCACGCACGGCCGGCGCGCTGCGGCCGTCGGGCAGGGCCAGGAGCATGACGAAGCGCGTGCGGCGCTCGACCAGGGTGCCGATGGCCGAGTGGCCACCACGCCCGATGAGCAGAGCGCCCTCCCAGTGGCCGGGCACCGCGCGGTCGACTACCTCGGCCGGTCGCGCGCGGATGTTGATCATGTCCGGCAGGTGACTTCGACCCGCGGCGTGCTGCGGCGGGCGGCGCTGGCTGCGTGGGCGGCGCAGGTAGCGCGTCAGCTCACGGCGCAGCGCGCCCCGCGTCTGGATGAACAGCGACTGGTAGATCGCCTCGTGGCTGATGCGCATGGCGGCATCCTCAGGGTAGTCGCGCATCAGGCTGGCGGCGATCTGCTGTGGCGACCAGCGCCGCGCCAGGCGCTGCTCGACCTCGGCCCGCAGCTGTGGCTGACGCACCAGTTTGGGCAGCTTGGGGCGGCGGCCGCGGTCGCTTGCCGCCCGATCGGCATGCACCGCGCGATAGGCGGCCCGGCCACCGTTGCGGCGTACCTCGCGCGCGATGGTCGATGGCGCACGTCCCAGCTGCGCGGCGACGCCACGCAGCGAGCTGCCGCTCAGCAACGTGCGGCTGATCTCCTCGCGCTCGAGCGCCGACAGGTGGCGCGCGGAGCGATGGCGGGTCGTGGCCGCACGCCTCCGCTGTGACGCAACAGGGCGCGCACGCCCTCGCGGGTGGTGTCGAGCGCCGCTGCCACATCGGCATACGGCATCCCGGCCGCCACCAGGCGCCAGATCTCGTCTCGGTCCGTTTCCGTGAAGCGTCGATAGCGATATCGCCGTGGCACCATCCGCCTCCGCTCGAGCCCCCAACAACCCAACCGCTGGTTGGAGGGATGATGCATTCACTGCTTGAGGCCGCCGGGCGTTACAGTGGTTGTGCGATCCCTGCAGAGGCGAGCATGCCGACAAGAGTGCGGTGCGCCTCGACCGTGGCGTGGAAACGCTTCAGCATGGGCGGGGTCCTCTGCATCTCCCGGAGTCAATCCTAGCCGTGGCCGATGCGGGGCCGCGCTGCTCGGCCGGGACGGCGGGTACATGTCTCGATCGGTGCGGAATCCGCACCGTCCCGCCCCGGCATCAAGCACGGCGCGTTCGTTCGCCGACGCCGCGTTCGAACGTCGAGTTCGACGCCGTCAGCGGCCACGGCGGCTAGACGTATGCAGCTGACGATTTCGCGGCGAGCTGCACGAACGCACCCTGCGTCGGCGGCACCGAGTGACTGGACCACATACTCGCTTAGGGTACTGTCCGTCGGCCTGTACCCGCGACTCCTAACCCGCTCAGGCTGGCGTTCGCGGCCTGCCCCTCGGCGTAGTGCACAAGATCCAGCTCGCCGGGCGATCGGGCTTCGGCAGTGAGCAACGTGGCCGCCTCCGCTCGGTGCTGCGTGCCGTGGTTCACGACGTGCACCAGCATCTGCCAGACGGGCACGCCCTCGTATGAGTACCCCACGAAGCCGTCGGTCAGCGTCGGCAGCCAGGCATCGACGGCCGCCCACTCCTCGTTCCAGCGCTCGCGCAGCTCGTCGATGGTCGGCAAGGGC
>JALZJE010000054.1 GCA_030859955.1 Chloroflexota bacterium | reverse complement strand
AGTGGCGCGTCGGAGGATGGCTTGAGGACGACCGTGTTGCCGGCGATCATGGCGCCGCCCGCCGGGCCGCCCGCCAGCGCCATGGGGAAGTTGAACGGGCTGATCACGCCGAACACGCCGTACGGGCGCAGCACGGACCGTGTCCGCTCGATGGGGGAGAGCGACCCGAGCGGCTTCACGAACCCATCGGCCCGTTCGAACTCGTCGCCGTAGTAGCGCAGCAGGTCCGCGGTCTCCTCCACGTCGCCGAGCGCCTCGAGACGGTTTTTGCCGACCTCGAGCGTCATGAGCGCCGCGTAGTCGAACTGGCGCTCGCTGATCAGGTCCGCGGCCCTGCGCAGGATTGCCAGGCGTTCCCGCCACGGCGTGTCGCGCCACATCGGGAAGGCCTCACGGGCGGCATCGATGGCGTCCCGCACGTCCTGGCGGCCGCCGACCGGGAAGCGGGCAACGACGAGGTCGGTGTCGATCGGTGAACGATCATTGAACGTCTCGTCTGCGGTGCGCATCTCGCCGCCGATCAGCATCGGATATGTCCGGCCAAGGTGGGCCCGAGCCCGTTCGATGGCCGCGTCGAACGAGGATTGGAGCTCCTCGTTGTCCGCGGACAGCGTGGCGTAGGTGATCTTCATGCGGGGCGTGGAGGTGGTCATCCGGTCGTGTGCCTCAACGGGTTCGTGGGGTGTCCGCTGATTATCGCACCGCTCCAGTGTCCGCTCCGAACCATCAAGTCCGGAGACCTGCATTGCGCCGCGCTGGCTTCGACCGATATCTCGGTCCATGTCTGTCACGGGAACGTGTCCCGCGCGGCCGTCAGGCTCAACGGTCGCCGATATTTCGCTCATTCCCGGCCCGCTGGCCCCGTCGGGCCGGGTCTCACCGAAATTTCGTACGAGTTCGCGTTCAGAGCCGCGCGATGCGTCATCTCAGGCCGGCTGGAGAGGGGTAAATCGGCCAAACCCGGCACGGGGTTGCCACAACGCGAGGGCGCGCCGCCAGGCATGGAAACGCCGAAGGCCAGGCTCCGGGGGGAGAAGAGCCTGACCTTCGGACTCGGGCATGATATCTGCCGCGTTTGGTGCCCGCAAGCGTTTCGGCGCACCGAAGATTGGGGAATCGCGGCGTCAGGCTGCTGCTTCGGTGGCCAGGTGAAAGAGACCCAGGTTCAGCCGCAGCGACGAGCGGTGCGCGCTCATGAGATACGCGCGTCCACGGTCGCCGTACAGGCGGGGCAGGAGCTCGTGCGCCGTCGCCGCATCGCCCAGGTCGAGTCGGGCGTGGACGACCTTGATCTTGAACCCGTGTCGCAGCCACCAGCCGGTGCGCCGCTGAGTGGCATCCATCACGTGCTCCACGACCTCCGGTTCCAGCAGTGCGGCGACATCGTCGCGACCGTAGTGGCCGATGACGATCAACCGACCGCCGGGACGCAGGACGCGCCGGGCCTCCGCAACCGCCGGCAGCGATGCATCATCCGGATCGATGAGGCTGGTGAGCACCACGTCCACCGTCCCGTCCCGGAGCGGGAGCCGTGCCGCCGATCCCTCGACGATCCGGATATTGGGCTGGTGAGCGTCGGCGGCGCGACGGCGCGCCTCCGCGAGCAGCCCGGGATCGGATTCGATGCCGTAGGTGCGGCCGGTGCGTCGCGCCAGCAGCATCGGGTAGTGACCGATGCCGGTCCCGACATCGGCGATGCGCTTGCCGCTGAGCGGGACGATCCGCTCGATCGCGGCCAGCACCTTCCGATCCGGGTCGATGGCCGCGCCGAGCCTGGCGTGGAGCGCGGGATCGACGTCCGTCCAGTCCGGCAGGATCGGGCGGATCAGGGCACCTCGACGCGCAGCTCGGCGGGCTCACCGTCGTCGAGCGTGAGCAGAGCGTTGTCGGCCAGGATCTGGAGGTCGAATTCGACCGGGCCTGTCGCCTCGCGCGTGACATCCAGCTCGATCGTGAGCGTCGCATCGGGGAAGAGCGGTCCCCAGCCGATCGAGGTCGTGCCCTCCGGCTCGCCCTTTTCGCCCGGACCGACCACCCACTTCGTCCACGGCTGCACGAGCGGCGGGCCGCCTTCCGCGATGCGTTCCTCGGTCGGGGTGAAGGGAGCGATGAACAGCGTCTCGCTCAGCTCCGTGGGCCAGCGCAGGACGAGCTCGTCGATGCGCTCCGGGGCGGCGCTCGTGACGGTGACCGTGAGCGTGCCGCCCTCCTCGCCGATCTCGGGCGCCACCGCTGCGGTCACCACGCGGTCATCGGTTTCCTCCGGCGGCTCGAGGCTGAGCGACGGTGCGGGAGTCGGGGTTGGCGATGCGGAGTCGGACGGGACCGGTGACGGCGAAGCCTCCGCGCTCGGCGGCGTCGTGGGTTGTTCGACCGATGCACTCGCCGATGGAGATGGGCTCTCCTCGGCGCCACAGGCACCCAGGGCCGCGATGAGCAACGCCGCCAGCGCGGGGCGGACCAACCTGTTCATGCCTCGACCTCGTGAAGCTCGGGGAGCCGGTTGCGGATGGCGTAGCCGGTGGCCTGGGCGCGGCTCTCGAGCGCGAGCTTGGCGAGGACGCTGGAGACGTAGTTGCGGACGGTCTTCTCGGCGAGTCCCATTCGATCGGCGATCTCACGGTTTGACGCGCCATCGGCGAGGTGGGCGAGCACGCGGCGCTCCTGCTCGGTGAGATCGGCGAATGCGCCTGCCTCTTCGAGCCGGCTCGTGTTGCGCAGCCGATCCAGCACGGCTCTGGTGACGGCCGGATCCAGCAGTGACCCTCCCGCGGCAACCGTGCGCACCGCATCGACAAGCTCTGACGACCCCACCCGCTTGAGCACATAGCCGGATGCACCGGCGTCGATCGCCGCGAACAGCGCGTCGGCGTCCGCGTAGCTCGTGAGCATCACGACCGGGGTCGCGGGCAGCTCGCCAGTGATGACCCGGCAGGCGTCGATGCCGGAACCGTCGGGCATCCGAATGTCCATCACCACCACGTCGGGACGGGTACGGCGTGCCAGCCGCACGGCTTCCTCGCCCGAGCGCGCCTCTCCGACCACGCTGAAGCCGGGTTGTCGGTCGAGCAGCGAGGCAAGGCCGATGCGGACCACCTCGTGGTCATCGGCGATGAGAATGCGCACGTCGGTGACGAGCGGGGTGGAATCGGATGCTGCATCTGTCATGTGGGTCGGCGAACGGTCGCCACCGGCATCCTAAGCGACAGGGCGGTTCCGTGTCCGGGCGCGCTCTCGACCGTCAGCTCCGCCTCGAGGAGCTCGGCCCGGCGCCGGATGTTGGCGAGGCCCTGCGCGCGCCCCCGACGCCCGCGCTCGGCGGACACGTTCGGGTCGAAGCCGGTGCCATCGTCGCGGATCTTCAAGGTGAAACGCCGCTGCGTGCAGCTCATGTCCACCGTCACGCTGCTGGCATGGGCGTGACGCAGCACGTTGCTGAACGCCTCGATCACGATGTGCCGCAGCTGCTCCGCCTGCTCCACTCGCAGTCTCGGCCGGTAGAGGCCTTCCGAGCGGATCTCCAGCTTGACGAGCGTGTGTGCCTGGAGCTCGTCCGCCACGGCCAGCACGATGGCCTCTGCGTCCCTCGCCTCGAGCTCGCCGGAGCGCAGGTCGAAGATGGTGCTGCGGATCTCGCCGGTGATCCGATTCAGCTCGCCCATGACCGTCGCGATCCTTGCCCGGGTCGTTCTCGGCTCGTCGCCGATCTCGGCCGACGCCTGCTCGAGGTGAAGGCCGGCGGCATAGATCGACTGGACGATGCCGTCATGCAGGTCGCGTCCGATGCGCTCGCGCTCGCGCAGGAGGAGCTCCTGGCGTCGGGCATCGGCGAGTGCGCGATCGGTCTCGCGCTCGAACAGGTCGAGGCTGCGGATGATGGCGAGCGCGATCGCGAGACCGGTCAGGGAGCGAAATACTTCGATCGGCACGCCGAGCGTCTCGAAGACGGTTCGGCCGTTCAGGACCGATGCCGGCGGAAATGGCGCGGGCAGGGGTATGAGTCCGCCGACGACGGCGTAGACGAGGAAGGCGGCGGACGCCGCGCGGAGGGTTCGCGCCCCGCGCGGGCCGGCCAGGGGCCCGAGGAGCCGCGTGGTTCGGCGCAGGCCCACCGCAACCAGAATCGACGCCGGCAATGCCAGCATGCTGCGCGCGACCACGTCACCCACCGCGAGCGGGGACCCGACGGCGTCGATTGCCGGACCGATATCGTCCGAGCGCAGCCACGGGCTGGCGTCGGGCGTGAAGCCAGAGGCCACCGTGCTCGAGATGGTGAGGGTGGCCACGATCCAGAGGCCGACGGTGACGGCTGGCACGAAGCGGAGTCGAGTGCTCGCCGCGTGCTGGGGCTCCAGG
>JALZJE010000039.1 GCA_030859955.1 Chloroflexota bacterium | reverse complement strand
CGCTGGTGTCGACATTGCCGGCCGACTTTCCCGCGCCGATCGTGGTCGCTCAGCACCTGGACCCGCGCCGCGCCAGCCACCTCGAGGCGATTCTCGGCCGCCAGGCGAGGCTGTCAGTGCGCACGGTCGGGGACCGCCAGCAGCTTGTCACCGGGACGCTCTATGTCGTGCCATCAAACCGCCACGTGGAGGTTCTTGACGGCCACGTTCGCCTGGTCGAGGAGGGCGCTGGACGCTCGCAGCCATCTATCGACCTCCTGATGACGAGCGCGGCCGAGGCCTACGGCGAGCACCTGACCGCGGTGATCCTGACGGGCAGCGGCTCCGACGGTGCGGAAGGAGCCCGGCGCGTAAAGGCCCGCGGCGGAACGGTCATCGTGCAGGATCCGGCGACCGCCCAGTTTCCGTCGATGCCTCGATCGCTGGCACCGACGACGGTTGACATCACGGCTCAGCTCGAGTCCATCGGGCCTCTGCTCGTCGAGCTCCTGACGACATCGCCTGCCGATAACGAGGACGGAGTCGAGGCGGGGGAGCTGGAGGCATTCCTCGACCGGGTGCGTGACCAGAGCGGGATCGACTTCGGCAGCTACAAGCGACCGACGATCATGCGCCGCCTTCAGCGCAGGATCACGGCCACCGGGAGCTCCAACCTCGCACAATACGCAGAACATCTCGAGCACCATCCCGACGAGCTCCAGCGGCTGACGAGCAGCTTCCTGCTCAAGGTCACCGAGTTTTTCCGCGACCCCGCCCTGTTCGAGCGTCTCCGCGCCGAATGGCTGCCGGAGCTCGTCAATGACGCGAGACGCCGCGGCGAGGAGCTGCGCGTCTGGTCGGCGGGCAGTGCGACCGGGGAGGAGGCCTACTCGCTCGCCCTGCTCGTGGCGGAGGCGCTCGACCAGGAAGATCGGAGCGTCCTGGCGCGAATCTTCGCCACTGATCTGGACGATGCCGCCATCGGCTTCGCGCGACGGGGCGTGTACCCCACGGCGGCCTTCGAGAACGTGCCGCCCGAGCTGCGGGAGCGGTATGTGAGCGTGTTTGATGGCGACTCCGAGATCGTCAAGGATGTGCGGAGCCTGGTCGTGTTCGGCCAGCACGACCTTGGCCAGCGAGCACCCTTCCCACGAATGGACCTCGTGCTGTGCCGCAACGTGCTGATCTATTTCCAGCCCGCGCTGCAGGAGCGCGCGCTGCGACTCTTCGCGTTCTCCCTGCGCGAAGGCGGCTATCTCGCGCTGGGGAAGGCAGAAACCACGGCAGCCATGCGTGGGTCGTTTACGCTCGTCGACCGTGCGTTGAAGGTCTATCGCCGGACGGGGAACCGCGAGGCGCTTCCGCCGCTGCACCTCACGCAGCCCTCGCGGACGGCACAACCTTTCGTTCCGCCACGCAGCCCGGCCCCCGCCCTCGACCTCGCCGTGATCCGCGCGCGGCGTGACGCCGATCAGAAGCGCGCGCTGGCGGACCGAGCGGATCGCGTGCTGCTCGGCATGCAGACGGGGATCGTCGTGGTCGACGATCGGTACGACATCCTGCGCATCAACGCGTCCGCACGCGAGCTGCTGAGCATTCACGGGTCCGCCGTCGGCGACGATTTCGTGCACCTCGCCGTCGGACTGGCCTCGTCAGAGCTCCGCGTCCTGATCGATGCCGCGTTGCGTGGTGAGGCGGCCCGATCCGTCTTTTCGCTCACCACCAGCGCGACCGACTCGGGGGAGGCCGCCCAGATCGAGGTCTCGTGTATCCGCGTCACTTCCGATCCCGCAGCGGCCGCATCGGTGGTGGTGGAGCTGAGAGACATCACCGCTTCGGAGTCACATCGCCTCCTGCTCGAGGACCAGCTGACGGAGAGCAGAGCCGAAGCGGAGCGCGTGCGCACCCTCCAGGCGCGGGAGAGCGACGAGCGTGTCGAGGCACTCACCGACGAACTGGCTGAGCGCGACCGACGGCTCGTGCAGCAGGCCGACAATCTCAGCCGCTCTGCCGACACCCATCGGCAGGTCATCGCCGCGAACCGCGAGCTTACGGATGCCAACGCGATCCTGGGCGCCACGAACGACGAGCTCCTCATTGCGAGCGAGGAGGCCCAGGCGTCGACCGAGGAGGTCGAGACCCTCAACGAGGAGCTCCAGGCCACCAATGAGGAGCTCGAGACCCTCAACGAGGAACTCCAGGCCACGATCGAAGAGCTCAATGCCACCAACTCGGAGCTCGAAGCGCGCACGGTCGAGATCGAAGAGGCGAACGAAGCCCTGGCCGCAGCTCGAAGCCGAAGCGAGCGTCAACGTCAGCGTCTGGCAACGACGATGAGCAGCATGGGCGACGCGGTCATGATGGTGGACGAGCGAGGCGACTCTCTACTGACCAATGAGGTCTACGACGAGCTTTTCGTGGGAGTCGACGACGACTCGACCGTCGCGATCGAGGGTGGTGAACCGATGCCGTCCCGCGATGCATTGCAACGGAGGGCAGCATCGGGCGAGACATTCCTCACGCAGTTCGCACTGCGTGCGCCCGACGGCTCGCGGCGCTGGTTCGAGGCGCACGGCCGACCCTTGCGAGGCGACGAAGGGGAACGGGGCGGCGTGGTGGCCATCCGTGACATCACCGATCGCAGCCTACGGGAGCTCCAGGATCAGTTCGTGGCGATGGTTGCGCACGAGCTGCGGACTCCACTGACCGCCATGTCCGGCTACGTCGAGCTCCTGCGCCGCCACCTGCCCGAGACGACCGATGATGACCAGCTACACCGGTATGCCGACCGGGCGGTCGCACAGGCACGCCGGATGGCGGACCTGGTCCGCGACCTGCTCGACGCCAATCGCCTGCAGCGTGGGGGCCTCGACTACGCGCATGAGCCCGTCGACCTTGCAAGTCTTGTCGAGGAGATGGTGGAGGTGACCCGACCAATGAGCGAGGGCATCGAGCTGCGGCTCACCGGTGCCAGTGCTCCAGTCTGGGTGATCGGCGATGCCGGGAGGCTTCAGCAGGTGGTTCTCAACCTGTTGAGCAATGCCACCCGTCATGGTGCCGGTGGCGGACGAGTCGACGTGTCGCTCCGGCGCGGCGACACCGAGGTGGCGCTCAAGGTTCGCGATCGCGGTGCCGGGATCCCGGAGGCGGAGCTGCCGAACCTGTTCACGCGCTTCTACCAGGGGGCGGGCGGCGCGCATTCGGGTTCGGGCGGCATGGGTCTGGGGCTCTATATCAGCCGCGAGATCACCGAGGCGCACGGAGGCACGATTGTCGTGAGATCACGACCCGGACACGGTGCAACGTTCGTCGTCACCCTTCCGACGGCGGACGCCCCTACCGTCCAGCCATAGCCTCGGAACAGGCGCGAAAAGCATTTCGCGCGGGCCCTCGAGCGCGGGCATGACGCATGCATCCGCTGGAGACGTGCTCACTGAGGCGAGATGCCGCAACACCACAGCGTTCTGATCGTCGAGGACGACGCGGCCATCCGCGATGTCTTCGGCGAGGTTCTGCGCGGGGCCGGGCACGATGTCACGCTGGCCCGAAATGGGGAGGAGGCCATGAGTCTCCTGCGAGACGGGTGCGCCCCTTGCCTCATCGTTGCCGACCTGTTGATGCCAGTGCTCGACGGGTGGGGCCTCGCGGCAGAGCTCGCTCGGGTGCCGCAGCTGGCATCGATCCCGCTGGTGGTCCTCTCGGCCCAGCTCTCGTCGGGCGAGGAGGGAACGCCGCCCGGCGCCCGCGCGCGACTGACGAAGCCCATCTCCATCGACGCGTTGATAGCCATCGTCCAGGAGAACTGCCTGGGTGCCGATGGGAAACAAGATTCATCCATTGACGGTCAGCAGGTAGCGTGGTGACGGCAGGGGGTCCTGCCACCTACGGCCCGAATACCGCCGACGTCAGGGCCATGCTGGACCACGCATCGGTGTTGCTTCCAGGCGAGATGCGAGGCTTGGGCCAGGCAATGATTGAAATATGGTCGTATGGCCGAGTTGACGGCCGATTTCCTCCCTTCGTGGCCGCGCTGGGTGCCGCATGCACTGCGGCGGTCTCATCCGGACGGCTGCCGGCAGTCCGGGCCGCCAGGGCGGCGGTGCGCACACCAGAGGCGGGTGAGTGGGACCGATTCGCCCCCGTCGCGGCGGTTGGGATGCGGGTGACAGTCGCGGCGCTCGTCGTTGCCGATCTGTTGGCTCCCGACCAGGTCGAGCTGCTGCTCGGGCCGTGGCACGCGGTGGAGGCCGCACGGCCGGCAATTGTGCGCGGTGCAGCATGACCTCCTCGGGGGTTCACATTCAGGACCGATCTCGAACTCAGTATCGTGGGACGTGGTCATTCTCACGGTCGCGGGGGGCCGAGCCACCGAACTATGGCCGCCATCGGCACGCTGCGGTCTGCCCCGGAGACGGCGACTGCCCTCATCGTGTGCGGCGGATCTGCGGGCGACGAAACTGCCGGACGGCAGTTGGCTCACCGCGAACCGGGTCAATGTGCTGCCGGGCGCGCTCGAGATGGCACGACTCGGTCGCGCGCTGCAGACCTGAGCGTCGCAGGACGCGCCGCGCGCTGAAGACCTGAGCGTGGCTAGAATCCGGATCTCATCCAGGACTGCCTGACGGAGAATTCCCGAGCGATGCGCGCACATTCGATCACGATGCTGGGAACCGGCCTGATCGGTGACTTCTACACGAATACGCTCCACAGCCAGCGTGGGCGCGATCGGGTTCGCGTCGTCTACTCCCGCACGGACGAGCGTGGGAGGGCATTCCGCGAGCGGTGGGGGATCCCGGAGCATACGACCGACATGGCGGCCGCGGTCCAGCATCCGGAGACCGATGTCGTCGTGATCGGCCTGCCCAACTACCTCCATGAGGAGGCGGTTGCTGCTGCGGCCGCGGCGAGCAAGGCGGTCCTGTGCACGAAGCCGCTGGGGCGCGACGCGGACGAGGCGCGCCGGATCCTGGAGATCGTCGAGAAGGCGGGCGTCTTCGGCGGCTACCTCGAGGACCTGTGCTACACCCCGAAGTCGCTCAAGGCGATGGCGGCGGTGCGGGATGGCGCCGTCGGCGACGTCACCTGGGTCCGATCGCGAGAGACGCACCCGGGTCCGCACTCGGCGTGGTTCTGGGACGGCCGGCTGACCGGCGGCGGGGCGATCATCGACCTCGGGTGTCACTGCATCGAGATCATCCGCAACTTCGTCGGCAAAGGGAACCGGCCGGTTGAGGTCATGTGCCACACCGACACGCTGGTGCACCCGATCGCCGACGAGGACAACGCGATCGCGCTGATCCGCTTCGAATCGGGCGCCATCGGCCAATTCGAGGTCTCCTGGACCTTTCGCGGCGGCATGGACCTGCGTGACGAGGTGGCCGGCACGCACGGCACGATCTGGCTCAACCATTTCCTGCGCACCGGTTTCGAGATGTTCACCGCCGGGGGCCAGGGCGGCTATGTGGCCGAGAAGGCGTAGACGAGCGCCGGTTGGCTCTTCCCGGTCGGCGACGAGGTCAGCGAGTTGGGCTACGTCGACATGTTCAGCGACATGTTCGACGCCATCGACGAGGGCCGCCCCCCACAGGAGACGCTGTACGACGGCTACGTCGTCAACGCGGTGATGGACGCCTGCTACCGCTCAGCGGAGAGCCGGCGATGGGAGCCGGTCGCCCTGTTCGAGTGGCGCGGGGGGACCACCGCTCGCATCGGGAGCGAGCCCGAGATGCATGACGGCAGCGTCGTCATCAAGCGCGAGACGCTGCCGGACGGCCGCCTGAAAATGATCCTGAAGGACCCCGAGTCGGGCGACTTCGCCGATGTCGTCATCGGCGGCTCATGAGCTGGTCCCTGGAGGTGCATCCGGCCTCTGCCTGGGCCGATGCGGTCGCTGCGGAGCTGACCGAGCGTCTCCGCGCCGAGCCGCGGCTGCGGATCTGCCTGCCCACCGGCGAGACGCCGGCGCCGCTGTACGCCGCCCTGGCTCGCTCGACCGATGCGGAACTGTGGTCGCAGGTCACCGTCGTCCTGCTCGACGAGTATCTGGGCCTGCCCGCGGGTGATCTCGCCGCCGGCGGCCCGCGTCTGCGACGCGAGCTGATCGATCACGTGCGGCCGGGACGCTTCATCGACGTCGACGCTTCGGGTGCCGACCCGGACACTGCCGCACGCTCGCTGGACGAGGCTGCCGTGGGACTCGATCTGGCCCTGCTCGGGTTGGGCATGAACGGGCACATCGGTCTCAATGAGCCGGGCTCGACCGCGGACTCGCCGACGCGCGTGGTCGAGCTTCATCTGCGGAGTCGTGAGGCAGCGACCGGCTATGGGGCCTCGGCCATGCCGGAGCGAGGGATCACCCTCGGCCTTGCCCGGCTGCTCGAAGTGCCCGAGGTCTGGCTGCTGGTCACGGGCGAGCGCAAGGCCCAAATCCTGCGTGCCGCCCTCGAGGGTCCGGAGACGCCGGACGTTCCCGCCAGCTATCTGCGCCGGCATCGGTTTCTGCGTGTCCTTGCGGACATGGCCGCCGCGTCGACGCTGCGCAACAGCTAGGCCGTGCGGTCGATAACGGTCCTGCCGTCATTGACCCAGCGCGACAGGGACTCGCGCGAGAAGAGCTGCTCGAGCACCATCGCGGACGCACCGATGACGCCGGCCAACGCGCCGAGTGACGAGCGCTGGACGGCAAGGTCGCGCGTGGCAAGCGGCAGCGATCGCCGATAGACGGCGTCCCGGACGGCGGCCAGCAGCTGGTCGCCACTCTGAGCCACTCCGCCGCCGACGACGATCAGCGAAGGG
>JALZJE010000037.1 GCA_030859955.1 Chloroflexota bacterium | reverse complement strand
GCCTGCGCGTCCTCGCACCTCGCGCGGACCGGCCCATCCGTCGCCGCAAGATCGCATTGACGCTCGAATCCATCGTCCCTGGATATTAAGGGTGCCACCAAGGCTCCCGCCACTACGCGCACCGCCGTCAAATGAGTTGCCCAGGTGCGATGCTGACGTGGTGATCAGAAGGACGATTCGCATGCGAAAGGCATCGGGGCGGTTCCATGTCGTCGCACGGCCGGGTTGGCTGCGCCGAACACCAACCCGGCATCGGTCGGTCGATCCCTCGCTTCTCCACGCGGTAAGCCACCTGTCAGCGAGCCGCGAATAGGACCTACTACAGGCCTCTTCATGGCCGCTGGACTCGGTGGCCCATCCGTCCGATGATGGAGCCTCGGCGTGAGCGATCCGTTTCCGCGCCGGCCGAAGGAGACCGCCATGGGCATCGTCGCAGCAGACCTCTTCCTCACCCTCGACGGGGTTTACCAGGCACCCGGCGGCCGCGACGAAGATCGTTCCGCCGGCTTCGCGTTCGGCGGTTGGCAGGCACCCTATACCGATGACGCGATCGGCGCCTCGATCATGTCCAGCATCGAACGCACCGACGCGCTGCTGCTCGGTCGCCGCACGTACGACATCTTCGCCGCCTATTGGCCGTTCCAGCCAGCCCATGAGCCGGTCGCAGCGAAGTTTGCCGCCATTCCCAAGTACGTGGTCTCTCGAACGCTCAGTGATCCGAGCTGGGCGGGCACCACGGTGCTGAAGGATGCCGCGGCCGTCGGGCGGCTGCGTGACGAGTTCGACGAGGTGCACACCTGGGGTAGCGGCGATTTGCTGCGGACCCTCCTCGCCAAGGGGCTGGTGGATCGCCTGAACCTGTGGATGTATCCCATCGCCCTGGGGACGGGCAAACGCCTGTTCGACTCGGGCACCGTGCCGCTGGCCTTCCGCCCGGCGCAGCCCGCGGACGTGTTCGATTCGGGCGTCATGGCCCTGGTGCTTGAGCCCGCGGGCGATGTCAAGACCGGCGAGGTGGCGGCCGCCGAGCCCTAGCACGCCGACGGGCGCCGTTCAGGCCGACGAGGGCTTTATCCCTTGGACTTCGCTCTCAGGACCTTGTCAGCCTTTCGATTGATGCGCTCGAACTCGTCCTTGGTGAGGTTGCCATCTGTGCGCTGTTTGCGGGAAAGCCGCTTAGCGCTGATCGCATGACCGGGATCCGGCATCGGGTAATTGCCGGTCTCCTTCTTGGCGCCGGCGGTGCGCGCCTTCTCGGGCAGGCCAAACTCCGTCGCTGGAAGCTTTGTTCGCGCTTTCGCATCGAGCTTCGCCATCTCGGTTCCTCTGATAGGGGTTCTGGTCGTGGATCCGTGCGGGGCACCGGCGGCGGACTGGCAGATCAAGAGACCATCGGCGTCTGCGCGATCAACGGCGACGTCTACTGATGAAGCGACGCCGCCCCGCGTCACGCACCGTAACTGCCACGGCGCAGCGCGGTGCCGACGAGCCAGAACGGCGGGAGCCAGCCTGGCGGGGGCGTGAGTCATGGAGCCTTCGCTACTGTTCGTAACCAGGCCGTTGCGTCATCGGTTTGAACAAGTCCCAGCGATGGGTGGTTTCGGAATTCCAGAGTAGTCCGCTTCTGCAACGGCAATCGCACTGCGAGCTGACGACGCAACGGCACCACTGGCGGGACATCCGCCACCCGGCACCCGCGGTAGCATGTGGCGCATTGTGGATGCGCCGTGCGTGTTTTGCGGGATCGTTGCCGGTCGCCTGCCAGCCGAGGTGGTGGACAGCGACGCGACGACGCTCGCGATCATGACCATCGCTCCGGTCAATCCGGGCCACGTCCTGGTCATGCCGCGCATGCATGTACCAGACTGGTGGTCGGCGGAGGAGTCGCTGGTGGCACCGCTCATGGCGGCAGCGCATACGGTTGCGCGCCGGATCATGACCGTACTCGAGCCGGATGGTCTCAACTTGGTCATGGCCAACGGTGCGGCAGCGGGACAGTCGGTATTTCACCTGCATGTGCATCTCATCCCGCGCCATCACGGTGATGGTGTCCGCGACCCTTGGATTGAGAGTCCTGGCGATCCAGCCGAGATCGCAGCGGTCGCGCAGCAGCTGCGGTGATCAATGGTGCATTCCATCGACCACGCGACGGCCAGCGGTCCTTCATACCGTCATTAGTGTCGAGGCCGCACGGACTAGCCGTCCGCGCTGAGCGGGAGCGTTGGCTCGACGGTGACCGGCGCGCCTTGCAGGCTCTCGAACCAGGTTCACGTAGTTGGCCTTCCGACGCCGATGACAAAGTGCTGCGATCGCCGCGCGGCACGAAAGGGCCGGACGGTCCGTAGCAGCGGCTACGGACCGCTCAACAGGCCGTTCGGAGCAGGGTGCCCAACTGATGAGCTTCGGGCTGCTACCGTTTCGCGATGCTCTTCGGGGTTCTGGCAGCGGCTTCCACCCTAATCACTATCGGGCTGGGCGGTCTGATGCTGGCGCTGCTCCTCTCGGCGTCTGCGCCAAGCGCGCCACTCGCCGCCAGCTTGCTCAAGTTCCTCGGCTTGGCGCTCTACTTCGCCATCGGCGGGTCATGCGTTTGGTTGTGGATGCGTCACAAGTGGGCGGTCCTCGTCATGCCGCTTGTCGCGGTGACCTCGCAGCTGGCGGTGGTTCAAGCCGGTAATGCATTCCTGTCATGGACAATCAGATTCGGGCCAGCGCCATGACACTCGCGTGCCTCAAACTGATGCGCTACCCCCGATCCGGTAGTGCATTGGTCTGAGCGGGAGCGTCACCATCGGCAGATAGAAGATGAAGCCAACGGCGTACAGGGGCCGAGGACAGCCCGAAGGTGAAGGGCGCGAACACTATGTCTAGAGCATCGTGCGTCAAGTCATCGGGCTAGGAGAAAGTGCCAGACTCGCCGTTGCTCAGTCTGATGACGTGAGGCTGGAGCGGACTGGGTCCTCGTCCTTGCTGCGCCCAGATGGGAGCGCAGACGGCCGGGTCCGGCCTTGACGCACAGCAGTCCCCTTCATCGCTACCCGTCGCGCGGCTTCGGGCGGCGGCGATCCCGTCGCTCCGGCACGCGCCAACTCAGAATCTTGCCCCCAAAGTTGACGGCAAACCATTGCCGAACAGTTAGAGCGGCGGCGGCTCGCCGGGTTCGAACTCGACAATCACGGCGTGGCGTCGCTCGGCGAGCTGCACCAGGCTGTCGATTCTGTCCATCTCAGGCCCCGCCTTTCCGCCCAAGCCGGCGTGGGCCGTAAGGAGCGCTTTCTGGAAGCGCGAGCTACCGTGGAAGGCACGCTCAAAGTCCTCGATCAGCTCTGGCAGCGCATCCGAGAACACCACATCACCGAGCAGGTCCGACTGCTGGTCCCATGGCGCACCGCGCTCGATCAGCGCGACGATCTCCGGCCATGCCGCCGGCGGGTCATCGTGGGCCAACCGGTGAAGCTCTTCGTAGTCCACGAGGCGAGGATAGCAGTCGACGCCACCCTGGCTCCCCACTGCCCTAGACAAGCGTGGCGCAGTAAGCACTTCAGGTTGGCGCTTCTGAGCAGCGGCGATGCGCTCGGAGGCAGAGCGGGCCCGAGATGGATCGAATCATCAAGCTCATCGACGCGGCCGAGGCTGAGGTGCAAATCGGCGTTGAGATTGCACGCTTAGGAAGTGGTCGAGGCTCCAGACTCAAGCTGAGACCCCACCTGACCATTCGAGGAGAATGAAGCATGGCGACCACCCAAGGACATTGGCGTGCAACCAACGACGTGCGTTGTTCGCGTGCGTCGTTGCCCTCTCGTCCGGGTGTGGTGTGGTTCGCCGACCGACCCCGGGCCAACGGAACTCGACCCGCCGTTCGGCCGGCCGATCGTCGGTTCATCGCCAGTCCAGGGGCTCGCGCAGCAGCACGCCAGCCTCCGAAGCTTCTTTAATCACTTTCCGAAGTTCGATGTACACGTCGCGTGCCTCGCTCTCGAACAGCCTAAAGCGAACCTCAATCAGCCTTCGGACTTCGGGCCCGAGCGCGTGCCAAACGGTCGTCTTTACCGGGTCGCTATGGAACATCGCGTTGAGGTACAGGTCGGCCATGTGGCCCGTAACTGGCACGCCGTTGAGCTTCATCTCGGGTAGCCACCCATTGCGACCCGCGACCAGCCACGCTCTTCGTGCCGTTCGGAGACGCGCTCGAAGATCGTCTCGGTCGATGTACCGCGGCAGGTGCTTAAGGAGGAAGGCCACTGACGTGGGTTCGCCGGGGGACCAGAACTGGCGGAAACAGCTGAGGTACGACCGCCAATGCTGCCGGTTCAGTTCTGGCGCTTCGACGGTGAGCGGCCACAGCTTGATGACGTACTGCTCGGACTCGACCCCTTTCGCCATCGGCTCGTTTGCCTTGATGTCCTCGTAGAGGGTCTCGAAGAGGTGCACTCTTAAGGTCATCGGGACCCCAGAGTTGGGCACCTTCTTCCGCCTGGTCATTGCGTCTGAGTGTACGGCGCATCCTGGGTCCCACTCACGCGACGATGGCTCTCGCCGCCGGAACTCATCCACGGCTCATAGAGCGCCTCGGTACGCGTCGATTAGCGTAACGCTCGACACATACGGCCACTCGGTGCTGGGCGTTCAGCCATCTCCGCGCGCCAAACGCATGAGGAAACGCAGCCCCGTCGTCACCCTTTTCAGCGTTGGGCTCATCGGACTGGTGGCTATTGCCGCTTTACGAGCGCAGCCAAGCCGAGACGGTGCGGCCCTCACCGGCGAACTCTGATCTGAGGGCCGGTGTGTGCTTCTTATTGCCGAACTCGGCTCAAAATGGCTTCTGTAACGGCCGCGGGCGTCACGCCTCACGTGCTGCGCCACTCGGCCGCGAAGCTTCGGCGCGACGCTGGCGCGTGGATCGAGGATGTCCAGTCGCTTCTCGGGCATCGGAGCCTGGCAACGACGGCAACCTATCTTCGGCGGGTTAGAGGGCGAGGAAGACACCGGGTGGGCTCCGGTGGCCGCAGCGTTGGGCCTGGTGGACGACTCCGGAATCCCTGGCAAGCCCCGCCGTCGACACATGCTGCGCCTCGATCCTGGCCGCGGAGTCGATTGGAGTCTGGAACTCGTCACTCATGGTCCCTCCGTGTGGCTACTCCGGCCGCCCCTGTCGTCATCGGGTGGCACCCTTTGATAGCCGCCGCGAGGGCCCGGCTGCGTTTCGGCGGCTTGACGGCGACACTACGATTCGTCCATGACGCTCGAAGTACCTCAGGTCGAGGTGGGCCTATGGAGGGCAGACGCAATCGTGCTCTTTGACTGTCTGATGAGCACCGACCTAAACACCGTCCCAATCACTCACCCCTCGCAGAAGCAGGCGCTCGTAGACCTTCTCTGCCAGGTCGACATGGATCCCGAGGCAAGCGGCTTCACGCCGGAGGAGCTCCAGACTGCCCAGGCCGATGTAGCGAAGGATATGGGCTGGTAGGCGGGCGGCTCAGCTTCGGCTTGGGGCGCTCTCGGTACGCGAGAGGCGCCTCAACGTGCTCAGAGTGACGCTTAGCGCCAGGTTCAGGCGTCGGTCGCAATGATTCTGAGGCGACCGAAGCCCACCGGGTTCAGTCAAGGACGGCTGGGTGTGCTGGATCATCTTCCTCGTGGAGACTTCGGAGCTCATCCCCCTCGGCTGCCCCACGTGCTGCGCCACTCGGCCGCAAAGCTTCGGCGCGACGCCGGCGCGTCGATCGAGGATGTCCAGTCGCTTCTCGGGCATCCGAGCCTGGCAATGACGGCGACCTATCTTCGGCGGCTGGAAGGCGAGGAAGATGCGGGTGGGCTCCCGTCGCGGAGGCGCTCGGTCTGGAAAGCCACAAGGAATGCGTAGCGTATTAGCTGTCGGCACGGCGTCTAGCGCCGATTCTGCGGCCTGAGCCAGCTCATCGCCCTCAGCCCACCGGGTTCAGAGGAGGACGGGGTGGCGGTTACGGTGTCCCGCAATAGACTCGGACAGTGTTATCAGCTCGCTTGGTCACGGCAGCTCGAGGACCGTGACGACACGGCTGCCCTCGATCAAGCCCCCGCCGGAGCACTCCTCCTCCGCATCAGCCTCCGTCGCCGTCGTGACGACGTCACCAATG
>JALZJE010000021.1 GCA_030859955.1 Chloroflexota bacterium | reverse complement strand
GCCGAGGCGCAGGATCGCAACGCTGACTGGGCGGAGTCGGCGGTCCGCGACGCGGCCAGCATCGGCGCTGCGGAGGCGGTCGCCATGGATCCTCCGGTGGCTGACTTCATCGCCGGCGATGTCGAGGCGCTGCTGGCTGCGATCGATACGGGCGAGCGCGCGGACGGACGGGCGTACGAGTTCAACGGTGAGCCCATCCCGACGTTGAGCGGCCTGCCGCTGCGGGAGCTCGAGATGAACTTCGGCCAGCAGTTCCTGCAGCTGCTGAGCGACCCGAACATCGCGTTCATCCTGTTCTCGCTCGGCTTCTTCGGCATCATTGCGGAGCTCTTTCAGCCGAACTTCTTCTCGGGGATCCTCGGCGCGCTCGCGTTGGTTTTGGCCTTCATCGGCTCGAATGCGCTACCGCTCAACGTGGGTGGCCTGCTGTTGATCCTCATCGGCATCGGGCTCGTCGCCCTGGAGGTGGTGGTCGCCAGCTACGGGTTGCTGACGATCGGCGGGGTCGTGGCGTTCGTGCTTGGTGCGTTCGCCCTGTGGACCGGCGTGGAGCCGGGAGTGGACGCCATCGACGTCAGCGTGAGCCCGTGGCTGATCGCCATCGCCGTCTCGGTCGCCCTCATCTATATCTGGGTCATGGTGCGGGCGCTGCTCCAGATGCGCCGGACCGGCGGCGCGGAGGACAAGCCGGTCGTCACGCTCATCGGCGCCGGGGGCACCGCCCAGACCCTCATCGGCCCCACGGGGATCGCCTATGCTGGCGGGGAGAGTTGGTCAGCTCGAAGCCGAGGTGCCGAGATCGCGCCGGGGAGCCCGCTGCGGGTCGTGGGCGTCGAGGGACTTGAATTGATCGTCGAGCCGGCGTCAGCCGCAACGGAGGGTTAGGGACCAAACCATGGAAGACTTTGGCGGCCTCATATTCCTGGCCATCGGCCTCGTTGTCGTGTTGTGGCTGCTGTTCAGCATCGTGCACATCGTGCGCGAGTACGAACGGCTGGTCGTCTTCTTCTTCGGACGCCTCCAGGGGTCGCGTGGTCCGGGTATCGTCCTGCTCATTCCATTCGTCCAGCAGTCGGTCAAGGTCGACCTGCGGGAGCGCTTCCTGGAGGTGCCGCAGCAGACCTGCATCACCAAGGACAATGCGCCGATCAGCATCGACTTCCTGGTCTACTCGAAGGTCTTCCAGCCCGATGTCACGGTGACCGCGGTCGTCGACTTCACCGGCGCGTCGCAGGCCTTGGCGGCGACCACGCTGCGTGCGGTGATCGGTGACATCCCGCTCGATGACGTGCTCGCCAAACGCGAGGAGATCAACCATATCCTGCGCGCCAAGCTGGACGAGGTGACCGAGCGTTGGGGGGTCAAGATCACCAGCGTCGAGATCCGCGAGATCGTGCCGCCGCGCGACATCCAGGACGCGATGAATCGCCAGATGAGCGCCGAGCGCAACCGGCGCGCCAACATCACCGAGTCCGAGGGCACGCGGCAGGCAACCATCAACGTGGCGGAGGGTGACAAGCAGTCGAACATCCTTCGAGCCGAGGGCGAGCGCCAGTCGCAGATCCTTCGCGCCGAGGGCTACGCCAACGCTCTCCAGACGATCTTCGGCGCAGCCAGCGGGATCGACGAGAAGACGATGGCGCTCCAGTACCTCGAGGCGCTCAAGACGCTCGCCGATGGGACCAGCACGAAGTGGATCGTGCCGATGGAGCTCTCCGAGCTGACCAGGCCGATCACCGCCGCGATGCGCGAGATGCGTCCCTCGGGCAGCACGTCGTCCAATGAGCCGAGGGCGCCGCAGGTCGGATGATCCGCGACGTCCTGCGTGCGGTCGGCCGCTCCGCCGGCCTGGCTGCCGGTGCCTACCTGGCGTTCGTTGGCGTGCGCGGCTCCCGGCTGCTCGTGCGTCCCGAGATCCGACCCTTTCGGCCGGATCCGCTTGGGGGACCGGCGACCCCCGCCGACATCGGCCTGGAGTACGAGTCGGTTCGCTTCACGACCGATGACGGCGTCACCCTTTCCGGCTGGCTGATCCCGTCCGCTCGCGATACACGCACCGTGGTGATCGTGATGCACGGCTTCTCGGGCAATCGGCTGCCCGAGCTCGCCGCCTTCGTGCCCTGGCTCCACGAGCGGCACCACGTGCTCCAGTTCGACTTTCGCGGACACGGCGAGAGCGATGTCGGGATGGTGACCCTGGGCGCGCACGAGCGGGGCGACGTGGCCGCCGCCGTACGCTTCGTCGAGAGCCGCGGGCTGGGCCCGACCGCGCTGTTCGGCATCAGCATGGGGGCCGCCATCGCGCTGGTCGCGGCACCGGATCTTCCGGTCGCGGCGGTCGTCGCCGATGCGCCATTCGCCGAGCTTCACCATCCGATCACCAGCCGCATGCGCCAGTCCGGCTATCCGCTGCCTGCCATCGGCGCGCGCCTGGTCGTCGGCGGCGCCATGCTGCGGGCACGATCCCGTCTGACGGATCCGATTGCAATGGTTGCGCGGATCGCGCCGCGGGCCCTGCTGGTGATTGCGCCGCGCGAGGATCGGCTCATCAGCTGGACGCAGGGCCTCCGGCTGTTCGAGGCGGCTGGGGAGCCGAAGGAGCTGATGGTGGTCGAGGGCGCCGGGCATGCGGAGGCCTATGCCGTCGACCCGGTCGCGTACCGGTCCCGCGTGCTCGACTTTTTGGAGGAGCACCTGGGGTAGCTCACTGGGAAATTGCAGGGGCGGCACCCGCGGTGCGGCCTCGCTCTGGACGTCGGTCGCCAATCAGATTGGCGCTACGACCGGCCAGCGGACCGATTAGCCCGCTCCTCGGTCGATGTGCCAAGCCAGGTAGCCAGACGACCGAGCAGGCGTCATCCATCGGTCACAACGCCAGTCTGGTTGGCGTCTGGCTGGCGCGCTCCTGGTGGGCGGCACGACGGTCGCGGCGTTGCGCTCAGCACCGGTGTCCGGCTCCGATGACGTGTTTCATTTGCCGTGGAACTTCAGAGTCTCGCGTGGGCTGATCGGTACTGATGGGGTTGCGGCGTGGTACCCATCGGTTCGTCGAAGCAACGGTTCGGACCGATATAATCTCGCCGTCCCACCACCGTCAGGGGTCTGAGATTGGCTGCCACCAAGGTCCTGGTCGTCGATGACGATCTGAATATCCAGCGCGTCCTCGTCTTCACCCTCAAGCAGGAGGGGTTCGAGGTCCACGTCGCCTCCGACGGGCAGGCGGGCGTGGAGATGGCAGCCTCCGTCGACCCGGACCTGATCCTGATGGATGTGGCGATGCCGAAGCTGGATGGCTACGCGGCAACGCAGCAGATCCGCGCCGCGGAGAAGGCGGGTCGGCGCGTTCCGATCATCATGCTGACCGCCGAGGCCGACGTCGAGCAGCGGGTCAAGGGCCTCAGAGCCGGAGCCGATGACGACATCGTCAAGCCGTTCCACCCGCTCGAGCTGATCGCTCGTATCA
>JALZJE010000004.1 GCA_030859955.1 Chloroflexota bacterium | reverse complement strand
ACGCGCTGCTGCTGGCCGCCGGACAGCTGCGCGGGGTACTTGTCGGCCTGCTCGCCGATGCCGACCCGCGCCAGGAGGGCCCGGGCGCGGTCGTGGCGGTCACCGAAGGGGATCTTCTTGGCAAAGTCCATCGGGAGCATGACGTTCTCGGCGACGGTCAGCGTGGGCAGCAGCTGGAAGAACTGGAAGACCAGCCCCACGTTGCGGCCACGCCAGGCGGCCAGCCCGTCTTCAGACAGCGAGCCGAGATCGGCTCCGGCAACCCGAACGCTTCCCGATGTGGGCCGATCGATGCCGGCTAACAGATTAAGCAGCGTCGTCTTCCCGCTTCCTGAGCGCCCGACGATCGCGACGAACTCTCCGGTCGCGATCTCGAGGCTGAGGTGGTCCACGGCGGTGAACTCGCCGGCGGCCAGCGGATACCTCTTGACGACGTCGTCGACCTGGATCGCCCATCCCACCGCGTCAATCTCTCTGTCGATGTTGATCATCAGTGGGCACCCGGCGGCGGCTGGTGTCCGCCACCACCGGCGATCATCATGGCGCCGACGAGCAGGACGACGATGATTACGGCGATGCCGATCACCTTCAGCCAGCCCGGTATGCCCGGCGCCGATTCGGTGTCGGCTTCGGCGTCCGAGCCGGTGTAGCGGGTCGGATCAGTCATTGGTGTCTCCTGTCCAGCAGCGCGATGGGCGGTCCCGACTTCACGCTATGGCAGCGCCAGCGGTTGCGAAACGCCCTGCAGGGGGATCTTGTCCATCCCCATCGAGTGGACGGACCTCACCCATTGGGGGGATGATCCGTGAGCTCCGCGGGGGTACGCTCGGAGCGGATGGCAATCACGGTCACGTCGCGCAGGCTCCTTGCCCCTCGATCGGCGTCGAGAATGCTCCTCGACGTCGCGATCGCGGTGGCCACCTTCGGCGGCTCGCTGGCGCTGATCCAGCACGGTGGCATCGGGCCCTCCGTCGCCTCTCGGCCGCTGGACCTGCTCAGTCTGGGGCTGGCGGCCGGCTCGACGCTGCCTCTCGTCGCGTGGCGACGGTTCCCACTGGGCGTATTCGTGTTCACGGCGGCGGTGAGTGTGCTGCTGGCAGGCCTCGGCTATCGGATCGACCTGCTGCTCGGCCCCACGGCCGCGTTGTACCTCGTGGCCGCCAGCCGCGGGCCGGACGCCCCTTGGCCGTGGGCCAACACCGTCACGGTGGTCGGGCTCCTCGCCGCATATCTGGGAGCGACAGCCATGGCGCAGGGGGCGATTCCCGGAAGCGAGCTCCTTCACGCCGGCCTGGCGTGGGCCGTCGCCTGGTTCGCCGGCGAGCGAACGCGTCTGCGGCGCGAGCAGATGGCCGAGCTGAGGGCACGGGCGATGCGCGCCGAGCGCGAGTCGGAGCAGGAGCGTCTCCTCGCCGTCGCCGAGGAGCGGGCGCGCATCGCACGCGACCTCCACGACTCAGCCGGCCATGCGATCAACGTGATCGCCATCCGGGCCGGCGCAGCTCGGCTGCGCCACGGTCAGGATCCCGACCGCTCACTCGCCGCGCTGGCGGCGATCGAGCAGGTGGCACGCGAGACAGCCGAGGAGATCGACCACATGGTTGGCGCCCTGCGCGAGGGTGACTCGGCAAACGACGTCGTCGCCCCTCCCGCCGGGCTTGCGTCGCTCGGCACCCTGATCGCACGCCATCGAGAGGCTGGGCTCGAGGTCACCCTCGACGCATCGGGACCGCCGCAGGCGCTTGGCGCATCCGCCGATCAGGCCGCCTACCGGATCCTGCAGGAAGCGCTCACCAATGCGGCCCGCCACGGAACCGGCAACGCTCGGATTCAGCTTGCGTTCGGCGACGAGTCGGTCGAGCTCACGGTCCGCAACCCGGTGCCCGCGCGCGACTCACCGCCACCCACCGGGGGTCACGGGCTGATCGGAACGCGGGAGCGAGCGAGCCTGCTCGGTGGCAGCCTGGACGCCGTGCGCGGCAACGGAACGTTTCGCGTCCGCGCCAGCATCCCCTACCGAGGTCCCGCATGACGCGCGTGCTGATTGCGGACGACGAGCACCTCATGCGCGCGGGGCTCGTCGAGCTCCTGAGCGCGGATCCCGACATCGAGATCGTCGGCCAGGCGTCCACCGGACGAGAAGCAGTCGACCAGACCCGCCAGCTGGCGCCGGATGTCGTGCTCATGGACGTTCGGATGCCCGATCTCGACGGGATTGCAGCCACCCGCCAGCTGTCCCGGACCCGCCCAGACCTGCGAGTCTTGATTCTCACCACCTTTGAAGAGGATGACTACATCTTCGACGCGCTGCGGGCCGGCGCCTCGGGATTTCTGCTCAAGCGAACGCGCCCCGAGGAGCTGATTGCCGCCGTGCACACCATTGCCGCGGGGGAGGCCCTCCTCTCGCCATCAGTCACGCGGCGCGTGATCGAGCGCATGGCCCAGCAGCCAACCCCAGAAATGGCCGATCAGGCCAGGCTCGATGAGCTGACTCCGCGCGAGCGTGAGGTGCTGGGCCTCATCGCGCGCGGCATGTCGAACCGCGAGATCGCGATCGCATTGGTCGTCGAGGAGTCGACGATCCGTACCCATGTGAAGCGGGTCCTGGCCAAGCTGGACCTGCGTGACCGGGTGCAGGCAGTGATCTTTGCGTACGAGATCGGCGTGAATCGCCCATAAAACTGGCAGCGAGCCTCGACGTTCACATGGCCGGGCCACCGGAACGTGAGCACCAACTCTAGCCGCCCGTGCCATGCCGGCGTTGATGAGTCCCACGTGGCCACCACGCCGGACAACACCCTGGCTGGGCACCGCCCGCGGTCTGGCGGTCAGCCTCGAGAGCCTGCGCAACGGATCCCCAGGCCGCGCCTGATCAGGTGCTCGATCCATCCGCGCCGATTGGGCGAGGCGCACGGCCTCGGCCTTGAACTCAGCTGGGTACGCGGGTTGGGCATCGGTGACTCCCATCCGGCGCTCGTGGAGCCTACTCTCAGGGTGTCCACCGAACCGGGTCACCTCCAGAGCATCTTCTTCAACCGCGGACGCGAGACCCTCTAGCACACGGGAACGTGACACGGTCTCTGACATCACGAATGTACCGTTTCCCAACGCGGGCCTTAGGGCACAGTCCGGTGGGAAGGCGTCAATCGGCCAGCCCAACGCGCCTGGCCTCGACTTCAGGCCCGGTACTTCCGGGGCACGCGCAAAGCGATCGGCGGGTGGATCACCGCGCTGGCCCCGAGCACGATACCCAGCATGTTGAGTGGTCCACCGCAAGTCGCGAGCGTGCCGCGGCCGGAGCTCGGCTCGGCTGCACCGGCGCAGACAAGCGCCGAGCGATGGTGGTGGCTGGCCGTCGCCGCGGGCGCGACGGCGCTGCTGGCCTACGCAGCGGTCCCACAGTTCAGGGGTCTCGTCGCAGGATCACTGTCGCTGGCACCGACGGCGGCGGTTCTCTTCGCCGTGCGACGATACCGGCCGGCCGGTGCGCGGGCTTGGCTCGTCTTCGCCACAGGCTCGACGCTAGCGGCAGTTGGCTCGATCGCAGCGACCCTTGGCGTCGTGCCGAGTCCACCGGGCGGCGATGCCGTAGGTTTCGTCATCGGAGCCGGACAGGCTATCCAGCTGCTCGGCCTTGCTCGGGCCCGAGCGCGAGGCGCAGCGCTGAATACCCGACCTCGGATCGGCGCGGGCTCGGGCAACCCAAGGATCCCGTGGCCGTAGGGATCCCCGACCGGAACACCGGGTCACAGGGAGCGCCCATTCGCCCATGCGTCCACAGTGACGCGCCCCCTACCGGTCGAAAGCACCTGTCAATTCGTTGAGTCGCTCTGCTGTGCCGGTGTCGGCTACCGGGGTGTAGATGACCAGGGTCAGGTCGGGGCAGTCAGACAAAGCCAACCGGTGGTGTTCCAGCGCCAGAGGCCCGACGGTCGGGTGGCGGAACCGACGCTCGCGGGACGCGAAGCGATCCACGTCATGTCGCGCCCAGTAGTGCCGGAACGGCTCACTGACCTCTTGAAGACGCTGGACCAAGATGCCGATCGCGGGCTCGTGCACGCGCGGGCCGGCTTCTGCGCGGAACTGTGTCAAGAAGCGGCGACTGTCGTTGTCCCAGTCCTCCAACAGGCTGCGAACGTAGGGGTCGGTGAAGACGAGCCACAGCAAGTTGCGTCTGCTCCGAGGTGTCGTTGCCACGTTCGGGTAGAACTTCTCGTAAGGGCTGTTCCACGCCACGATGGTCCAGTCGTACGTCATGGCGTAGGCGGGTGACGTTCCCAAGGAATCGAGCAATCTTTGGCCGTGGTCGGGCAGGGTCACCGATGACTCGTCCGGGGCCGGTCCCGCGGCGTGTCCGCTGAGGTGGAGCACGTACTGGTGCTCTGCGGGCGACAAGTTCAACGTGCGCGCAAGGGCATCGATCACCTGTCGCGACGGGTTGATGTCGCGCTTCTGTTCCAGCCACGTATACCAAGTGAGACTTACCCCAGACAGCAGCGACACCTCTTCGCGGCGAAGTCCTGGGGTGCGCCGCGGCGTACTCGATGGCAACCCCACGGTGGTGGGGTCGAGTTGTTGCCGTCGGCTCTTTAGAAAGTCAGCCAACTCGGATCGTGCCTGCGTGCTGAGGCTCATGTTTCGCCAATGGGAAGTAGTGCCAGTACCAGTATGAGCAGTGTACTGGTTGGTGTGACCGATGCGATACATGGTCTGGCCTACGCGCTCTTGGTGGAGCGCGTTCGCAGTCGGTTGCGACGCCTCCACCACAACTCAACTTGAAGTCGCGCCTACCAAGGACATGAGGAGGCAGACAATGACGAGCAACAAGAACCGACGCAGCAGGTACACAGCGCTTGCCGGACTGAGCATTTCGGCAGTCCTCATGACAGCCTGCAGCAGTTCTCCGGACGTTCCAGGCTCGGACGGTTCCGAGGGATCGTCATCAGGAAAGATGAGCGTCGGCGTCTTGTTGCCGTTCACCGGGGAGTACTCCTGGGTCGGTGAGAACGTCGATGAGGTCGTTCAGATGATCATCAACGACGAGGTCAACCCGTCCGGCGGTATCGGTGGTCGAGACGTCGTCATCGTCCGTGGCGACGAGGAAGGCACGGTCGACGGTGGCGTCCTGGCGGCTCGCAAACTGGCCAACACAGACCAGGTCCTCGCCTTCATCGGACCCACAAGCCTGTCCTTCACCGGTGTCCGTCAGGTTATCGTGGACACCAAGACCCCCATGGTCAGTCCCGCCGCCGGCACCGTAGAACTCGACTCCGCCGGTGAGGAGTACTTCCACCGGGCTGTCCCGTCCGACTCCCTCGGTGGCAAGGCGATCGCCAAGGCTATCAGCGAGGCCGAGGAATTGCTCAAAGGCGAATCGTTCGAGACCGTTTCCCTCATGGTCGGTGACGCCCCCGCCCTCGTGAGTTTCGAGGAGCCCATCCAGGCGGCCATGGAGCAGTACGGGACGCCTCTGGCGAAGAGCGTGCGGTACTCGGTCAACCGGGAGTCCTACCGCTCTGAGGTCTCCGACATCCTCGGGGATGACCCCGACATGATCATCCTCGTCGGTTCGCCGGCAGACTCCGCCAAGGTTATGGCTCAGGCGCAGCAGAACGGCTACGACGGCAGTTGGTTCGTCACCCAGGACCAGACCAACGCCGAATACATCGAGCTCGCAGGCGCCGACGTTGTCGAAGGCGTCTACGGCCTCCAGGAGGCCGCCCCCGAGGCCGCCGCCGACCTGCGTGAGACCTTCGCCGAGGCTCTTGGTCACGACCCGGACATCTTTCAGACCAACGCCTACGACGCCGTGAACCTGATCGTCCTGGCCATGTACCTCGCCGACAAGGAAGACGGAGAAGTCACCCGCGCCACCGTGGACGCGCGCCTTGAAGATGTCGCCAACCCCGAAGACGGAGACGTTGTCGTCACCTCGTGGGAAGAAGGCAAGGCGGCGATCGATGCCGGAGACGGCATCGACTATCAGGGGTTGTCCGGTCCGGTGGACTTCGATGAGTTCGGCAACATCACTGCGCCGTTCGACATTCTGCAGGTTCAGAGCGGCGAGTTCGTGCCGGTGTCCGTCATCCAGGCCGACGAACTGCAGTAACGCGTGGACTACTTCCTTCAAACGATCGTGTACGGGCTCGCGACGGGGGCGGTGATCTCGGTGGCGGCGGTCGGTCTGACGCTCTCATTCGGGGTCACCGGCTTCATCAACTTCTCCTACGGAGAAATCCTGACCGTCGCTGCCTACACGACCTACGCCCTCACCCAAGCAGGGATGGCGCTGCCCCTGGCCGCCCTGATCGCCATCTTCATGGGAGGGGTCGTGACCTTCCTAGTGGCTCGTGGGTTCTTTGAACCGCTGCGAGATAGGGGACCACTCGCGCTCCTCATCACGGGCGTCGGAGTCGCATTCGTCATACAAAGCCTGGTACAGATGGCGTTCGGAGGCAGCCCCAAACCCTTCCCCTTGCCTCTCATGACCCCGTGGCAGATCGGTGAGGTCTACATACCGAAGTTGCAGGTCATCATCTTGGTGCTCGCCGTCGTGTGCATGATCGCAGTCCACGCGCTCCTTCGGTACACCCTCATGGGGCGCACCATGAGGGCGGTCGCATCCAACGACGCGCTCGCGAAACTTTCAGGCCTGAACACCAGACGAATCATCGGCGGAACCTGGCTGGTGAGCGGACTCATCGCAGGCCTCGGCGGCGTGCTACTCGCATCGTCGCAAGGCAACATGTCGCCCACGCTCGGGTTCAACTTCCTCCTGGTCGTCTTCGCGGCAGCCATGCTGGGAGGGATCGGTCAGCCCTACGGTGCCATGCTCGGCGCCCTCGTCATCGGCCTCGGCATCGAGTTCGGGGCCGCCTACGTCTCTGCCGGCTACAGCCAAGCTCTCGCATTCGGTGTGTTGATCGTAGTGCTCCTTGTTCGGCCGAGCGGGTTCCTAGGCAAGCCCAGCCTCGCAACCGCACGCGGAGCGTCGTGACCGACTGGCTGCTGTTCGGCGCGTTCGTCCTCACCAATGCCCTGATCTACGGGATCTTGGCGTTGGGACTCAACACGCAGTACGGGTTGGCGGGGCAGGCCAACTTCGGGTTCGTGGCACTCTTCGCGGCTGGCGCCTTCGCCACCACTCTGGCCGTACTGCCGCCGCCGGGCTCGCCCGAATACGTCGGCACCTACGAAATCGGTTTCGGGCTCTCGTGGGGCGCTGCCCTCCTCGTGGCCGCAGCAACAGCTGGCGGCGTTGCCCTGCTTATGGGGTTGGTCTGTCTGAGGCTAGGCGGCCACTACCTGGCGATGGTGACCTTCGCGATGGCCCAGGTCTTCGCGAGCTTCCTCGCCAACGAGGAATGGCTCACCAAAGGACAGTTCGGCATCTCGCCGGTTCCACAACCACTGCGAGACCAGGTCGACGAAGCCAGCACCTACATTTACCTCTACTTGGGCCTCGCCGCCGTCGTGACTCTCGTCGCCTACATCTTGGCGGAACGAGCGGCCCGCTCCCCGTTCGGTCGGGTGCTCCGTGGCATCCGCGAGGACGAGGTGGCCGCGCGCACGCTCGGCAAGGCAGCGGGTGCCTTCAAACTGAAGGCGTTCGTCCTTGGGGGGGTTCTCGCGGGACTCGCAGGCGCAGTGTGGATTGGGTCCATCGGGGCAGTCCACGTAGGGCAGTTCATCCCTGTCGTCACCTTCAACGTGTGGCTGGCGGTTCTGCTCGGGGGCGTCGGCAACAACCGAGGAGTTCTCCTCGGGGCTGTAATGCTCGTCCTCATTCGGGAGAGCACCAGGTTCCTCGAAGGCATCCCATTCCTGGCCGATCTGGCCGCCAGCAACGCATCATTCCTGCCCAGCCTCCGTTACATCATCATCGGCCTCGCGCTAATCCTGGTCGTCCGGTTTGCTCCACAAGGAGTACTCCCAGAAAGGCTGCGCAAGCGAGTGCATCCCGATCTAACCGCCGACGACTCCGCTCCCGTGGCACCCGTTCAGGTCAAAGCATGAATGCGCTGTTGGAGGTGCGCGAAGTCCGAAAAGCATTCGGAGGAGTCCAAGCCGTCAACGGCGCAACCTTCACGGTCGCGCCAGGCTCCATCACTGGACTGATCGGACCCAACGGAGCAGGCAAAACCACGACCTTCGACCTCATCTCTGGCCGAACCGCCTGCGACGGAGGAACCGTCCAGTTCGACGGCAAGAACGTCACGGGCAACCCCATCCACAAACTGTCCTGTGCGGGGCTCGTCCGCACCTTCCAGATCCCACGCGCCTTCCAGCGAATGACAGCCTGGGAGAACCTCCTCTTCTCTGGGACCAACCATCCCGGCGAAGGCTTTTGGGCTGGCCTGATCTCGACGGGGAGTTCACGACGCAGGGAGAAGGAGGTCGCTGCTCGAGCTGACGAGGTGTTGACCTTCCTCGAGATCGATCACATCGCCAACCTCTCGGCCGGATCTCTCTCGGGCGGGCAACGCAAACTGCTCGAACTGGGTCGAGCGCTCATGCGAGACCCGAAACTGATCATGCTGGACGAGCCATTCGCGGGCGTCGCGCCCGCGCTCACCGGCAAGATCGCCCAGAAACTCGTTGAGCTGCGCGAGCAGGGCATGACCGTCGTCCTTGTCGAGCACGACCTGGAAACGGTCATGCGTCTGGTCGACCATCTCGTCGTCATGCACATGGGTGCGGTCTTGGTCGCCGGCGACCCGTCAGTGGTGCGCACGGACGAACGAGTGCTTGAGGCCTACCTCGGAGGCGCCCATGCCTGACCCACTGCTTGAAGTCAAAGACATCGAAGCCGGATACGGGGGACTGACCATCCTTCACGGCCTCAACATCAGTGTCGGCCCCGGAGAACGCGTCCTCATCTTCGGACCCAACGGATCCGGCAAGTCAACACTCCTCAAAGCAATCAGCGGTCTCGTGCGCCCAACCTCCGGTTCCGTGCAACTCAAGGGGGCCCAACTCGCAGGACAGCAGGCGCACCGGATCGTCGAAGCCGGGATCTCATATGTGCCGCAGTCCGAAAACGTCTTCCCTGACCTGACCGTCCAGGAGAACCTGGACGTCGGAGGGGCGATCGCGAGAAAGGACTCCAATCGTCGCCAAGCGGAGGTCTACGACCTGTTCCCGCGCCTGGTCGAACGGCGCAAGCAACAGGCAGGCACCCTTTCGGGCGGCGAGCGTCAACTCGTAGCAATGGGTCGAGCGCTCATGCTCGACCCTGCTGTGCTCCTGCTGGACGAACCATCGGCTGGCCTCTCGCGGGCGATGGTCGATCAAACCTTCGACCATGTGCGGGTCATCAACGAAGAGCGCGGAGTAGCCATCCTCCTGGTGGAGCAGAACGTCATCAAGGGGATGGAACTCGCGCACCGGGGTTATCTACTGGAGGCTGGCAGGGTCAAGCATTCGGCAACAGCAGCGGAGTTGTCTAACTCAGATGTTGTCCGCACCGCCTACCTCGGTGGCATTCCGGCGAGCGACATCCCGAAGGGTCCCTGACCTGAAAAGGAGCGCGTCACCCCTTCGCGGCGGGCGTGTGCAGACACCCTCGCGCCGACGTGGGATGTCGCTGGCCGCCAGGGACAAGGAGAGGCCGTGCCACGCACGTTCCACCCTGGGGTGATCAAGGCACTTCCGCTCGTGTTGCCCACGGTGGCGCTCGGGGGCGCGTTCGGTGTAGTGGCGACCCCGTTGATGGGGCCGGTTGCCCCCATCGTCATGTCCTGCCTGGTCTTCGCTGGCAGCGCGCAGTTCGCTGCATTCGGCGTACTCACGGCCGGAGGCGGCGTAATGGCAGCCACGATTGCTGGGGCACTCACCAACCTCCGGTTCCTCATCACAGGTTTCGCAATCGCGCCCTCCCTCAAAGGTGGACGAATCTAACGAGCAGTCGAAGGGCAAACCGTCGTTGACCCCTCATTCGCGCTCGCAGGACGCGGAGACGGGACTTTCGACCGTGGCGTCCTGCTGTGGTCAACCTTGGTGCAGTACGTCAGTTGGGTCGTGCGAACGCTTGCCGGGGTCATACTCGCCGGCGCCAACCCAGACCCGGAGGCCTACGGGGGTCGACGTCATCATGCCCGCATTCTTCACGGCACTGCTCGTAGCCGAACTGCGCATCCATAGAGGGTTCGGTGTCTTGGTGGCAGCGCTAGCTGCTGCATGCGCGGCTGTCAGCGCACTCATGCTTGCCCCTGGAGCGCCGGTCGCGGTCGCTGCCCTCGTCTGCCTTGTCGGCCTGAGCAGACGAACGGGACCATAGTGCAAGGCATAGACCTCTGGGTGCTCATTGCAAAGCTGACCCTCGCGACCGTTGTCATCAAGGGGGCCGGTCCCTTCCTGTTAGGTGATCGCGACATACCTGCTCGCTTGCGCCCAGCAGTGGTGCTACTTCCGACCGCTCTCATGACCGCTCTCATCACTGTCGCCTTAATACGTGTCGGCGCTGACGGCGTCATCCGGATCGACTCTCCTCAGTGCGCGGGAGTGCTTGCGGCCACGACGGCGCCCCTCCTAAGAGCACCCCTAGTCCCTTCCCTCGCCCTAGCCGTCGTCGCGACCGCAACCGTCCGAGCCCTGGCCTAACCCCATGCGCGAGCCCTAACTCTCGCTGACCAAAGGATCAACACTGCCCCGCGCACGGGACAAGGCGGTTGCAGACCGGGACCGGGCCCACCTCAAAGAGTTCTTGGCCACAGTACAAATTGCACACATAAGCCGTCCCGGCCGAGTCCAGTGAGCCGTCCCTGGCCCTACTCGATGGCGCCGAGGCTGCCTTTGCTGGTGGTACCAATACCAGCATGATCGCTGTACTTCCTGTTGTGTGATTGGCGTCGCATTCTTCGAGGGTCCTAAGCCGTCGAGTGAATGAGGTCCGTTGTGAATCCTGGAGAAGCAACCGCTGGTCCCGGCGCGGGTTTGGTCGCCCCGACGATCGCGTCGGGTCGCTCGTCCAGGAGCCCGAGCAGTGGGGCGACCGACGCGACTGAAGGCCACCTGTCGTGAACGCGAGGAATGCACCACGAGACGATCGGTTCGGTGCGAACGAATCTCCTGATCCTCGTCCCCGCAGTCGCAATGTGACCGAGGGACTGGAGAAGGCCGCTGCCCGAGGCCTCCTGCGCGCAGTCGGACTCACCGACGCAGACCTAAAGAAGCCCCAAGTCGGAGTGGGGTCGTCCTGGAACGAGATCACTCCATGCAATCTGAACCTCGACCGGCTGGCGCAGGCGGTGAAGGAGGGCGTGCACGCGGCCGGCGGAATGCCATTGCAGTTCGGCACGATCTCAGTCAGCGATGGCATTTCGATGGGTCACGAGGGCATGCATTACTCGCTCGTTTCCCGCGAGGTGATCACTGACAGCGTCGAAACCGTCATGCAGGCCGAGCGGTTCGATGGGTCTGTTCTTCTCGCCGGATGCGACAAGTCACTTCCGGCGATGCTCATGGCGGCCGCCCGCCTGGACCTCGCGTCAGTGTTCGTCTACGCAGGAACCGCGCTGCCGGGTCGAGCAAGACTCTCTGACGGCACAGATCACGAACTGACCATCATTGACGCCTTCGAAGCGATCGGTGCTTGCCAGCAAGGACTGCTTCCGAAGTCGGACCTCGACGCCATCGAACGCAACTACTGCCCCAGCGAGGGTGGTTGCGCGGGGATGTACTCCGCCAACACGATGGCGAGTCTGGCCGAAGCGCTCGGAATGGCGCTGCCGGGCAGCGCCGCACCGCCCGCCATCGATCGACGACGCACCGGAATCGCCCGCCAGTCCGGCGAGGCAGTCGTCGGCATGCTCAGAGCGGGCATGACCAGCAGACAGATCCTCACCCGGCCCGCGTTCGAAAACGCGATCACCCTGCTCATGTCGCTCGGCGGGTCCACAAACGCCGTACTCCACCTGCTGGCGATTGCCAGCGAGGCGGGGGTGCCCCTGTCTCTCGATGATTTCTCGCGCATCGGCAGGCGGGTACCGCACCTGGCCGACGTAAAGCCGTTCGGCAGCCACGTCATGGTCGACATCGATCGCGTCGGAGGCATTCCCGTCGTCATGAGGACCCTGCTGGAAGCGGGACTGCTCCACGGGGACGTCCTAACTGTCACCGGTCGAACCGTCGCAGAGAACCTAAAGGATGTTCGAGCCGCCCAACCTGACGGCACTGTCCTGCGCGACGTAAGCGAGGCCCTGCATCCCATGGGAGGGCTAACAATTCTCCGGGGCTCGTTTGCCCCGGATGGCGCCGTGGTGAAGTCCGCCGGGATCCCGGTGACGACCGCGACCTCGGTCGCGCGTGTCTTCGACGGCGAGCGGGCCGCGCTCGATGCCCTCGCTCGGAGTGACATCAAGTCCGGCGACGCCATGGTGATCCGCTACGAGGGACCGAAAGGCGGACCTGGGATGCGCGAAATGTTGGCAGTCACCGGCGCACTCAAGGGCGCCGGGCTGGGTCAGGACGTCCTTCTACTTACCGACGGACGGTTCTCCGGCGGAAGCACGGGCCTATGCGTGGGTCACATCGCCCCTGAGGCGGTCGACGGCGGCCCGATCGCTTGGATTCGCGACGGGGACAAAGTCCACCTCGACATCGCGAAAGGAACCTTGGACCTGTTGGTCGACGAACGCGAACTAGCAGACCGGCGTGCGCAGGGACTGCCCCCCCGCCCACCACTTCCTCGCGGCGTTCTCGCGAAGTACGCCAAGTCAGTCGGCTCTGCGGCCAACGGGGCGGTCTGCGATTAGAGCGCCGGACGCCTCGCATACGCGAGATGTTGCTCCTCTCGGGAGGCGTGATGCCAAAGGCATTGAAGACGTAGGTGTGGTCACCTTGTCTTGCCGCGGCTGAGTGCCTGACGTAACCCAAAACGTGCGCTGGGTGAGTGCCGCGGTGCAGCCGCAGCTGCACCCGGTTTCGCTGCCGCATCCACAGCCGCACCGGCAGGCGGTGCGGTCGTTGCCCTTCGCGATCTCACTTGCACTCTCTTGCTCGTCGCATGGCCGCAACACCGCAGTTGCACACCCCGTGTCCTGACGTACCTGATCGGAAACCGTCATCTCTGGCTCCCTGTCTCATTGTCAAACGCACTGTGAGGAGTTCTGCCGCCCTATCGAAGGCGTCAGGACCCGCACCCACACCCGCAGGCCGCAGGTTGTGGCTCGCGCTGCCGGCGCGGCGCCTCCTGTTCGGTGGTGCTGGATACGGGGCGGCAGCAGGTGCAACCGCAGTCGCAGGACGTGTCTGCAGCCTTGATGGGCTCGATCTCGATGGGCTGAGTCTTGGCTTCTAACCCACCTAGGGCTTGGTGGGCGACACTGGAGCCAGGCCAACACCAGTGGCCTCTTCGAATCGTGCGACGCAAGCACTGGATTGCCGCAGCGATCGCGAGGTCGGCGTGAACGACCCCGATCTCATCGGCCGCCTGCACGAAGCGAAAGCGGATTGAAGTCTTCCGCAGCCTCCCGCCGTCTCACGCGGCGGACTGGAGCGTTATCGTCCAGGTTCGGTTCT
>JALZJE010000339.1 GCA_030859955.1 Chloroflexota bacterium | reverse complement strand
CTGCGAGGCCGAGGGTCGTGACTATGAACGCATCGAGCGCTTCTGCGGCCTGGATCTGAAGCCGGAGGCTGGCCAGGCTGGACCGATCGCCGATGCGCCGACCCTGCTGGACCGATCGCGGTCACTGGCGGAGGCGGGATCGCAGGGGGTCTTCATCGTCCTTCCCGACATCGCGGACAGTGACTCGATCGAGCGGTTCGGTGCCGAGGTGATCGCCGCTAGCTGACGACGGCGCCGCGCGCCTCGAGATCCAAAAGGTGGCGCTTGGCCGGCAGCCCGCCGCCGTAGCCGCCCAGGCCACCACCGGCGGCGACAACGCGGTGGCACGGGATGATGATCGCCACCCGGTTCGACCCGTTCGCGCGCCCGACGGCGCGGTACGCGGCACCGGCGCCGACCTGCTCGGCGAGCTGCCGATAGCTGATCGTCTCGCCGTACGGGATGCTCCGCAGGCTGCTCCAGACGCGCTCCTGGAACGCGCTTCCCGGCGTATCGAGCGGCAGGTCGAACTGGCGGCGGGAGCCGCTGAAGTATTCGCCGAGCTGCGTCTCGAGGCGATCGAGCAGCGGGGAGACACCGTCCAGCGTCGGACCGATGCGACGTCGCACGGCGGCGAGCTGGGCACCGATCATGGCGCGATCGGCGAAGTCACACAGCACGATGGCATCGTCTGTGGCGCCGACCCGCATCGGTCCGATCGGCGTGTCGATCGTTCGCATGGTGACGGTCGTTCCGCGCTCGGGATGACAGCGCAGGCAGGCACGATATCCGGCGTCGCGTGCACCGGCCGCGTGCGGTAGGTATTCAACGTTCGTCGGCAGTGGCTTTCGGACGCGGCAGGATGGACGGCAGAAGATCCCCGTCGTCCGCACGGCGGCGACGAATCGGCCGTCCCAGGCAGGGTCCGAGGCATAAAAAGCCCGTTCGATCTCATTCATGCCGATGAAACGTCCCGAGCACGCCGGTCGTGAGACTGCCGCCGGATATTCGTCCGCTGACTCATGGGTCGAGCTTCGCGCGGGTGAGCTCAGGCGTTGCCGGGTGTCTGCCGCAGCACCAGGTTCACGAGGAAGGGACTGCTCCCGAGCAGCCGGTCGCCGGCGCGTACCTCGATCCGGTGCCGTCCGATCTCGGAGATCCGCATCCCCTTGAGATCGGCGACGATGTTCGCGCTGGTGGCATTGGCCGGAACCTCGATTCGCAGCTGCGGAGCCTGCTGGAGGGTCGGCTTGCCGGTCGGGCTGATCATCTGAAAGGTCAGGTCGTGAGCGCCCGGCGACGCCTCCAGGATGGCCACGATGAAGCACCGGCCGTGCGTCGCCGGCAGACGCTGGATGTTGATCTGGCTGAAGACGCCGATCGCGCTGATCTTGCCGTCCTGGGCGGTCAGCGCGTAGTCGCACAGCAGGAGCGTGTGGAGCTGCAGGTCGGCCATGGGATCAGCCTACAGCACCTCGATCAGTGTCCTTCGTCGGCATCGGCGTAGAGGTCGGGATCGAGAAGCCAGGCGATCTCGCCACCGCCCGGCTCGGGAACGCCGTAGAACTCGACGCACGCCAGGCCGCCCTTCCGCATCCGCACGGATGCCGCGCCGGTGAGCATGCAGATGGCCGACGAGAGGTCGGGTTCGTGCCCCACGAACGTCACGCGGCGAGCGCCGGGAGTTTCGGCCATCGCGCGCGCCATATCGCCCCACGAAGCGCCCGGGCGCAGGCGATCGTCCGCGGTTGGATCGCCTCCGAGCGCCTCGCACAGGAGGGAGGCCGTCTGGAGGGCACGTGGCAGCGGAGAGCTGATCACGAGGTCGGGGCGCAGATTAAGCCGGCGCCAGAGCGGCGCGGCGGAACGGAGGGCGTCGACGCCCTGCGGCGAGAGCTCGCGGGCCTCGTCATCCGTCGCGCGTGGTGAGCCGGCCTCGCCGTGGCGGAGGAAATAGAGGATCACACCACGGTCGTGGCGCTGCTGCCATCATCCGGGGTCGGGTCATCATCGGCGCCACCGCGCTTGCCGCTGTGGCCAATCGCCACGCCCCGTGCGTGCCCGGTCCGTTCAACCAGGATTCGGCCGGCGTTCGTCGCCGCGACCTTCGGGAGCGTTACCGACAGGACGCCGTTGCCATAGCTCACGTTCGCGCGCTTGGCGTCCACCGCGCAGGGGAGCTCGATCGTGCGCTGGTACGGACCATACGACCATTCGCGGGTCAGGTAGGCAATTCGCTCCTGCCCCTCGCCATGCTGGGCCGCGCGGAGCGTGAGCTGGCCGCTATCGGTCACGTCGAGGCTGATGTCCTCGGGCGCCACGCCGGGCATCGGCGTCACCACCATCAGCTCGCGGTCGTTCTCGAATAGATTGACGGGAATCGCGGTCGGTTCGGTCATGGCGGGGCTCCTAATGGGGTCATCCCGATCGTACTGCGGGAATCACACCACGGCGCTGATGGGAGCACAACCGATGCCCGTGATCTCTCATGTCCGACAGCAGTGGGCGTTGATGGCCCGTTGCTCTCTGAGGCCTGTTGGGCGACCGGTTCTAGGCTAGTGCCGTCATGACGGGCATATGACAATTGGGAGGCTAGGGCGCCGTCGCTCAGCACCGTTCGGAGAAGTCCAAGCGCTGCCTGATCTGAAACGTCGGGGAGTCCATCGCGTCAGTCGGGGAAGGCCTCCGGGCCGCGCTCGCTCAGCTCGCGCGCGTGTTCCGCACCGTCCGTCGGCGGCATCCACGAATACGGGTAGCGATCGTCCTCCAGCTCCGAGGCCTGACGCGTGAGATGCAGCGGGTGGAAGGTGTCGATCATCACCGCCAGCTCCTCGGTCGCCTCCTTGCCGATGCTCGCCTCGACCGAACCAGGGTGCGGCCCGTGCGGGATGCCCGCCGGATGAATGGTGAAGGACGAGATGTCAACGCCGCGACGAGACATGAAGTTGCCGGCCACGTAGTAGATGACCTCGTCGCTGTTGATGTTGCTGTGGTTGTACGGGGCGGGAATGGCTAGCGGGTGGTAGTCGAACTTGCGCGGCACGAAGGAGCAGATCACGTAGTTCCGCGGCTGGAAGGTGAGGTGCACCGGCGGTGGCTGGTGAACGCGTCCGGTGATCGGCTCGAAGTCGCCGATATTGAACGCGAAGGGCCACAGGTGTCCATCCCAACCGACCAGATCGAACGGGTGGCGGCGATAGTGGTAGGCGGTGATGCGTCCGCGGGTCTTGACCTCGATCACGAAATCGCCCTCGTCCAGCGAGGCCGCCATCTCGGCCGGGGGACGGATATCGCGCTCGCAGAACGGTGAGTGCTCGAGCAGCTGTCCGAAGTCGTTGCGATAACGCTTCGGCGGCACGATGCTCGACGGTGACTCCACCCAGAGCATCCGCTGATCGTCCTCGCCGCTCGGGCGCAGGCGGAACGTCGTGCCGATCGGGATGACCAGGTAATCGCCGGGACCGTATTCGATCGGTCCGAAATTGGTCTCGAGGATCCCGGTGCCGGTATGGACGAAGTACATCTCATCGGCTTCGCCATTCCGGTAGAAGCGCTCCATCGGCTCGACGGGGAGGACCACGCCGAAGGTCACGTCCGAGTTGTAGAACAGCGGGACGCGTCCGGTCAGGCCGTCGCCACTGGCTGGAAGGTCCTTCGTGTTGACCAGCCGATGCCTATGCGGCCCCGATGCCTCGTCCTCGCTCTGCTCGATCCGCACATCGCGCACTTTTTCGATTTGGTGCGTCTGCGTCGGTGGCGCGTGGTGATAGAGGAGGCTGGCGCGCCCGCTGAAGCCTTCGACGCCGAACAGCTCCTCGGCATACAGCCCGCCGTCCGGCCGTCGGAATTGCGTGTGGCGCTTGTGCGGCACCTCGCCGCGCTGGAGGTAGAACATCCCGTGCATTATGGCCTTCATCAATATCGGCCTGAACGCGCAGAATGGCTGGAGCTGGACCTCAGCCTGGAAGCTGGAGCGCTAAAAACCGATGGCAATCACCCGTCTCAACCACGCCGTCCTGTTCGTCCGCGACGCCGATGCGGCCGCCAGGTTCTATGCAGAGGCGTTCGGCTTCGAGGAGCTCAGCCGTCCGCAGGGCATGCGCGCCGTGTTCATGCGCTCGCCCAGCGGCGGGAATCACCACGACCTCGGCCTGTTCGAGGTGGGCCCGCAGGCGGCGCGCCCGCCTCGCGGGTCTGTCGGCCTCTACCACCTGGCCTGGGAGATCGACACGATCGAAGGCCTGGCCGAGATGTCGAGGTCCCTCCAGGAGCTCGGAGCCCTCACCGGCGCATCCGACCACGGAGTCTCGAAGTCGCTCTACGGCCGCGACCCCGACGGTAATGAGTTCGAGGTGATGTGGGCCGTGCCCGAAGCCGCGTGGGGTGACTACGCGGACGAGGCCACCGTCATGCCACTCGATCTCGAGGCCGAGCTCCAGCGCTGGGGTGCGGGGACCCCGGCTCAGGTCCTCAACGAGTCGAGCTGATCGGCGTGCTCTTCCAGGTGCCCGACGATGAATCGCTCGAACAGCCGTTCAACCGTCATCTCGCCGATGGTCGGGTGCTGTCCCCGCCGCGTCCATGCCTCGGCCGGAAGCGCCCGGGCGGCATCACTGACCCGTGCCAGTGATGCTCGGACCCGTTCCAGGAGTGCGGCGGGATCCGCGTGACGATCGCGCTCGATCGCCTCGAGGCGTCCGACGTCCGTCTTGACCCGACCGAACGGAACCGGCTCATGCGTGGGAAGGGCGACGACGCGCCGTGCCTGTCCAAGCCAGTACTCGGGGAACTCGGCGACATGGGCCCAGACCTGGCCGGCCTCCCATCGCTCATCTCCACCGGGGTCCGGCTCGGTGAGTCGGTCGGGGACCGGCGCACTCGCATGATCGACGAGCCGGCGTTCGGCATCGGCCAGGCGGGCGAGCAGTACTTCGACGGCGGCACTCATGCGGCCGGACGCTGCACGACGGGTGCCGTCAGCTCGCCGAGACGCTCGATCGCAAGCGTCACGGTGTCGCCGGGCTCCAGGTAGCGCTTCAGGATTTCATCTCTGATCTCGAGCAGGCACCCCGTGCCCACCGTCCCCGAGCCGAGGAGATCTCCCGGTCGCAGGCGAACATCCGCGGAGGCGCGCTCGACCATCTCGCCGAAGGAGAACTGCGACGCGGACCAGTTGCCGCGCGAAAGCTCCGTGCCGTTGACGCTGGCGGTCATCGCCAGGTCGTAGCCCTTGGCCGTCCGCGCATCGGCCAGCTCGTCCGGCGTGACCAGCCATGGGCCGATCGAGCTGGCGAAATCCTTGCCCTTCGCCGGGCCCAGCCTGACCGTCGACTCGTCCCGCTGCAGGTCGCGCGCGCTCCAGTCGTTGAGAATCATGTAGCCGCCGATGGCCTGGACACCGTGCGCCGCGTCGAGATCGCGGACAGGCGTGTCGATGAGCGCGGCGACCTCCAGCTCGTAATCAAGCTCCTGGGAAGCGCGAGGCGCGTACACCGGATCGCCGGGACCCCGAAGCTCGGACACGTTGCTGAAGTAGAAGATCGGCAGGCGGTACCACGCCTCGGGGATCTCCATGTCGCGCCGCTTCCACATCGTCCCCACGTGGCGCTCGAAGGCGTAGAAGTCGCGAAAGCTCGGCGGCTTCAGGACCGGCGGACCGAAGCGCAGGACCGATGCGTCAAGCGCTTCATCGACATCCGCGTCCAGCAGGTCGGCCAGCGCGTCCACTCGCAATGGGCGGGCCAGGTGCGCGTCGAGGGTGGTGATCGGCTGGCGGAAGAGGACGCTGTTGTGCGCTCGGGCGGGCTCGGCCGCAACGAGGGCGCGGCGGGCCTCCTCGAGGTCGAGCCAGCGAGTTCCGGCGGCGTCAAGGGCAGCCGCGAGGCGCCACGTGGCACCGGCGGGAGCCGTCTGCTCCCGGACGTGTGCGATCTTCATCGGGGTCAGTCTAGGTTCCCGACCCTCATCACGGTCCCCTGCGAATGCGATTTCGGAGGCGACGCCATCGGTCGATCCCTCGCCGATTCTCGGCATCGGTCAACCGTCGGCCCCCGTAGCGGGCCAGCGCGTAGTCCGCCTGGAGTGTGCCGATCTCGGGGAGGCCGATGCGGGCGGCATGGCCATGCGGCGATTCCGATTCGCGGCGGGTGCGGGCGGGGTCATGCCGCACCAGGTGGTCCAGCGCCGCGAGATAGGCGCTCACCGCGTCGGTCGGGGTCTCCCTCCAACGCCGTCGCGGGGCGCGAGGCAACCGGGGGATCTCCATCCGGAAGGCGCCGCGTGGAATGCTGAAGGAGCGCTCGTCACCGCCGCCGCGTGGTCGCCCGTGCGCGCGTCTGCGGACCCAGGTGCGGAGCACGATCACCGCGAGAAGCAGGATGCCGGCCCAGATGATCACGACGGTCATGATCGGTCCCTGGAGCTGTTCGATCGTGTACTCGCGGATCTCGGGCAGCCGGCTGATCTGCTCTGGCGTCAGAGGTCCGGGAAGTCCGAAGCCGAGACGGCTCAGGGCCTGGTAGAGCGCGGCGGACAGGATGGCCGCAACGAACGCGCCGGCGAGGAGCACGTAGCCGATCAGGCTGAGCGCCGGCCCGATCAGCCCGCGCGTCACCGTGTCCACCGGCAGACCCAGCAGCGAGGCGGCGGGTACGCCGATCGCGAGGACGATGGCCAGCACGCCCAGGACGGTGCCCAGCCACGATCGGTTGGTGCGCCAATCGACGCCGGTCTCACGTCCGATCTCCTGGAGGCGAGCGAGCCCCGCGGCCATGAACCCCGCCGAGACGAACGTCAGGCTGGCAACGAATGCCTGCTCGATGAAGATCGGCCGTAGGGCACCGACGGCCAGCTGGCCCAGGATCCACGGGAGGGCGAGACCCGGAACGCCGAGAAGCACGAGGCGTGTCAGTACCCTGTCGTCGATCTCGACTCCCCGACCGACACCGCGCATGGCGGCCACCAGGAACAGCCAGCCTCCGGGATGGAGGCCGATCGCGGCAGGTAGGTCGCCCGCCAACACCAGGGTTCGCGCACCCTCATCCCACAGCCAGCCCACGGCGCCGATCGCGATCAGCACGCCGAAGAACGTGACCGGGTTGTCGTCGGGGCGGAGCAGCCCGCGCCGCACGCCGATGGCCGCGAGTCCGGCGACCGCCGCGAGCTCGAATGTACCCAGGATCGGGACCTGGCCATCGATGGCGGTCTCGACCGCGACGTAGACGACGGTCAGCCAGGCTCCCTCGGCCAGGATCGCCAGCACGGGCAGCAGCCAGCCCACGATGCGGTCAGCCCGCCAGGACGAGCGCATCGGCCTCCCTCCAGCTCGGGTCGAGCTCGGCGATGCGGGCGTGGATACCCAGGGCGGCCATCTGCGATCGATGGGTGTCGCGATCAGGTCCGAAGGTCAGGTGCGTGACGGCGTAACCGCTGCGCGACAGGCGACGAAGGCGATCGGTGTAGGGCTCGGGGTCCCTTGCTCCCAGGCTCACGACAGTGCCGCCGGGTGCAAGCCGCTTCGGCACCACGCTCAGCAGCCGCTCGAAGGGGAGCGACAGGATCGGCTGGACGCGCGCGAGGATGTCCTCGATACGGCCGAGCTGGCTGGCCGCGGCCGATGGAGGCAGGTACGCCCAGCGGCGGCCTCCAGCGAGCTGCGTTCCGACGAGCAGCCCGCAGGCCGTGTCGCTGCGCAGCATGCGCCGGGCGAGCGAGGCCGCCGCGACACACAGGGCCTCGACCTGGTCATCATCGAAGAGCATCAGCCAGTAGGGCCCCGGAACGGTCTGGAGATCGACGGCGAGCAGGACCTGTCGCTCGTGCACCGGCTCGTAGCGACGGCTCACCGGCTCGCCGATGCGGGCCGTGGCGCGCCAGTGGATGCGGCGGATCGGGTCACCCGGCTCGTAGCGGCGGACGCCCGCGAACCGGGACGGATCGGTGAACAGGCTCGCACGGCTCTTCGCCGTCCCGAGCGGCGCCTGCGCGGTGTGCGGCGCGCGCACGGGGACGGTACGCGGCCGCACGAGCAGCTCGGCCGAGAGCTCGCGATCCTCGCTGTTGGTGCCCCGCTCGAACAGATCGCTGACCGTCAGGCGGATCGGCCCGAACATGAACGTGCCCCGGCGCCGCGCGTCGATCACAAGGTGCCGAACCACGCGCTCGTACCAGAGGAGCGACCAGGAATTCTGGAGGACGCTCTGGCCGGGTCGCTCGCTGGCCATTAGCGTCCTTCCGGTGACCCGGAGGGTATCGGTCACATGATCGTCAGCGGTCAGGAGCGGAACCGGCAGGAGCTTGCGGTTCCAGACCTCGATCTCCAGGGGTACCTGGTCGCCCCACACCGCCCGGGCCGTGGCGATCCGTCGTTCGTACCCGATCGATCGGAGGCCGTAGCGAGACCAGAGGGTCGTCAGCCAGCGCGAGAGCAGTGTCAGGCCGCCGATCAGGAGCAGCCCCGGCGCGCCGAGCAGGGCACCGGCGATCACCATCGCCATCCCGACCAGTGTCCAACCGCTCATGTGCGCCGGCTCAGCTCACGTCCACGCCGACTCCGACCGGCACCGCATCGAGCACTCCGCGCAGGACATCCTCGGCGGAGGCGCCGCGCAGCTCGCGATCGATGTCCACGACGAGCCGATGCGTCAGCACGGCCCCGGCCAGGGCGAACACGTCGTCGGGCAGCACGAAATCGCGGCCCGCGATGAACGCCACTGCCTGGGACGCGCGATAGAGGGCAACGCTGGCGCGCGGGCTCGCACCGAGCTGGAGGTCGGGATGCTCCCTGGTCGCGCGGACGATGCGCACGACGTACGCCTCGACTTCGCCGCTGACCGTTATCCGGCGCGTCGCATCGCGAAGGAGGGCCAGCTCCGCTGGATCGATCACCGCCCGCACCGCGTCGAGCGGCTCCTCCGTCGCTCGGTATCGGCGCGCGATGGCGCGCTCATCGGCCTCCTCCGGATAGCCGAGGACGATGCGGACCAGGAACCGGTCGAGCTGCGCTTCCGGGAGGGCGAAGGTTCCCTCGAGCTCGACCGGGTTCTGGGTCGCCAGCACGAGGAAGGGCGCGGGGAGCGGGCGCGTCTCGCCGTCGACGCTGACCTGGCGTTCCTGCATCGCCTCGAGCAGCGCCGACTGCGTTCGAGGCGTCGCCCGGTTGATCTCGTCGACCAGCAGGACGTTCGTGAAGATGGGTCCCGGGATGAAGCGGAAGGCGCCATCGGCGAGGATGCTGGAGCCGGTGACATCCGACGGCAGCAGGTCGGGCGTTCCCTGGACGCGACCGAAATCGAGACCCAGGGCGCGAGCGAAGGCGCGCGCGACGAGGGTCTTGCCCACTCCGGGGACATCCTCGAGCAGCGCATGCCCTTCGGCCAGGAGGGCCACGGTCAGGAGGCGAAGCGAACCCTCCGCACCGATAACGGCACGCCCGACCTCATCGCTCAGGCTCCGCCAGAGTCGCGCGCCGCCATGGGGATCGATCATCGCTCTCCGCGTCTGTGTCTGCCGAGCATACGGTCTGGCCAGTGAACTCGTTCACGGAGCGGTTTGCGGTCCACCGCCGCTTCATGCGTGTGTTGGATGAGCGACGGCGTGAATGCCTGCCGGCCCGTCAGATATGCATCGGACGACTAGCAATCGGCTCATTGGAGGGCTGAGCCCGTCGTTGTGCTCCTGGATACTCGCCCAGCGACTATCTGACGATTGAAGACCGTGCCCGGACCGCCAACGATTCGTGGCGACCATAGGTGGCCGCATCGCCGAGGTAGCCGCGCCGTGGTCGGTGCGCTCGTCCGTTCGGGCGCGTATCGTTCCGCAGTTCCGCCTTCAAGCAGCCGATGGATGAACCGTGGCCGACGCCCCTCTGACCCCGCTGATCGCTTCCGACGACCATCTCGCCCATGACGGGTTGATCGAGCTGGCGGGCGGTCGGGAGATTCCGTGCTACGAATCCCCTGAGAGAGCGGTGGCCATCCGCAAGGCGCTGCTCTCCACCGGTGGTTACGCCCTCGAGCCGCCGGATGCTCACGGGCCGGACCCGATCTCCGCGGTTCACGAGCTTGAGCTGATCGACCTCGTCGAACACGTCTGGGCCGACGCGATTGCCGACGGATGGGACGCGTCCAGGGCCCTCTTGCCGGATACGTTCATGCTGCGCAGCTACGCCGGTCCGATGGCGCTCGACACTCTACCGGCCGCGCGCCACCTTCGCCTCGGAGCCTACTGCTTCGACACCGCCACGCCGATCGTCGCCGGGACTGCGAACGCAGCTCGTGTCGCGGTGGATATTGCGCTCACGGCCGCGGACCGGGTGCTGAATGGCGCCCCGCTCGCTTATGGGCTGTGCCGGCCACCCGGACACCATGCGGGACGCAACCTGATCGGCGGATACTGCTACTTCAACAATGCCGCGATCGTGGCGCAATCATTCGTCGACCGCGGCGCCCAGCGGGTCGCCATCCTGGATGTCGATTTCCATCACGGCAACGGAACGCAGCAGATCTTCTGGCAGCGGGATGACGTGCTGTATGTCAGCCTTCACGGCGATCCCGGCGGGATCTACCCCTACTTCTCGGGGTTCGCAGCTGAGCGGGGTGCAGGCCGCGGTGAGGGTGCGACGCTGAACCTGCCCCTTCCCGCCGGCACGGATGGAGAAGGCTACCTGGCCGCGCTGAACGACGGCCTCGACGCGATCGCCGACTTCAACCCCGATGCGCCCCTCGTCCTCTCTCTCGGCTTCGACACCTACCACGCCGATCCGATCTGCAACCTGGCCCTTCAGACCGACGACTACGCGCGGATCGGTGCGCGCATTGCGACGATGGGCCGGCCGGTCGTGGCGCTCCAGGAGGGCGGGTACGCCGTCGAGGCGCTGGGCGCGAACGCGGTTGCATTTCTCGGTGGACTGCGCGAGGGCCTCCTAAACCGATGACGGCGACGGCCGTGCATCGGCAACCGCTGTGGCCGGCGTATGTCGCGACGTACACGTTCATGCTCGGCCAGTGGGCGTCCGGCGTTGCCGTCCCGCTCCAGGTGCAGCTGCTCGGTGGATCGCTCGCCGATGCCGGCCTGCTCGCATCGGTCCGGTTCGGGCTCCAGGCGCTTCTCCAGCTGCCGTTCGGTGCCGTGGCCGACGCCTGGGGCACCCGGCGCGTGCTGCTGCTGGCCATCGTCGGCAATGCGCTGGTCAACCTGGTGCCGCTCATCGCGGTGGCGCTGGGCAGCACGATTCCACTCTTCGCCTGGGCTGTGCTGTCGGGCGTCACCGCCTCGCTCTTCCTGCCCGCCATCGGCGCATATGTCGCGGTCAGCGCGCCGGACGAGTCACGTGGCAGTGCCTTCGGCTGGTTGACGCTGTTCACCCACACTGGCGTCGCTTCGGGTCCGGCGATCGGCGGCCTGATCTGGGAATTCGGCGGACCGGTACCTACGTACCTGGCGTCGTCATTCTTTGGCATGACGGCCATCATCGGCGCGCTCTTCGTCGCATCGAGCATGCGCACCAAGGTCCACTTTGCGCGGCTGCCCGGCATGGTCGGGGAGGTTGCCCGCCAGCGCGCGATCCTCGGGACGTGGCTGGCGGCGCTCGCGATCGGCCTGCCGTGGGGGGCGGTGGCCGGCCTGTTCCCCCTCTTCGGCACGGGGGTCGGCCTGGCCGTCGGGACGGTGGGTCTCTTGCTCGCGGCGCAATCGCTGGCGAACGGCGCCTCGCGCGTCCCGCTCGGGAAGTTGATCGACCGACGTTCCATTCCGCCCATCGCCGCGGCCCTGGCCGCCGGCGGCTACGGGATCACGATGGCCCTGCTCGGGTTCCAGGGCGGTGTGCTCGGCATCGGGCTCGTCCTCGTTGGCGGCGTGGTCTTGCTCGCCTTCACGCTCATGATGGTCCAGGTCACGATCAGCGAGGTCGCGCGTCCCGAGCTGCGAGCCACCGGCCTCGGTGGCTACGGCACCTCGCTGTCGGCGGGGCTCGGCATCGGCCCATTCATCGCCGGCGGCGTCGCCGATGTCGGCGGCTTCGAATGGGGATTCGGCGTGATCGGCGTGATGGGTATCGGCGTGGCGGTCGTCGCCGCAGTGGTGCTAGCCGGGGTCCGCCGCGGACCGGTGGTCGTGGCTGTCTCCAATTGACCCGCCGTGGCACCAATCGTCCGCTCAGCGCGTCTCGGTTCCATGCGGTTGTTGATCGCGCTCGCAGTGAGCGCACTCCTGCTCATCGGGTGTACGGCGGTTCCGATCTCCTCCGTCGGAACCTCCCCGGATCCATCAGCCGAGATAGATCCCGCGCGCTCGGTAGCGCAGGTCTCATGCGGCGGACCCGGCTTTCCGGCAGAGCTCCTGGAGGAGCCGGGCCGCGCGGAGACCTCCGACGATCCTGCGGCGAAGGTCCTCCGTCGTCACCTGTCCGAGCCCGGTCTCGATACCGAGTGGCTGCCCGAGACCGGATGGCGAGAGGTCTCGCGCTCCGATAGCCAGGTATCCTACGTCGCCGACGCGGAACCCGGGACCGACCCGCCGTATGTCGAGGTGACCGTCACGCACGAGGACGACGGGTGGCGCATCGGCGGCTGGGGTCAGTGCCGGCTCCAGGCAGACGTCGGACCGGAGCTGGGCCCCGCTTCCTTCCGCGTCGACCCCTCGGTTGAATTGGCTCCGACGCTGACGGAGATCCTGGTCCTCGTCACGGAGCGGGCCTGTAACAGCGGGCAGGATGCGCGCGGGCGCATCGTCGATCCCACGATCCTGCTCACGGACGACGCTGTGACCGTCGTCTTTGCCGTGCGACCGCGCGACGGTGAACACAACTGCCCGAGCAACCCGGAGACGCGCCACCTGCTCCGGCTTCCGGAGCCACTCGGTGAGCGCGCCCTGCTTGATGGCTCCGAGCTGCCTCCGCGGGACGCGACGCTGTGCGCCGATACCGGTCCGTGCGCCCCGTGAGTCGCCGCCTGAGCCGTCACGACTCGCCATACTCGACCGATGAGCCGCCGACCGCCACGACGCTCGGAGGCGCGCGGGTCCGGGACCGGCGTGCCACGCGAGACGAGCTGGGAGCGCGTCGCCACCTGGTATGACGGCTGGGTCGGCGATCACGGCTCGACCTACCATCGTGAGCTCGCCATCCCGGCCGTGCTCGATCTGCTTCGTCCGCAGCGTGGTGAGGAGATCCTGGATATCGGCGGTGGGCAGGGCGTCCTGGCGCCGTACCTGGTTGATGCGGGCGCGACGGTCACCGTCGTCGACGCCTCGGCAAGGCTGATCGAGGCGGCCGTGCGTCGCCACGCCGGGCTCCGCGGCGCCCGCTTCCTGGTCGGAGACGCGCGTCGCCTGCCGGCAGTCGCCGGGCTCGAGCTGGGTGGCTACGACGCGGCGGTGTTCCTGCTCTGCATCCAGGACATGGACCCGCTCGAGGACGTGGTTCGCGGCGTGGATTGGGCACTGAGCTCCCGGGGTCGCGTCGTGCTCCTGATGACGCACCCGGCGTTCCGGCAGCCGCGCCACTCCGGCTGGGGCATCGACGAGGGTCGGAAGCTGACGTATCGGCGCATCGATGCGTACCTGGGGGAGATGGCGGTGCCGATGAAGTCGCTGGGCGGCGGATTGCCGACGCGATCATTCCATCGGCCCATCAGTGCCTACGTGAACGCCTTTGCCGAGGCCGGCTTCGCCGTGGATGCCATGCTCGAGATCCCGGATCTGGCGCAGGACCGACGGCCCGGCAAGGCGTCCCGCGGAGACGCCCGCGCGAACGCAGAAATCCCGATCTTCCTGGGGCTGCGCGCCGTTCGCCGGTGATGCGCTGAGCGCACGGGTCCGTTTCGCAGGAGAATGCGCCTCCGCGTCCCCGTACCGCAGGACAGATCCATGACCGTCAATGCACCCCCTCGTCGATCGCCCGCGGCAAGCGCCGCCGCGCTGATCGCAGTCCTCCTCCTCTTCGGCGCGCTCACCTTTGTCGCCGGCCTCGCCGTAGGCGGCGACTCGCCTGGCGCTGCGCAGGCGGATCCATCGGCCTCCGAGGCCCCTTCCGTGGCCGTGCCGTCGGATGCGTCAACCCCGACGCCGACACCGATGCTCGAAACGGTGACCTGCGCCGCGCCGACCGAGGCGTTTGCGGTCCTCTGCGAGACCTACGCTCAGATCAAGGGTGAGTACGTCGACGAGATCAGCGATGAGGAGCTGGTCGACGGGGCGGTGCGCGGGATGATCGAGTTCGGGCTCGAGGACCCGTATTCCGGCTATCTGCCGCCCGATCAGTATGGATCTGCACTCGACGACCTGTCGGGCGAGTTCAGCGGCATCGGCGCCGAGGTCGGCATGGAGAACCTCACCGACGCCGATGACCTCGCAGCGTGCACCGTCGTGACGCAGAACTGCGCCATGGTCATCGTGGCGCCGCTGGCCGGATCGCCGGCCGAGGAGGCCGGCCTGCGCGCCGGCGACCTGGTCCTCGAAATCGACGGCGTCTCTACGGTCGGTGAGTCGGTCAGCTCGCTGGTCTTCCAGGTCCGCGGCGAGGCCGGCACCGATGTCACGCTCAGCGTCGACCGCGGCGGCGACGAGCTCGACATCACCATCACCCGCGCCGTGATCGACCTTCGCGAGGTGGAGGCCGAGATCCTCGCCGATGGCGTCGGCTACATCCGACTGACGACGTTCACCGATCGTGCGACAGGCCTGTTCCGGGAGGAGCTGGGCGCCCTCCTCGAGCAAGGGGCCACCTCGATCGTGTTCGACCTGCGCGGCAATCCTGGTGGGTTCATCGTCACGGCGCAGGGCATCGCCAGCGAGTTTGTGCCGCCCGGCGAGCTGCTCTTCACCGTCGAGTCCGGTGACGATGTGCAGCGCTGGGAATCGGAGCCGGGCGGCCTGGCCCAGACCGATGCGATCGAGGTCGTCGTCCTGATCGATGAGGGATCGGCATCCGCTTCAGAGATCGTCGCGGCCGCGTTGCAGGAGAACGAACGCGCGACTCTCCTGGGAGAGCCGACGTTCGGCAAGAACACGGTGCAGATCTGGAACGACCTGCCGAACGGCGGGGGGCTGCGCATCACCACCGACCGGTGGTTCACGCCCGACCATGACTCCGCGGCCCCGGATGGGATCGCGCCCGACGTGACCGTGGCGTCGCCCGACGATCCGTTGAGCGGTGACGATCCCCAGCTTGACCGTGCCGTGGATCTGCTGACCGAAGGTTGACCAGCGAGAGCCGCGCGGCGGCCTCGATGTGTCGACGCGAATGCGCTCGACGAAGGCGCGGTGGCGGAGTCTACCCGGCCAGGATGCGCAGGAACAGCTCCGGGTCCACATTGCCTCCGGAGATGATGACCACCCGGGCGTTGTCGCCCTCGACGTGCGGGGCACGATCGGCGAGGTGCGCAGCCATCGAGGCCGCGCCCGACGGCTCCACCACCAGGCGCGCGCGGCGGGCGAGCTGACGCATCGCGTCGGCAATCTCGCCTTCGCTAACGGTGACGATCTCGTCCATGAAACGGCGCAGGTGTTCGAACGGCAGCGGTCCGAGGGAGTTCGTACGCAGCCCGTCCGCCATGGTCCGGACGGTCTGATCCGCGGTCCAGTGCACGATCTCGCCGCGCCGGAGCGATTCCTTTGCATCGGCCGCGAGCTCCGGTTCGACGCCGATCACTCGTGCCGACGGGACCAGTGCCTTCACCGCCGTCGCCACGCCGGATGACAGTCCGCCACCCGAGACCGGTACGAGCACACTGGTCAGGTTCGGCAGATCCTCGACGATCTCCAGACCGCAGGTTCCCTGTCCTGCGATGATCGCCGGATCGTCGTACGGCTCGACCATGACGAGCCCGCGTTCCTCGACCAGCGCCAGTGCGCGCTGATGGCGCTCCTCCGAGTCATTGCCGGTCGTGACGATCTCGGCCCCGTCGCGCAGGACGCCATCGACCTTCACCTGGGGCGCGTTTTCGGGCATGCAGATGACGGCCGCAGCGCCCAGCAGGCGTGCCGCACGGGCTACTGCCTGTGCGTGATTGCCGGATGAGTAGGTCACCACGCCCCGCGCGCGCTCGGCATCGGTCAATGAAGCGAGCTTGTTGTAGGCGCCGCGCATCTTGAACGCGCCGACCGGCTGGAGCGACTCGGGCTTGAGCCACGTCGTGTCGTCCCATCGCAGAAGTGGCGTGCGCGTTGCCACGCCGCGGATGCGGTCAGCTGCCTCTCGGATCTCTTCGATGGAGACGATGTGCGGGGCAAGGATGGTGTTCAAGGTTCAGTACGCTCGAGCCCAGGTCGCGACGTCGACGCCGGGCTTGCCGCAGTGCATGCAGACGGTGCCGGGATCGGCCGGCTCGATGGGCAGGAACCGGATCGTCGCCTTCGTCTTCGTGCTGATCTCGGCCTCGCAGGCGCCATCGCCGCACCATGCGCCGACCCAGAAGCCACCCTGCTCTTCGAGTCCTGTGGCAAACGCGTCGAACGAGGTGATCTCGTGCGTGTTCGCCTCGCGGTAGGCGAGCGCATCGGCGAAGAGCGCCTGCTGGACCGATGCCAGCCGCGCGGCCATCCCGGCCGCCACGTCCGCAACGGCGACCTCCTCCTTGTCGCCGCCCAGGCGGCTGACGATCACCACCCGGTCGGCGGCCACGTCGCGCGGGCCGAGCTCGATCCGGATCGGCACGCCCTTGAGCTCCCACTCGGCGAACTTATAGCCCGGCCGATGCTGCTCGCGATCGTCGAGTCGCACGCGGATGCCCGCCGAGGCAATGTCGGCTCGCAGTTTCTCGGCGACACTCATGACTGCCCCGCGCTCCTCGTCGGATCGGTAAATCGGCACGATGGCGACCTGGATCGGGGCTACCGCCGGCGGCAGGCGGAGTCCGGCGTCATCGCCGTGGGCCATGATCGTGCCGCCGATCATGCGGGTGGTGAAGCCCCAGGAAGTGCCCCACGCGTGCTCGGAAACGCCCTCGGCATTGATGAAGGTCACGTCGTAGGCCTTCCCGAAGTTCTGGCCAAGGAAGTGGCTGGTCCCGCATTGCAGTGCCTTCCCGTCAAGCATGAGGCCCTCGATCGGATAGGTCTCCACGGCGCCGGGGAAGCGTTCACCGGCCGACTTGCGCCCCTTGTGGACGGGTATTGCCAGGACGTCCTCGGCAACCTCGCGGTACACCTCCAGCATGCGGAGGGCCTCCTCCCGCGCCTCGGCGCTCGTCGCATGGGCGGTGTGACCCTCCTGCCACAGGAACTCGGAAGTGCGCAGGAAGAGCCGGGTGCGCATCTCCCAGCGCACGATGTTGCTCCACTGGTTGTAAAGGAGCGGCAGGTCGCGATAACTCTGGATCCAGCGCTTGTATGTGCTCCAGATGATCGCCTCCGACGTCGGGCGGACGGCCAGCGGTTCCTCGAGCTTCTGGCCGCCTCCATGCGTGACGACGGCGACCTGCGGCGCGAAGCCCTCGACGTGATCCGCCTCCTGCTGGAGGAGGCTAATGGGAATCAGCAACGGGAAGTACAGGTTCTCGTGTCCCGTTGCCTTGAACCGGTCGTCGAGCGCCCGCTGGGTAAGCTCCCAGATTGCATAGCCGTGCGGCTTGATGATCATCGAGCCCTTCGCCGGTCCATGCTCGGCGAGCTCGGCCCGCTTGACGACCTCGTTGTACCAGGCGGGAAAATCCTCTGCCTGTGCCGGCAGCTTGTTGTTGCTCATGAAGGACCGATGCTACCCGATGCCGCCGCTCCTGCCTGTCCGATGGCTCTCCGGTGGCCGCGATCGGGTCAACTCACACGAGGTGAGCGGTATCACCGCACTACCCCCCGCAGACAATCTATCCCTCACGAGGGGAGCGGTATGACCGCATCCCGGGCTGCAATAGGTGGTCAGGTGAGAATTGGACACGGGAGCGGCGCCCAAGTGCGACGCGGGCCGTCATAAGCCTCACGTGCTGAGAGATACGGTTTGAGCATCGCCGACCGCGCGAGACAGACGAAGGTCCCCGCGTGCCTCCAGGAACCGCGCGGGAACGTCGTACGAGCGCGGCGGCCAGCGAACTATTGCCAGCGCCAGACGACGAGCGTTACCAGGAGGACGACCACGACCACGACGAGGATGAGCCAGCCCGGAAGCCGGTCGAGCAGGCCCGCGGAACCCACGCCATCCCTGTCGTGGAGCCTGCCCATCTCGCTCTGCATGGCAGAGCGTGCAAGAAAGGTGTCGTCGCCGTGATGACGGCCCCTGACGCCTCGTGCCATGCCGGCCGTCAGGCCGGCGCTGCCGAGCGCCCGGCCCAGCCGCTTCAGCTTTCCTCCACGGCGTCGCATGCGGGCACGGTCTTCTGTCACATGGGCACCCTACAGGTTGCCGCGTCGGGCCTGCTCCGTCTCGATGGCCTCGAAGAGCGCCTTGAAGTTGCCGACGCCGAAGCCCCGCGAGCCGTGGCGCTCGATGATCTCGAAGAAGAAGGTCGGCCGATCCTGCACGGGACGGGTGAAGATCTGGAGCAGGTAGCCCTCCTCGTCGCGATCGGCCTCGATGCCGAGCTCCTCTAGGGTGTCCATCGGCACGCCGACGTCGCCGACCCGGTCGGGAAGCGACTCGTAGTAGGCGTGCGGCATGCCCAGGAACTCGACTCCGCGCTCCCGGAGCGTGCGCACCGTCCCGACGATGTCCTCGGTGCGCAGCGCGATGTGCTGCGTCCCGGCGTCCAGGTAGTAATCGAGAAACTCCTGGATCTGGCTCTTCTTCTTACCGGCCGCGGGCTCGTTGATCGGAAACTTGATGCGCCCGTTCCCGTTCGTCATCACCTTGCTCATCAGCGCCGAGTAATCGGTGTGGATGACCTTGTCGTCGTAGTGGATGAGCTGCGCGAAGCCGAGGACGTCCCGGTAGAAATCCACGAACCGATTCATGTCGCCGAGCCCCACGTTGCCGACGCAATGGTCGACCTCGAGCAGGACCTGGCCGGTCGCCGCCGGCGCCGGCCGCGTGGTCCGGTGGTATCCGGGGGCGAAGGTGCCGTGGTAGTCGGAACGATCCACGAAGCTATGGATCACCTCGCCGTAGGTGTGGATGGCGCTGCGGCGCAGGGTTCCCTTCTCGCCCTCGATGTCGGTGGGCTCCAGGGCGCTGCGTGCCCCGCGCGAAGTGGTCTCGCGCCACGCGGAGGCCACGTCGTCAACCGCGAAGGCAATGTCGTGGACCCCATCGCCGTGCCTCGCCACGTGCTCCGCGAGCTCGCCATCGGGGCCGATCGGTGCGGTGAACACGAAGCGGATGTCGTTCTGGACCATCACGAAGCTGGAACGATCACGAACCCCGGTCTCGAGGCCGGCGTAGGCCACGGGCGTGAAGCCCCACAACGCTCGGTAGTAGTGCGCCGCCTGCTTGGCGTTACCGACCCAGAACTCGACGTGGTCGATGCCCTTCAGCGGCAGGAAGTCCTGGGCCTCGGCCGCGGCGTTTCGATTGAGAATGGCGCCGGCCTGGTTCGCGGCTCCGCGCGTGATCGTATCGGTCATGGTGAACGAGTCTACCGCAGGACCGCCAGCACCCCTGAAGCTCGAATGCCCCGTATCGACGAAGGGGCGGTCACGGAGATCGGGAAGGGATCAGGCCGCGGTCACGGAGATCGGGAAGGGATCAGGCCGCGGTTCCGGCCTCGAGGGCGACCTCGATCATCCGGTCGATGGCTCGATCAAGCTCCTCGAGCGGCAGGTAGCTCTCCTCGGGCGTGACCTCCTCCGACAGCACGTCACTGACGGTCAGCGCGCACGCCGCCTGGACTCCGGCCCGGGCCGCGAGGAAGAAGAGTGCTGAAGCCTCCATCTCGAACGCGAGCACGCCCCGCTCGCGCCAGCGTTTCGCGTAGTCGCCATCGGTGTTGTAGAAGACGTCGACCGACGCAACGAGGCCGGTTCGAACGCTGATCTCGGCGGCTTCGGCCGCATCGACTAGTGCCCGGGTCAGCGTGAAATCTGCAGCGGGTGCGTACGCCTCCCCATGCAGGTAGGTCGTCGTTGCGCCGTCGACCGGGCAGGCGGCCGTGGCGATGACGAGGTCGCCGGTCTTCAGATCGCTCGCGATGCCGCCGCAGGTGCCCACGCGGATGAGGCGCCTGGCGCCGAGCCGCAGGAGCTCCTCGACGACGATCGATAGGCTCGGGGTTCCCATTCCGCTCGTCTGCACGCTCACCGGGGTCCCACCATACGTGCCGGTGAAGCCGAACATCCCGCGGTGGTCATTGACCTGTCGGACCGAGCCTTCGTCGAAGCGCTCGGATATGCGGCGCGCGCGGTTCGGATCGCCGGGGAGGAGGACGAGCGGCGCGTAATCGCCCTCCTCTGCACGAAGATGAATCTGTGGCATGCGCCTAGCGTACAGAATGGCGCGGTGCGTGAAGCGGAGCGATCGTGAGCAAAGCAAGCAAGCCGAATGCGCCGGCAACCCACGAGTCCTCGGTGAGCACCACGGCTCGTGACCTGATGCGGGCCGCCGGCGGCGGGCTGCTGATCGGTCTTCCCCTGCTCTACACCCTCGAGATGTGGGCCCATTCCTTCCTCCTCCCGTCGTGGAAGATCGTCCTCCTGATCGGTGTCGCGTTCATCGTGGTCGTCGGCTACAGCGCCGTGAGCGGCTTCCGTCGGGAACGAACGTGGGCCGAGCTGCTGATCGACTCGGTTGAGACGATGGGGATCGCCGCAGTGGTGGCGACCCTGGCCCTGCTGCTGCTTGGTCGGATCGGTCTGGAGACCGGGCTGCGCGACGCGATCGGCAAGATCGCGCTGGAGATGATCCCGGTCGCCTTCGGAGTGTCGCTGGCGGGGGCTCAGCTTGCCTCGCCCGACGATGATCCAGCCGATGCGGAAGCCCAGGGCAGCGACGTTGTCGACGGAGCTGGCGTCGGCGCCTTCGGCCGGCTCTTCATCGCGGCTGGCGCGGCACTCCTGTTCGCGCTCAATATCGCGCCGACCGAGGAACCGGTGCTGCTCGGCATCGAGGCCGAGTGGTGGCTGCTCCTCCTCACCATTCCGGCCAGCCTGGCGATCACGTTGGGCCTCGTCTTCTACGCCGACTTCCGCGGGGGCCGCGAATTCGAGGTCGGTGACAGCCCGCTCGATCATCCGCTGACCGAGACGCTGGCCGCCTACGCCGTGAGCCTGCTCGTGGCGCTGCTGCTCATGTGGTCGTTCGGTCGGACTGATGGAGCCTCGTGGTCGACGATCGTGGGGCAGGTCCTCATGCTGGCCATGGTGGCCTCGTTCGGCGCGGCGGCCGGGCGGCTCCTGGTGGGCGGCGGCCGGCAGGGACATCAACAACAGCAGGAGGCCTCGTAGCGCGTGCGCCAGAATTGGCTCGAATGGGTGGTGCTGGGCGTCAGCGTGGCGGCGGTGGTCGGCCTCGTCGGCTTCCTGCTCGTGGATGGCATCACGGACCAGGGCCGGCCACCTGAACCGAGGGTGGAGCTGATGGCCGAGGCGGCCTATGAGGTTCCCGGCGCGTGGATCATTCCCGCGACCGTCCTGAACGACGGCGATGAGGCGGCCGAGGCCCTGGCCCTGCGTGCGACGGCCACGGTGGACGGAGCCGAAGAGGAGAGCGAGGTCAGCGTGGATTACCTTGCCCCCGGGACCTCGGTCGATGTCTCGTTCGGCTTCAGCGGGCCACCCGAGGACGAGGTGACCGTGCAGGTCGTCGGCTTCCGGCTACCCTGAGGTTCATGACCAGCCGCTGGGCCGATGAGCTCACATTCGCCACGGGCCTCGCGCGTCGTGCCGGAACGATCCTGACCGACAGTTACGAGAAGCTCGACCGGATCGATTACAAGAGCAAGCGCGACGTCGTGACCAACGCCGACTACGCGTCCGAGCATCTGGTCATCGATGCCATCAGGGAGCGCTTCCCCGGCGACGCCATCCTGGCCGAGGAGTCCGGCGATCACGCGGGCGTCCTCCGCGACGACGGCTCCCACAACGGCCGGACGTGGGTCATCGACCCGCTTGACGGAACCGTCAACTACGCCAACGGGATCCCGTACTACTGCGTCAGCATCGGCCTGGTCGTCGACGATGCACCGACCGTCGGCGTGATCTTCGATCCCGCCCGCGACGACCTGTACAGCGCAGCCATCGACGGTCCGGCCGCGCTGAATGGTGAGCCGATCGCGACCTCGACCAAGGAGACGCTGTCGGATTACGTCGTCAGCCTTGCGGTTATCGGGCGCGGAGGCCTGGCACGGGAGCGGAAGATCGCCCCGCTCATCCGGATCCATCGGCGCATGGGGAGCGCCGCGCTGTCGCTGGTCTACGTGGCCAACGGTCGTTTCGACGCGTTCGTACAGAACGGAGGGCTGTCGCCGTGGGACGTCGCCGCCGCGGGCCTCATTGCCGAGCGGGCGGGAGCGGTCGTCACCGATGTCATCGGCGGACCGTGGTGGAACGTCGGGCTGCGTGGCGCGCGCACCAGCGTGGTGGCGGCACCGGTCGCACAGCACGCCGCTGTGCTGGAGCTGCTCGGCTCGTTGAAGACGAAGCTCCAGACGCGGCGGTAGCCCGCGCTCATCCCCCGAGCGGGATCTCCTCGAGCACGTGGGCCAGCATGCCCAGGGTCATCGCGGTGGCGCCCCAGACGCGAACGCCGCCGTACCGATATGCGCCGGCCCGCACCGCGAAGCCAGCACCGCTGAACTCCTCCGTGCCCAGGACGTCGTCGTCGAACAGCGCCTGGAGCGGAAGCTCGATGATCGCGGCGACCTCTGCATCGTGTGGGACCAGCGTTGGGCGGCGGGTGACGGTGCCGACGAATGGGCGCAGCTCGTAGTTGCTGACCGGGATCCAGAGGTCATCGAGCACGCCGACGACACGTACCAGCCCGGGGTCGAGACCGATCTCCTCCCACGCCTCGCGGAGCGCCGCAGCCTCCGGTGCGGCATCGGCGGCATCGACCGCGCCGCCCGGCAGCGAGACCTCACCGGCGTGGGCGCGCATCCCGGAGGGACGAACGGTGAGCGGGATCACGAGCCTGCCATCGGCATCGGGGTAGATCGCCAGCAGTGTCGCGGCTCCCCGCGCCAGCGGGAAGGTCGCGCGGTCGTATCGCCGCCGACTTGTCTCGCCGTCGGCGCTCCGGGGCACTAGGCGCTCGTCGAGCGGGATTGGTCGCGTTGCGCGCTGAAGGGCATCGGCGAGGGCATCCTCCCATCCGGCCGCAGCGCGTAGTATTCGGTCCATGACCCAGGGCCACCTCGATCGTGACAGCCGCGTCCGCGACGCGCTCTATCGCACTCGCGTGCTCGTCAACCGTACCCCGCATCTGAGCCGGCAGACGCGCCGCGAGGCCAATCGCGCGATCGACATCCTCGAGGGCCAGCTCGGCCTAAACCAGGTCAATGCCGCCGAAGCCTCCCGCGGTCTCGAGCTGCTGAACCGAGCGCATTCCTCCCTGACCTTCGGTCTCCTGCGCAGTGCGGACTTCGCCGATCGATTCGCTCCCGCCCTCCGCCGCCTGGGCATGCGCGGCATCACGGACCGTTTGGACGAGGTCCCATCCTCGATCATGGCGCTGCCCATTCCGGGACCCGCAGGTGCGCGTGAGCACCGCGATGATCTGCCAGCGGATGATCGACTGGACGCGCAGGGCAGGCCACTGCCCCCACCGCCGGGTTTCTACTAAGGCCTCGGCGGGATCCCGCCGAAATATCGGTGCTCAGCCGACAAGAGAGAGGCGTTCGTGCGGTCCCACGCCTGGGCGAAACCGAAATATCGGAGAAACGGCGCACGGACGAGCTGCCAGGTCGGGAACGGCCGAAATATCGCCGATGCACAGGCACGGACGCCGCCCGAGGGGGAGCTTCATGCCAGCCAGTGGCCGAACAAGTGTCCGCATCCGGCATGGGAGGCCCTTCATTCTCGACACGGATGGACCGCGCGGTCACCGGGGACCGAGGGCGCGGATGAGGGATGCGTCGGTCGGCGTCGAGCCCAGCTTCAACCGCTGACCGATCAAGGCCGCGAGTGGCGGCTCGAGGTGGGTCGAGGTCAACGCCTCCCATGCATCTGCGGCGAAGACCGCCGACGCCTCGCCGTCGAGGATGATTCGGCCCTCGCGCATGACGATCACGCGCTGGAGGGTCTCGGCCACGAAGCGCATATCGTGGCTGATCGCGATCACCGTCCTGCCCTCGGCGGCCACCGCTTCGATCACCCCGCGAACTCGCTCCACGCCCCGCGCATCCTGCCCCGTCGTCGGCTCATCGAGCACGAGCACGGGCGTGCGCATCGCCAGGACCGAGGCGAGCGCCAGCAGTTTCCGCCGTGATTGGCCCAGGTCATACGGGTTCGTTCCCTCGTCCCCGTGGAGCCCGGTCGCCTCGAGGGCCGCATCCACGGCGTGCGCGAGCTCAGTCCCGGAGCGGCCGAGGTTGCGCGGCCCGAACTCGACCTCGGATCGCACGGATCCGGCGAATATCTGGCGATCGGGGTCCTGGAAGACGAGACCCACCCGCGACGCCAGTTGCGCGACCGTCAGGCCAGCCGCATCCGTCCCATCGATGAGGACGTGGCCCTGTGTGGGCCGCAGCAACCCGTTGAGGTGTCGCACCAGGGTCGTCTTGCCGCTGCCGTTCTGGCCGATGATCGCGACTCGTTCGCCGGCCCGGACCTCGAGGTCCACGGCGTCGAGCGCGATGACGCCTCCGTCCGCGTAGCGATGCGTCAGCGCATCGGTCTGCAGATCAGTCACCGGAGAACGCCTCGGTTAGGCGGGCGACATCGGCCCCTGCCGCTTCCGCTGCGCGCCGCAGCCTCACCGCAGACGGTGCCGCCACGCCGAGCCCGCCCAGCGTCGGATCGGCGAGGACCTCCGCGGCGGGACCGCTGAGGGCGATGCGCCCACCCGCGACCACGAGAACGCGGGAGCAGATCGAGGCGAGCAGGTCCGTCTTCTGCTCTGCGATCAGGATGCTCGCCCCGTCAGCGGCGAGTCGCTCGATGGCATCTGCGACCAGATGGGTGCCCGCCGGGTCCAGCTGCGCGGTCGGCTCATCGAGAACCAGGTGTGCCGGGCGCATCGCCAGCAGACCCGCCAGGGCGACGAGCTGTTGCTGGCCACCGGAGAGCCGGCGCGGGTCACGCTCAACCAGGTCCTCGATCCGCAGGGCGCTCAAGGCAGCCCAGGTACGCGAGACGACGTCGGCGACCGGCAGCGCCAGGTTCATTGGCCCGAAGGCGACCTCCTCGAACACGGTGTCGGCCACCTGAGACAGCTGTGTCGACGGGTTCTGGAAGCCGATGCCGATGCGCTGGCTCAGCCGATGCATCGGCCACGCGTCCACATCGTCGCCATCGAGGGTCAGGCTGCCGCGGATCTGCCCACCGACCGTGCGCGGCGCCAGCCCGCTGATCACCAGGCAGAGCGTGGTCTTGCCTGCCTCGGATGCGCCGGCGAGGCCAACAACCTCGCCTTCGCGAAGCTCCAGGTCGATGTCGAGCAGCGCCGCCGCTGCGGCGCCGGCGTAGCGGTATCCGATGCCGGCCAGCGCGATCGTCACGTCAGCACGCCGCTGAAGCGCAGCGCCATGAGTCCCAGCAGCGCAACGAGCAGCAGCCAGCGCGCGATCGACTGAGGGGTGGAGTCGGCCGGCGTCCACAGCAGGGTGCGGCGCCCGGGTCGCGTGAAACCACGCGCCTCGAGCGCCATGGTGCGTTCCTCCACCTCCGCGATGGAGCCGAGGATTACCGGCCCCACGATCGGGACGATGCCCCGCACGCGCCGCCAGAGACTGCCCTCGGTGTCGAGGCCCCGCGCGCGCTGCGCCGCTGTGACCAGCGCCGCCCGCTCGACCATGGCCGGTACCGTCTGCACCGATGCGTTGGCGACGAATGCCGCGCGTGGACTGATACCGCGCCGTTCGAGGTCGGCGGTGAGGTCGCCCGGTCGGGTGGTCAGATAGAACAGGGTGACCGCTCCGCTGATGGCGAGGATGCGCACGAGGATCTCGAGCGCGAACCCCAGTCCCTCCGCGGTCGCCGTGATCGGGCCGATGCGCACGAGCACCTGCTCGCCGCCGGGGAAGAAGAAGAGATTAACGAGGAAGGCGGAGATGGCGATGGGGAGGGCCAGCAGGAGCGCGGTCCGGAGCAGGCGGCCAAGAACCCTGGCCGACATCGCGGGCAGGATGACGGCGGCGACCGTCAGAAGGATCGGGCCGGGCAGGCCACCGAGCACGACCGCCGCGATGGCCGTCACCGTTGCCAGCGTTGCCTTCGTGAGCGGATTGAGACGGTGGTAGGCGGTTGGGCCGGGGCGACCGAGGAAATCCGGAACGTAGTGGTCCGTCGCTGTCCTTACCAGGCCACACACCCCGGGCCGCCGAACCTCACGCGGTCGCGCCTCGCCATTCGCCCTCATCCGGGTCCGCCGCATCGCCCTTCTCGAGCAGGCGCTCGCCCTGCGGGAATCGCGCCTTGGTACGACGCGCCATGGCGGCCAGCACGAGGTAGACCACGAAGAACGTGACGAGCTTGTCGACCGGATCGGACAGCAGACCCTGCTGGAATGTCGCGGTCTGGAGGTCCGCCCCACCCTGCCGGAATGCGGCCACCAGGAAGTCGGTCCCGCCGCCGGTGACGCCGCCAAAGACGTTCGCGCTGATCGGAGCGCTGACCAGCGCAGCGACCAGGCCTGTGACAACACCCAGCACCGTCACGTACGCGACGGTTAGATCGCGGCGAATGAAGAGGAGCCCCAGGAACCCGAGGACAAAGGTAACGAACAGCGCGCCGATGAGCCAGCCCACGACGGCAAAGATCGGATCGGCGCTATCGGGATTGAAGAACTCGAAGCCGGCGGCGTAGAACCGCACGTAGGCATAGGCCCCCAGGCCGATCACGATCACGAGTGCCACCAGCCCGCCGATGGCCAGCTGGCCGATTGGTCGGTCCGGACGAGGCCGCAGCCAGCCGGCACGCCCCGCCAGGCCGGCGATCACGCCGATCACGACCGCCACGATGCCGAAGGCCGCGGCCGGGCCGTTCTGGAACGGCGGCGGCACGACGTACGTCCACAGGATGTTGGACAGGAATCCGGTCAGGGCGCCGGCAACCGGTCCTGCCAGGGCGGCGACCAGGATAGTGCCGATGCTGTCGAGATAGATCGGCAGCTTGAGGGCGTTCGCCACCGTGGCGCCCAGGATGATGTTGATCGCAATGGCGATGGGCATCAGGACGATGGTGCGAGTGTCGAACTGGGAGGCGATCGAACTGAAACCGCCGGTCTGGGCATACTCGACTGCCGCGTACACGAGGAATGCGACGACGAGCGCGATGGCGCCGATGAAGGCGAACGAGTTGGCTCCTTCGGTGTCGAAGAAGCTACCGGTGTCGACGCCGGTGGCAAAGTTGCCAATGGTGATCATGCCCAGCAGGATCACGACGACGAAGGCCACCAGGGCGGCGATCCAACGCGCGAGCATGTTGTCCATCCTCCTCCGTTCGGGTATGTGGTTCAGCCCTGCGGGGCGCCGACGGCGCGCCCGAGGCGGGTGATCAGCTCCGCTTTCATGCCGGCGGCATCAATTGCGGTTGCGACCGATACCGGCGGCCGGTCATCCGCCTCCGAGCGATACAGGCTCCCGGCCATGGCCGCATCCGAGCTCGTATCGCAGGCAAGACGCTCCTCGACCGTCTCGGTCACGAGGTCGGGGCGGAGGAGCGAACCGATCAGCACGACCGGGTCGTGCAGGTAGGCTCCGTCGATGCCGTCCGCCTGCTTGTGGAAGCCCACGTAGAAGCGGATCGCGTCCCGAACGATTCCGGCGAGGTGTGTCTCGGGCAGGGCCCGCAGGTCGTCCATGGTGAAGATGATGTCCTGGGTCGCGTCGAGCGGGAAGATGCGATGAATCGCACCGGCGCGCAGGCACGCTTCGACCGCCTCGGGATCGACGCAGGCGTTCCACTCGCCAGTCTCGGTGGTGTTGCCGCGCTCCTCGAGCGTGCCGCCCATCCAGATGACCTCGCGCGCTCCTCCGGCGAGATCGATGCCCTGCTGGGTCGCGGACGCCAGGTTCGTCAACGGCCCGAGGGCAACCACCGTCATCTCCCCGGGATGGCGGCTGACGTGCGCACCGAGATAGCGGCTCGCCGGGATGGCTGTGTATTCGGTGGTGCCCAGCTGGCGATCCTCGCCGCGCAGCTCGACGTACCCGGTGCCGGTGGGTCCGTGCGTGTCCGGGGCCGTCCGTAGGCGGCGCACGAGCGGTCGGGCGGCACCGATGCTGACCGGGACGTCGCCGCGGCCGACCATGCGCAGGATCTTGCCGGTATTGCGTGCCACGTGATGGATCTCGACGTTGCCGGCCACGCAGGTCACGCCGCGCAGGTTGATCTCCGGGCTGGTGGCGGCGATGAGCAGGGCGATCATGTCGTCGATCCCGGTGTCCACGTCAAGGATCAGCGGGCGCGGCTTGTGCTCGGGTGGTGCGGCGGCGTTCATCGGCGGCCTATGGTACGCGCCAGCCGCCCGCCTGGCCGACCTTCGTCCCCAGGGGGCGGCCAAGGATCCCGCTGATGGACCGGGCCGCGACCAGCAGTCGATCGAGATCCACCCCGTGCGAGAGGCCCTCACGGTCGAGCATGTACACGAGGTCCTCGGTGGCCAGGTTGCCGGCCGCACCCGGAGCGTACGGACAGCCACCCGCGCCACCGGTCGAGGCGTCAAAGCAGCGTATGCCGAGATCAATCGCTGCGCTGACGTTGGCGAGCGCTGTACCGCGCGTATCGTGGAAATGCATGGCCAGCCGATTCGGATCGATACCGGCTGCGAGCAGCGCGCCGACCACCCGTCGCACGTCCGCCGGTCCAGCCACGCCGATGGTGTCGCCGATGCTCAGCTCATCGGCCCCGAGCTCCAGCAGCTGAAGGGCGACGCCGACGACCGCCGCAGCGCTGACCTCGCCCTGGAACGGGCAACCGAAGGCGGTGCTCACGTATCCACGCGACCACCATCCTCGTTCGCGGGCCCGCGCCAGGACCGGATTGAGGGCGTCGATCGATTCGGCGATAGTCATGTTGATGTTCGCCCGCGTGAAAGGCTCGGACGCCGCGGTGAACACGCACACGGCGTCGGCGCCGGCGGCCTCGGCGCGCTCCAGCCCCCGCGCATTGGGCACCAGGACGGGATATCGCACTCCGGGCCGGTGTTCCAGGCGAGACATGAGCTCGTCGGCGTCTGCCAGCTGCGGGATCGACTTGGGTGAGACGAAGCTGGTGGCCTCGATTTCACGCAAGCCGGCATCGGCCAGCAGCTCGATGAAGCGCAGCTTGGCCTCGGTCGCGATTGGAACCGTCTCGTTCTGGAGCCCGTCGCGCGGGCCTACCTCGTAGATGCGAACGTCGCGATCGCTCATGAGACAGCTGTGGCTGGATCCAGCACTTCGAGTACACCGAAGTAGCGTCGATAGAAGCCGCGGTCACGCGTCAGCAGTCGATCCGCCTGAAGCGTAGCGTGGGCGCCGACCAGGAAGTCGCCGATCAGTCGCTGCCGTGGTCCGCCGGCGGACCGGTACGAATGCCATGCTCGTCCGGCAAGTTCCGCCGTCGCCGCGCGCATCGGATCGTAGGCAACCCGCATTCGCTCGACGGCGGTTGGCCCCGCTGCGGCCGCGAACCACGCTGTGGTCTCGGCCCATACGACCTCACAGGCGACGACCGATCCTGCCAGCAGCGCCTGGCGCAGCGCGGCACCCGATGCATCACCGAACTTGGAATCGCCGCTCAGCACGTCCAACAGCACGCTCGAATCGACCGCGGTGATCATGCCTCGGTTTCCGGCGGGAGGATCGCCGGACCGCGCATCTCCTCGATCATCTCGTCGGTTGTCAGGCCCGTTTGAAGGATGCCGTAAACCGCTTCGATGGGGTCCTCCTGCAGGCTCTTGGTCACGATCAACTGGCCGCGATCCTCGCGAACCTCGAGTAGTTGGCCCCCGCGCAGGCCAAGGCGCTCCCGCAACGGCTTGGGAATGACCATCTGCCCGCGCTCGCCCAGCCTACTTTTCATACCATTAAGGTATGACGACGAAAGTATGATGTCAAGGCGTCATCGGCGCGATATCGGCCAGCATGTCGCCACGACGGACCTGCTGTCCCTCCTTGACCGTGAGCTTCAACGTTCCGTCCATCGGCGCGAGAACGGCATGCTCCATCTTCATGGCCTCGATGATGACCACCGGCTGACCAGCCTTCACAGATGTGCCATCGGTGGCGCGTACGGCAATCACCCGACCGGGCATGGGTGCCGTCAGGACCGATGTGCCTTCGGCTCCGCCGGCGACAGCATTGCGGACCGCCTCCTCGATGGTGGGTGGTGGCGCGAGCTCGAACTCGACTGACTGACCGTCGATGTCCACATGGACCTTGGCGCCTTCGATGGCGGCCCACACGATCGGTTGCGGGCTGACGATGGTCGCGCACTGGGTGCCTTCGCTGGCGAGCCGAACGACGGAATGGCCATTGAGTCGCCAACCGCCGCCCCAGATCCCGCGGTCTCCGGAGGTGAGCTTGGCCGCCGCGCCGGCCCAATCCCCGTCGTCGAGCGGACGCAGGGGCGGAGGATCCAGCGTCTCGATCGTGTCGGTCCGCACCTCGCCCGTGCGCATCGGCTCCTGGCGGACGAGCCAGCGCAGAAATCGCAGGTTCGTCTTAACCCCCAGCACGCTGGTTCGGTCGAGTGCCTTACGAAGCAGGTCAAGCGCCTGCCTGCGCGTCCGGGCGTGGACGATCAGCTTGGCGAGCATCGGGTCGTATCGGTCGCTGACGACGTCGCCTTCTCGAACGCCCGTGTCGATCCGCACGCCCGCGGGCCATGCAACCTTCATCAGCCGACCGGTGGCCGGCAGAAAGCCAGCCTCCGGATCTTCGGCGTAGATGCGCGCCTCGATCGCGTGACCGCTGATTCGCTGCGGTTCCTGGATGTCCAGCTCTGCCAAGAACGCTCCGGCCGCAATGCGCAATTGATCCTCAACCAGATCGCGACCGGTGACCCTCTCGGTCACGGGGTGCTCGACCTGGAGCCGCGTGTTCATCTCGAGGAAGAAGAACTCCCCCGCGTCGGTCAGGAGCATCTCGACGGTTCCGGCGCTGACATAGCCGACCGCAGAGGCTACCTTCAGCGCCGATTCGCCCATGCGCGCACGGAGGTCCGACCTGACCGATGGCGCGGGCGCCTCCTCGACGATCTTCTGGTTCCGCCGCTGCGCACTGCAGTCACGCTCTCCCAGGTGGACGCCGTTTCCGTAAGCGTCGAACAGGACCTGGATCTCGACGTGGCGCGGACCCACAAGGTAGCGCTCCAGGATGAGCCGATCGTCTCCGAAGGACCGATGCGCCTCACGGCGCGCCGCCTCCAGCGCTTCGGGCAACTCCGCGGCCGCGCGCACGACCCGCATGCCCTTGCCGCCGCCGCCGGCGCTGGGCTTGACGAGGAGCGGGTAACCGACCCGGGCCGCCTCCGCGACCAGGGTGGCGTCCGCCTGTACCTCGCCGTCGTAGCCCGGCAGGATCGGGATTCCCAGCGCTGCTGCCTGGCATCGCGCCGCCGCCTTGTCGCCCATCGCCCCGATGGCCTTGGCGGGCGGACCGACCCAGATGATGCCGGCCGCGGTGACGGCACGCGCGAAGGTCGGGTTCTCCGCGAGGAACCCGTAGCCGGGGTGGATCGCGTCCGCACCGACGCCGCGGGCGACGGCCAGCAGCTCGGTTCCGTCCAGGTACGAGCCGATGATGTGGCTCTCGTCGACGCCCTCCGGAGCGCGCTCACCGGCCTCGTGGACGCCGATGACCCTGACGCCCATGCGGCGCGCCGTACGGGCGATCCGCACCGCGATCTCTCCACGGTTCGCGATGAGCAGCGTGTTGATCGGACGGGGGGCCGCCGTCGTCGTTACGTCGGCTACGGCACCAAGGGACGAGCGCAACACCCGAACGCGCGATCCCAGGCGCAAGGCCGGCAGGCGGCCATCCGCGATCCAGCGCTGCACGGTGCGCACGTTGACGCCCAGCTCCGAGGCCACCTCTCGCGGCGTCATGTCCTCGCTCATGTGAGCAATTCCGGTCGCGCCATCTATCCGGGCTCGTCCGAACGCCAGGTCGGCGTCCGTTTCTCGAGGAAGGCGGAGAGACCCTCCTGGCCCTCGGCCGATGCTCGCTGCTCGGCGATACGGCGGACGGTGACGCGCATCGCATGGATCGCATCGAGCGGGCGCAGCTCGCGGACGAGCGCCTTGGCCGCGCGCGCCGCCGTCGGACCCGCTGAACGCACCTCGCCGAGGAGCTCTTCGATCCGTGCGTCGAGAGCTGCCTGATCGGCTACCACCTCATGGACTAGGCCGATGCGCATGGCGTGGGCGGCTGGGAAACGCTGACCGGTCGTGAACAGCGCACGGGCATGGGACTCACCGATCTTCGGAATCACGAAGGGACTGATGACCGCCGGGATGATGCCGAGCTTGGTCTCCGTGAATCCGAACGTGGCATCCTCGGTCGCCACGACGACGTCGCTCACGGCGCACAGGCCCATCCCGCCCCCCAGGGCAGCGCCCTGAACCGCCGCGAACACGGGAACCGGACAGGCGTCCAGCGCGGTGAACATGGCCTGCATGGCGGCGGCGCCACGCTCGTTCTCCTCGAGCGAGAGGCCGATGGCGCCACGCATCCATTCCACGTCGGCCCCGGCACAGAACGTCATTCCGTCGCCGGCCAGCACCACGCCACGCAGGGTATCGGGCGGTTCGGCCGAGAGCAGCTCGAACGCCCGACGGAGCTCGTCGATCAGCTTGGCGTTGAAGGCGTTGCGCACCTCGGGGCGGGAGAGCGTCACGCGAGCGAAGGGACCGTCGCGCTCGACTCGCAGGAGCCGTTTCATCGGCCTCGAGCTCGTCGGTGGAACGGCTCCGCGATGGCGTTCACCTGGGTGAGGAGCGGCCCCTCCAGCCAGACGACCTCCGTATCGTCGGGGACATCCACGGTTGCCTGCGCCCCCTGTGCGCCCAGCAGGCCCAGCATCAGGCGCGGACGCCCGTCCGGGTCATCGGTCTCGACGAGGTATGCCGCGTCGACGGCCGTGTCCTGAAGTGCCGCGATCAGCGTCTCCTCGAGCGCGCGGGTGTCGTGACCGGGCAGTCGGAGGCGAATCGAGGAACGTACCGTGGGCTCGAACAGTGGCCCACGGTCGCCGGGCAGGTCGCCTCTGGCCAGAGACGCCAGCTCATCGGTGTCAAAGCGGTACGGGACCGGACCCGCCGGATCCATGATCGCCGGCATGCCGGCCGACGCCAGATTGGCGATGGCGATGCGCGCCGGCAGCGGCAGGTTGCCCGTCTGCGCCGGTGCCCAGGCGGCCAGTGCGCCGATCGAGCCGAAGACGACGCCGACCGGTGTGCCATCTCCCTCCCGCGCCAGCATGACGCTGATCTCCACCTGCTCGTCGTCATTCACGGCCGATGCGAGCGCCTCCTTCGCCTCATCCCCGTGATCGGGTGGGACCGGCAGCAGCAGCGTGCCGCTCATGAGCGTCCGATAGAAGGCATCGAGCACGTGGCCATCGGCCCCTCGTTCCTCCGCCTCTCGGGCGGCGAGCATGGCTTCGAACAGGTTGGCGGCGCTCGTCTCCAGCGAGCCGGACGGTGCGCTCCGGTCGTGCGAATTGAGTGCGGGTCGATCGCTCTCGTTCATGTCCGGTGAGCCTAACGGATGCTGCTAGCATCGTTCCCATGATCCGAGGCATCGATCACCTCGTCATCGCGTGCGCCGATCCAGACGCCGCGGCGACCGACCTCGAGTCCTCTCTCGGCCTGGTGGCCGGTGGTGGCGGCCGGCACGATGGGTTGGGAACCTTCAATCGCATCGTGTGGCTGGCGGACGGCAGCTACCTCGAGCTCATCGGCGTGAACGATCGCGAGGCTGCGCTCCAACAGCCGATCGGCGCCGCGGCGGTCGCGGTCCTCGACGCCAATGGCGGGGGTCTCGCGACCTACGCGCTCCGCGTCGACGAGCTCGAGCGGACGGTCGGCAGCCTGCCCGCCGACTCGTTCGGCCCGGTCATGCACGGCAGCCGGACGCGGACGGACGGCGAGCGCGTCGAGTGGTGGGCCGCATTTCCCGACACCGCCCTCGCAGCTGACGGGGTGCCGTTCCTGATCCAGCATGCCTACGTCGGCGCGGAATGGGGCCAGGCGGCGCTGGCCGAGCGCTCGAGCTTTCGTCATCCGCTCGGCTCCCCGGTCATCCTGACCCGGCTTGACCTTGCCACCGGCGATCCACCATCGGCCGCGGCGACGGTTCACGAGCGGCTCGAGATCGACTTCTGGGCGGTGGCGGACCTGGCGGTCGCTGACATCGGTCTCCACGTGATCCGACTGGTCCCGCGGCGCGAGATGGCGGTGCCGGCGGTCATCACCCTTGCCGCGGAGGTGGATTCGGCGCGCACCGTTGAGCTCCTCGGGCTGCGATTCAACGTCGAGCGGGTGGAGCTCCCGGTTCCGGCCGCGTCGGTCGACGGCTAACGCAAACGCCGCAGGCCGACCCGGTCCAGCTCCGCCTCCGCGAGCCGCTCGTGGCGCCCGTCGAGCCAGTCGCCGAAGGGATCCGGCGTGAACTCGAGCAGCTCGTCGTATTCGAGCCGATGCAGGGCCCGTGAAGCCAGGAGTCTCTCAATCTGCGGGTCGCGGATCCGCTCTCGCGGCTTCCGTCCCGGACCGCGGATCGCTCGAGCTGCGGCGTTCAACCGGCGCCACTTCGCCACCCGCCACGGCAGGTAGCGATTGAGCCATGGCACGACCGCCGCCGCGACGAGCAGCAGCCCCAGCAGGGCCGAGATCACCAGCAGCAGCCGCTCGAGATCGGTCCCGAAGGTGATGAGCGGATCTCCTGCTTCGGCGAGGGCACCACGCACGCCGGAGGCCGCGCCCTCGCCGACGAGCGGCAGCCCTTCGAGCGCCGAACCGATCTTCTCGCCTGCGCTCGTGATCCCGGCACCGCCTTCGCGCACGAAACGGCCGGCGCCGGCCAGGTTGGCCAGGAAGGCGTACAGACGGAATCCGAGGCTCAGCCAGATCACCAGCCACACGAGGGTGATGAGGTCGGCGCCGATCTCGCGGGTGCGAGATCCGGGCCGCTCGCTCCAGATGTGCATTGCCGCTCCGTTACATCCGGTAGAGGCTGAAGCCGGGTTCCGGGATCGGCGCATTCAGTGCAGCGCTGATGCCCATGGCCAACACGCGTCGCGTGTCGATCGGATCGATCACCCCGTCGTCCCAGAGGCGCGCGGTGGAGTGATACGGGGAACCTTCGAGCTCATACTTCTCGAGGATCGGTGCTTCGAAAGCGTCGCGCTCCGCATCGGTCTCGAAGCCTCCTCGTACGGTCGACAGCACCCGTGCGGCCTGGCTGCCGCCCATGACCGAGATCCTCGCGTTCGGCCACATCCACAGCTGGCGCGGCGAATACGCACGGCCGGCCATGCCGTAGTTTCCGGCGCCGAATGAGCCGCCGATGATGACGGTGAACTTCGGAACGTTGGTGGTCGACACCGCCGTCACCAGCTTGGCTCCGTCGCGGGCGATCCCGCCCGCTTCGTACTCGCGGCCGACCATGAATCCGGTGATGTTCTGGAGAAAGACGAGCGGGATCCGTCTCTGGCTGGCGAGCTCGACGAAGTGGGCGCCCTTGAGCGCCGACTCACTGAACAGGATCCCGTTGTTGGCGATGATTCCCACCGGATGCCCATGAATCCTGGCGAAGCCGGTGACGAGGGTGGTTCCGTAACGCTCCTTGAACTCGTGGAACTCGCTGGCATCCACCAGGCGCGCGATCACCTCGCGTACGTCATAGCCCTGTCGCGAGTCCGCCGGGATGACGCCGTAGAGTCCTTCCGGTGAGACCGATGGCTCGGACGGCTCGCCCACGTCCCACGGTGGCTCCGGCTTGCGCCACGCCAGATTCCGAACGATCTGGCGGCCGATCGCGAGGGCATGCTCGTCGTTGAGGGCGTAGTGGTCGGCCACGCCGGACTGTGTGGTGTGAACCTCGGCCCCGCCCAGCTCCTCGGCCGTCACCACCTCGCCGGTCGCGGCCTGGACCAGCGGTGGACCGCCGAGGAAGATCGTGCCGGTGCCCATGACGATGACCGTCTCGTCGGACATGGCCGGGACGTACGCGCCGCCGGCCGTGCAAGAGCCCATGACGAGGGCGACCTGCGGGATGCGCCGGGACGACAGCTGGGCCTGGTTGTAGAAGATGCGTCCGAAATGGTCTCGGTCGGGAAAGACCTCGTCCTGGAGTGGCAGGAAGGCACCGCCGGAGTCCACCAGGTAGAGGCAGGGCAGCCGGTTCTCCAGCGCGATCTCCTGCGCCCGCAGGTGCTTCTTCACCGTCATCGGGTAGTACGTGCCGCCCTTGACCGTCGCGTCGTTGGCGACGATGACGCACTCGATGCCCTCCACCCGACCGATACCGGCCACGATTCCCGCGCCCGGTGCCTCGTTGTCATACAGGCCGTTGGCGGCGTGCGCGTTGAGCTCGAGGAACGCGCTGCCGGGATCGGTGAGCCGATCGATCCGTTCGCGCACCGGCAGCTTCCCTCGTTCGCGGTGCCTGTCGATTGACCGATCGTCGCCCCCGGCGCCATTTCGCGTCAGCGCATCGGTTCGTGTGCGCAGGTCGTCCACCAGGGCGCGCATGGCGTCGGCATTCAGGCGCGTCGTCGGCGCGTCGGGATCGTTCGAGGTGCGGAGCACGGCCATTGCCCCGGATTATGGCTGCGGCGTGAGGCCTCGTGCCGGAAAGAGCCGGTCGCCTCGGACGCTGACCCATAACAATGCCGGCTGTCCTGGCATCGCTGCGGTGGGATCGCCCAACGCATTGAGCCAGGCGATGCCGCTCCCTCGAAATCGCGCGGCGAAGAGCGTCGCATGCGCAGCGACTAATGCCCGATTGCGGCGAGTCGCGCGAACCGCCCAGCACCCGGACACCGTCGACGGCCCTTGCGCATTGACGCGCTCGGTCTTGCGATCCCATGAGCGGAAGGCGGCGCCGACATCGGCGAACCAGTCCCAGATCTCGATCAGTGCCAGCTCGTCACCACGAGCCAGCAAGAGATCCGCCACGCCCCCGGTTGCCAGTGCCTGCTCTGCTTGTGGTCTCCAACCGCCGACCGCTGCCGTTCTCGCAATCAGCTCCTGATGTCGCAGGTGCGTGGCGTCCCGTGGTTGCTCGGCCCCCGACGCGCGTTCGAGGTACGCGCGGAGGTCTGCGTCGACCGCGTTTGAGGCGCGCACCTACACCCGCATCGACATGCCCGCGGCCCGGCCGGTTTCGAGTGCGCTCCAGCATCCCTGGGACACGCCTGCCCGCTCCGATGCTTGCGCCTGAGTCCACGCATGCCCGCGACGAGCATCCTTCAGGCTGCGACCGAGGAACGCGGCGAGCCGAACAGCGCGTTCGTCTGCTTGGCTCTGACGCGGTGACCGTCGTCGCTGGGAGTACCTGCCCGTTGCCATATCACTGGCAGTATTGCTAGGCGGCGTTACCGGCGACTTACTGCTCCATTACTGACACGATCAGCACGTTCCGCCTCCTCCGATCACTGGCAGTGATGCGGTGCGGCCTTTGAAACCTGGTCGCCCGCGTTCCGGCTCGGTCGACCGCGTTCAGCCTTCCGCCATCACTGATGGGCCGCGTAACTGGGTGCCGCGGCGGCCCATGTCCCCTCCACGTCAGCACGTTCCGCCTCCTCTGATCACTGGCAGTGATGCGGTGCGGCTTTTTGAGAGCCGCAACCGACCCACGCCCGTCCACATCAGCCCGTACTGCCTCCCCCGATCACTGGCAGTGATCAGCGAGGCGTCTCCCGTGGATGGAGGATCAGGCGAGGCTGACGAGCGGCACGATTTGGGCGACGTGGGCGCTGTTGACGATCACGACGCTCACGACGTGCTCGAACGGTGGTTCGCCGCTATGCAGGATGTACGCGTCGGTCAGGGGCACGAACGCCTGGTTGCGTACGAGGTGGATCCCGACCTCGACGCCGGGGTGCAGATGGACATTGCCCGTCACGTTGAACGGCCCGGCGATTACTGCAGCACGACGCAGGCGGCGGTGCAGGCGCAGCTGCCGGCTTGCACGCCATTCCGGCGGCATGGCGAGCACGACCGTGGAGGTGAGGACCGACTGCCACTCACCGTTGTCGCCGGGCACGGCGGCGGTGTGCGTCGAAGGCATGTCGGTGTCGTCCAGGGGACCGGGGCTGGGCCGCCAGAGTCGCAGCTCGTCCTGGGTGGTCAGCAGATCGGTGATCCGCTGACCCTGTGGCGCGATCCACCCGACGATCCTGGAGTCGGCCGTGTAGATCTCGATCGGCGCGAGCTCGGGGGCAAGGGCAAGGGCCGCGCTACCCTGCGTGGCCGGACTGCCTGGGCTCCGGCGCCAACTCCAGAACGTCACGATTTCTCCTGATCAAGATCGGCCCGGCGAACAGCGGAGCCATATCGAACATACGCGTCTGACGCCCGCTGACCAAGTGGTCGAAAGTCCTAAGGAGGAACGGTAGGAGTCCGCACATTCGTTATCGTGCGCCGATGATCGACTTCGACGACGTCCTGCGCATCGACATGCGGATCGGCCGAATCATCGACGCGCGCCCGTTTCCGGCGGCACGCAAGCCGTCCTACCAGCTGCGGATCGATTTCGGCTCCGAGCTTGGAGAGCGGGACAGCTCCGCGCAGCTCACCCTGACGTACCCCGACCCCGCGGCCCTCGTCGGGCGGCAGGTCGTTGCCGTCGTCAATTTGCCGCCACGCAACATCGCGGGGTTCAAGAGCGAGGTCCTCGTCCTTGGCGCCATGGGCCCGGGCGGCGAGGTCCACCTGCTCCAGCCCGCCCCTGAATGCGACGAGGGCCTGCGGGTCGGTTGATCAGATCGGTCGCAACCGCGATACTCCGACCAGTTCGGTCGGATTTGCCGATCATGACCCCTTCCGCCCGCGCGGCAAGAGCCCGCGCGCTCGTCGAACATGGCTCGAAGGAGCCTCGACCACCCGATGTCCGTTCCCGACGGAACCACAACCCCTATCCCGACCGCCCTCGTCAGCACCGACTGGGCACGGGAGCACCTCGATCACGCCAAGGTCCGCTTCCTGGAGGTCGACGTCGATACCGATGCCTACCAGACCGGCCATCTGCCCGGCGCCGCCGGCATCAACTGGAAGCGCCAGCTGACCGATCCGGTCATGCGCGACCTGGCGACGCGCGAGGACCTCCAGGCGCTCTTGCGCGCCGCCGGCATCGATGACGACACCACGATCGTCCTCTACGGCGACAACCACAATTGGTTCGCCGCGTGGGCCTACTGGCAGCTCAGGTACCAGGGCCTCGACAACGTGAAGCTGCTTGATGGCGGCAGGGCCAAGGTCGAGGCCGATGGTCTGCCGCTGACGACCGATGCCCAGGATCACGCTCCGGGCAGCGTCACCCTGCCGAAAGAGACGCGCGAGGAGCTGCGGGCGTACCGCCAGGAGGTCATCGACGGCATCGGCTCACAGGATCGCGATCTCGTCGATGTCCGCTCGCCCGAAGAGTTCCGCGGTGAGCTATCGGCGCCGGCGCACCTGCCCCAGGAGGCAGCCCAGCGTCGGGGCCACATTCCCGGCGCGGTCAACGTGCCGTGGTCGACCGCCGTGGCCGACGACGGCACCTTCAAGCCGATCGATCAGCTTCGGGAGCTGTACGCAGCGAAGGGTGTCAGCGGGGACGACGAGGTCGTCGCCTATTGCCGCATCGGCGAGCGTTCCAGCCACACGTGGTTCGTCCTGCATGAGCTGCTCGGCTATCGCAACGTGCGCAACTACGATGGTTCCTGGACCGAATACGGCTCCCTGGTGGGCGTGCCGATCGAGACAGGCGAGGCGTCCGCGAATTGACGGACGCCCCGGCCGCGAGTGTCCTGGTGGGTCCGGCCCCGGACGGGATGCCGGACCCGCATCTCGCGCCACCCCAGCTGGCACGAAGCGGCGATCCATTCGCCGCGCTCCGCATCGTCCACTTCGTCTCCCGTCTGCGCCGCAACGAGTCGCTCCAGCTGCGCGACGTGGTCACCACGCTCAACGCCGAGTTCCTCGACTGGTATTTCAGCGAGAAGGTCGTGCTGGCGGAGCTCGTGCAGCTCCAGGCGAACTGGGGGATCAGCTTTCACGGCGACGATCGGATCGTGCTGGATCGAAATGAGCGTGGACACACGCTCATGATCGTCGACTCCACGAAGATGACGACCTTTCTCGTCAATGAAGCGCGGCGCCTGGCCGACGCGGGTGCGGACGAGCTCCGCCGCTTCACGCTCGGTGACGGGATCTCGGCCGACAACTAGCCTCGAAGCTGCTCGAGATTCTGGTCCTGGCCGATCAGGATCAGCTCGTCGCCCTCAGCGATGCGCTCGTCGCGCGCGGGGTTGACGAGAACCTGCTTGCCGCGCCGCAGCGCGATCGGTGTGAGGTTCATGCGTCCCTTCAGGTCCAGCTCGCCCAGCGACTTGCCCATGAATGACCTGGGCGGACGGATCTTCTCGATGCCGAAGTTGGGTGCCACGTCAAGGTAGTCGATCACGTTGGGCACGTTGAACGAATGGGCGAGCCGCAGGCCCGTCTCGCGTTCGGGAAAGACGACGCGATCGGCCCCGACCCGCGCCAGGATCTCGCCGTGCAGGAGGCTGCCCGCCTTGGCGATGACGTTGCGCACACCGAGCCGCTTGAGGACCATGGTGGCGAAGATGGACGGCTCGGCGTCCGAGCTGATCGCGACGATCGCCGTGTTGAAGTCGCCCGCCCCGGCTGACCGCAGGGCGCCCTCATCGGCCGCATCGAGCTGAAGGGCGTGCGTGACGTCGGACGCGATGTCGTTCACGTGCTGCTCGCTGCGGTCGATCGCCAGCACCTGGTGCCCCAGCCGCTCGAGCTCGCGTGCGACCGACGAGCCGAATCGGCCAAGACCGATGACGACCACCTGCTCTCCCGCCATGCTGCCTCCCACTGGATGGATGCTGAGCCTAGCCGATGCGGACCGACTCGACGGCCGGGCGGTACAGCGTCGGCCGCGCTCGCGCCGCCAGTGCCAGGACCAGCGTCAACGGTCCGAGCCGTCCGACGAACATCGCGAACGAGGTGATGAGGCGCGCGGGGTCGGTCAGGTCGGGTGTGATCCCGGTGCTGGCACCGACGGTCCCGAACGCGGACACCGCCTCGAACAGGGTCTGCACGAATGTCGCCTCAGTCGTGAGCGTCAGGCTGAGCCCGATGACGAAGATGAACGCGATGGAGAGAAGGGCCACCGTGAGCGCCCGATAGACGATTGCGTGCTGAATGCGTCTGCCAAACGCCTGCGCCGACGGCTTGCCCCGCACCGTCGAGGCGATCGCGATCAGAAGCACGCTGAACGTGTTCACCTTGATCCCACCGGCGGTCGACCCCGAGGCGCCGCCGATGAACATGAGCGCCATGACGGCGAACAGGGTCGCCTCCGCGAATGCTCCCGTATCGAGAGCGGTGAAGCCCGCGGTGCGCAGCGTCGCGGACTCGAACAGCGCATTAAGCAGCCGCTGCTCCGACGGCAGGGCTCCGAGCGTGGCGGGGTTCGTCCATTCGGTGAACCCGATCGTGATGGCGCCACCGACGAGCAGCACGGCGCTCGTCCCCAGGACGAGCTTCGTCTCCAGCGCCATCCGCGACCAGCGCCGCTTGTACAGGGCGTCTCCGACGATCGCGAACCCCAGTCCGCCCGCGGTCAGCAGCATCGCAATCGTCAACAGCACGACCCAGTCGTCCACGAACGGACTCAGACTGCGAAATCCACCGGTCAGGTCGAAGCCCGCGTTGTTGAACGCCGATACCGAGTGGAAGATGCCCCACCAGATGCCAAGGGGGTCGCCTGGCGGACCCGCCTCAGGCCCAGACGTGAAGGCGATGCCGAGAACGACCGCGCCCGCCACTTCGCAGACCACCGTGAAGATGGCGATCCGCTTGACGAGCGACGTGACCGATCCGAGTTGCAGCCCACCCAGCGACTCCTGCACGAGGACGCGGTCGCGCAGGGTCGTCCTGCGGCCGATGAACAGGAAGAGAAGAAGCGTCGAGCCGGCCATGATCCCGAAGCCGCCGACCTGGATCAGCACGAGGATCACCACCTGTCCGAATGGGCTCCAGTGGGTCGCCGTGTCGAGGACGGTCAGGCCGGTGACGCACGCCGCGCTCGTGGCGGTGAAGAGCGCGTCGACGAAGCGCGTGGCGCTCCCGTCGTTCGTCGCGACGGGCAGCATCAGCAGGCCAGTGCCGACGGTCACGAGGACCGAGAACAGCAACAGGAGCGCAGCGGCCGGGGTCGGGGCCGACCGGATCCGATTCGGGGCACGCACCGTGAACGCCTGCGGCTGGGCTCGCTCGACACGAACCCTTCGGTTGCCCGGAAGCTGCCTCTGACCGCTCATGCCGGGATGTCAGTGCGCGAAGCCACCTCGGCAGCGTAGCGCGGGTCAGACCCTGTCGGAGCCTCCGGCCTGCCCGAGCACCGCCCCCAGCGCATCCGGATGTGCAGGGCGCACGTTGTCATTCGCCACCGGAAGTGGAACGCGACGTGGCTTCGGGCGGAACGGACTGGTATCGGGCACGACCGGTCCATCGGTCTCGGCCAGCGTGCCGCCGCGATACGCTTCCCAGACGGCCATGACCGTGTCCCGATGCGGCTTGATGCGGCAGTGCTCGTCACGATTGCCCATCTCGTCGCAGTAGCCCAGCGGGACGCATTTCGGCACGAGGAAGCTTCCGAAGAAGGGGCTTACCCGAAAGACCTCGTGACGGATCTGCTTGAAGAGCTGTCGGATCTCCCACTGCGCCATGGTGCACAGCCGAAGCCCGGACATGTGGATCAGCTGGCGCAGGTTGACCGTCATGATCAGGTTCGTCTGCATGGCGTTGGGGAAGATGAACCGCGCGTCCTCGGCAGGGACCTCAGCCTGGAGCAGTTGGCCGTAGAGGTCCATGTTGTCGTCGATCGCGCGCTCGAATCGGCCGGCGAGGTCGTCGGGCAGGTCGCCCTTGGTGATCGAGTCAGGGATCGTGTAGTTGCCCCGCTTCTTGAAGCTGACGTAGCGCTGCGACTGCTGGTCGAAGGCCGTTCCCGCGCGATGGCGAACCAGCTGATGGCTCAGCGTGCGTGTCACCCCGCTGATGGCGAACGTGAAGTTGACATGCTCGATGGTGGATCCGTGACCAGACTCCATCACCTTGCGCACCAGGCTCTGCTGCTTTTCGTCCGCCGTCTCGCGACTGACCGCCTTATCCCAGATCTTGTCCGGCATGAGCTCCGAATAGCACGTCCGGCATGCGGTGTAGATGATCGGCAGGTAGTACTCCTCCACGATCTCCCGGGTCGGGAAGATCAGGGTGGCGGACAGGTCGGTGGAGGTGGAAGGCATGTGGCAGCCTCAACGTTCCCAGCCTGGCGCCAGCATGGGAAGGGGGTTATCAACAGATACTACCCACAGATTGTATGACATCGGTGGATAAACATCGGCTGCGGTGCGCTCGACTCCAGCGACACCGGGAGCCAGCCCGTCATACATCGAGCTTCCGAGTTCGGTCAGGCTCCTCTGTCTACCGCCGGCTCATCCAACGGCGATCGGCTGACCGCGATGCGGTTGCCGCCCGCTGCTCGCGCGCTGACCAGCGCTGCATCTGCGCGGGATAGCAACCCATCGAGATCGAGATCCTCGCCCGGCCGCATGATGGCCAACCCGATGCTGAGCGTCACGAGGACCTCCGCATCGCCGATGGTGATCGGTCGCAGACCGACTCGCTGACGCAGGGCATCGGCAAAGGTGGTGGCTTGGTCATCGTCGGTGTGCGGCAGGATCGCCAGGAGTCCGTCGCTGCCCGATCGACCGAGCGCATCGGCGGCCCGCACCCGCAGGCGAACACGAAGCGCGACCTCGCGGAGGACGGTGTCGCCGCCATCAATCCCGTGCTCGAGGTTGATCTCACCGAAGTGATCGACGTCGATGAGTGCCACCGCGATCGGATGCTCGTACCTGCGCGCCTGCGCCACTTCGATGCGCAGTCGCTCGAGGACCGCGCCACGGCTCGCGACCCCGGTGAGCGCATCGGTGGTCATGGCGCGGTCGATCTCCACCCGCTGGAGCTCGATCGTGCGTCGCGCGCCGAGCAGCTCTTCGATGGTGCCACGCAGCTCCCGCCCGAGCCGTTCCGAGTCGGCTGAGCCGCCGGGATCGTGGATCACGATCGTGATCCCGCCCTCGTCGCGATGGATGGAGAGGTCCAGGCCACCGACCGGCGTTCGGTGCAGAACGGTCTCGGAACCCGCCGGCAGCTGGGCGAGCGACATGCCGAGCAGGTCCTCGAGGCGTTCTCCGCTGGATGCCGGGTCGAGACCGAGCAGCGTCGCCGCCGCCGGGTTCCAGGACTGCAGTCGCAGGTGGCCGTCGAAGCGGAGAACTCCCTGTGAGAGCTGCGTCGCGAGCGCCGGAAGGGGTTCATGGATGGCGGCGACCATCTCCACCCTGGCGTCGGTGATGGAGCGCGTCACCAGCAGCGCGGCCCCTGTGAGCGCCGCGAAGCCGAAGGCGAGCTCCGCGCCGCCTCCGCGCGCGAGTGCAAGGGCGAAGGCGGCGATCGACAGCGCGCCCGCCGCCGGCGCAAGGTCGCGGGTGAGGGCGATGATCGCGGCGATGGCGCTCAGCCCGCCGCCCCACAGCAGGATCGCGGAACCGTGTGCCCGGAGCGCCTCACCCAGCGGTGGGACGAGTCCGACCAGGAGGACCGACTCGGCCATCGCGAGGAGCAGGCCGGCGGCCAAGATTCGCGGCCGCACGCCCCCGACGACCCCGTCGAGTCGCTCCGCGATCGACGCGCCGAGTACCAGCAGCGCCGCAGTCGCGACCGACAGCCCGATAGTCCCCGTGCCACTGACCTGTGTGAGCGACCCGCCGATGAGCGCGGCCGATGCTCCGGCCAGGAAGAGCGAGGCCAGTGAGCCATGTCGCAGTCCGTGGACAAGGGATGCCAGCGTCGCGATCGTGGCGCTCGCCGCAACGACGGCCGCGAGCACCAGGGTCACCCACCCGAGTCCGTTCGAGGCGAGGTCCGCGGGCGGGAGCGCGCGCAGCACGAGAACGGGCGTCAGCACCGACGCGACCGCCAGCAGTGCGAGCACCCCGCGAATCGCAGAGCGGCTCGGACGTCGTTCCATGAGGGGAGTGTCAGAGACCGCGGGGACGGTCGCAATGGTACAAACGACCACGAACCGGCAGCCTCCTATACTCGGCGACCGTGAATGTCCGTCCCGCCGTCATGTCCCGCGCAGCATTCCTGGCTGCGACCGATGCGCTCATCGAGGACGGGGACGCACTGATCGCCGAGCCGGCGTGGGATCGGTTCCGTGAATGGCTCATCGACTCCGACGCGCTACTCGAGCGTGTCTGGGGCCGGATGGATCGTTACCACCTGGCCTGGCTCAACGTCGGGCGGGGAAGCGCGACGCCTGGTTCATCCCTCGATGATGCGGGCACGCGCAGCTTCATTGCGGAGGTCGCCAGCGGCAAGCTCGCCGTCCTGCGTACGATGAGGACGAGCGTCGAGCGACAGGGCTGGACCATGCTCTCGGATGACGACGCCGAAGACCATCCGACCGAGGAGAACCGGTGAGCTACTCGATCGCCCCGGGCGGCCTGGCTGCCGTCCTTGCCCATCCCGATGATGAGAGCTTCGGCTGTGCGGGGGCGCTCGCCCTGGCGCATGACGCCGGAGCGACGACGCGGCTGCTCGTCGTCACGCGGGGCGAGGCGGGTTCGCCCGACGGAACGCCCGACCCGGCCCTGGGGGACCGTCGAGAGGCGGAGCTCATCTGCGCCGCCCGCTCCATCGGCCTCGACGAGGTCTCGCTGCTGGACGGCTACGCCGACGGTGGCATTGCGGATGAGCCGTTCGACCGACTCGTGGACGAGATCACCG
>JALZJE010000311.1 GCA_030859955.1 Chloroflexota bacterium | reverse complement strand
CGCAGGGCGACCTCGTCTTCCTGGGCTCGTACAACGCCGGTCTTCAGGTCGTCGACTACAGCGACCCGCGGAACCCGGTGCAGGCCGCGTACTACATCGCTCCGGGGACGAACGCGTGGGGCGCCCTGTATCACGAGGGCTACGTCTACGTCGGCGACATGACGCGGGGTCTCGACGTGTACGAGCTGGATGACCCCGAGCTGCTGTTGAAGCTCAAGCTCAAGGTGAATACGAACAAGCTTCTGCCGTGAGGTGCGACGCGTCGGCAGTTCATCGGCTCAGTTCAGGGCTTCCGCGCGTAGCGCCTTCGGGCTTTGCGCCCCAGCGCAAGTAACCACGAGGTTGGCAGTTCCCGGGAGCCCGATTTGCGCACCGATGCAAACGCCGGTCGAGATCGGGCCGAAATCGGCCGATATCGCTGCCTGAGTCGTAGTTACTTGCGCCCCAGCGCAAACGGCGAAGCGGCGCCGGGCGTCAGTAGGTCACGAGCTCCGGTCGGAGCTCGGCACCCCTGATCTCGAGCCGGATGAAGCTGAACGTCGGCTGTCTGCGCCGATCCGTGGGCGACCCGGGGTTCAGCAGCCAGACCCCGTCGCGGCGCTCGATCATCGGCTGGTGCGAATGGCCAAAGGCGATGGCGTGCGGCGCTGGATCCTCGTCCGCAAAGGCGCGCACCGCGCGGTCCGGCGTCGTGCGGCCCGGGCCGTCATGCCCATGCGTCATGCCGATGCGCACCGACTCGATCATCACCACCCGCCTGAGGCCCAGGCGCTCCACCAGCTCCGGCGGATCGTTGTTGCCGGCCACCGCATCTGTCGGTGCCATGGCGGCCAGCAGGTCCAGGACGAACGGTTCGGTGTGATCGCCGACGTGAAGGATCCGATGCGCCACGCTCAGCGCATCGGCCAGGAATGGTGGCAGCGACCGACCGAAACGCGGCAGATGCGTGTCGCCGATGATGATGACACGGGTGCTCACCCGCTCACCCCGCCGATTTGCATGGGACGCACGCAATCGGAACAATCCGCCCCGAAGTTGGTGCTTACGTGCACGGCGCGCAAGAAAACCCAACCCAAGGGGCGTCCTACGGGCAGCGGAGATTGGTGTCGAGGCCGTCCTGGACCCACTGCACCATGCGCAGCTCTCCACCGGTGAAGGCCGCTTCACCGCATCGGCGTTCCGCATCTGCCGCATTGCGGGCGCCGGCGTGCCAACCGGGGTGCTCGGCGAAGACATCCGTCCCACCGGTGATTCGGTTCCAGAGGCGCGGCGTCGAGTAGAACCCGACCTCGGCGCCCATCGATTCGAGGTAGTCGGCGGCGCCCTGGAGCGCTGCAACGTTGAGAGAGCGGTCGTCCCGCCAGCTGTTCGCGACCTCCACGTCCAGCCACCATGTCGGATCACCGAGGAGGCGGTCCGCATCGGCGTCGATCCAGTCGAGGTCGACGGAGGCGTCGAGGGCGGTGGCGTACGCGTACTTCGCCGCGTTCCAGCCGTAGACGTAGGCGCATTCCGGGGTATCGGCGCCGGGAAGCTCATCGGTATCGCAGGCTCGCGGTTCGGTCTGGCCGTGCGGCCAGTAGCGGGAAATCCGCGGACCCGGGTTGCCGGTGTTGGCGTACAGCTGGGTGTCGCGTCCAGCCCACCGAAGCTGACTCGGGTCGTCGCCGGGGCCAAGGCACGGGTTCTCGCTGTACACGCGGCCGCCGTTGACACCCACGATGGCAAATGAGAACGCAGCTGGATATTCGGAGCCGCATTGCGGATACGAGATGTCGTAGCCGGGCGGTGTCGGTGTGGGCGTCGGCGTGGGGGTCCGCGCCGGGGTGCGCGTCGGTGCCGGCGTCGGTGTGCGAGCAGGATCCGCGGTGGGCCTGGGCGCCGGCATTCGCTGAGGAGCCGACCTTCGCAATGGCGTCGGTGACAGCCGGCGAAGCAGCCGCTCGACGGCCTCGGGGTCGCTCGACGGCGTCGGGCGGACCTCCTCGTCGCGCATGTCGATCGGCTCAACGGCCCCTACCGTCGGTGGCGATGCAGCCACGACGCTGAGCGTGCCGAGCAGGGCAGCCGCCATCAGCGCCACGGAGAGGAATCGATGGGCTCGGAACGACATCGGTCGCTCACCCTACCCTCCACAACGGGGCGTCGCAAGCGGAGCGCAGGTGGAGCGCATCCCTGGATCAGCGCTCGGACACCTGCCGCGTGGATGGGCATTAGCCGAGAAATCCGGACTCCCGCGGGCGATTCACGCTCAGCGACGAGCTGCCTGGGGCGTCCTATCGGCCATTGCCCCACGCGCGGTCAGTTGTCACAACGACGTTCGGGACTACGGGTCGATGAACTCGAGCGTGGCAGCCACCACCATGCCGTAGGCGGCGTGCGGGACGATGTCCGCGACCCATCCCTCTGTCCCCCATGTGCGAGGGTCGGTGGCGCCCAGGGCCGTTGCGCCCGAATCGGCGACCGCCATGGCCGCGCCACCGATGGCGAGCCCTGCGAGGGGGAGTGGCAGCCGCAGGCCCGCCCGACGCAGCAATGCGTATCCGATGGCGGTCAGGATCGCCATGACGTATCCCAGCAGCGCACCACCGGCTTCCTTCCGCGTGTCCGCGATCTCGGCGCGCTCGCCCGGCTGGGAGAGCTCAACGCCCGCGAGATCGGCCACTCGGCCCACGACCTTGTCCGGCATGGTGCTGGCTGGCCGGGCGCGCACGACCATATCGGTGTAGGCGACAACGTTGAGCGCAATCTCGCCGGTTGCGCCGGCGATGGCGCCGGCCACCATGGTTCGAATCATGTTCAGCCCTATGCATGACCGATGCCTCGCCCAATGGCATACGCCCTGCAACCCGCCGTACGATGCGCATCGACGACCTCGCCCTGCTCTCCAACTGCCGGACCGCGGCGCTCGAGGACCGGGACGGAACCATCCAGTGGTATTCCCCCGGACGTTTCGACGGCGAATCCGTGTTCGGCCGGCTGCTTGACGACGACGCCGGCCACTGGACGATCCGGCCACGGGACAAGGCGGCCACCGAACGTCGCTACCTCGATGAGGGACCCATTCTCGAGACGACCTTCAGGACCGATACCGGCGAGGTGACGCTGACGGACGCGCTCGCGCTGCGCCCCGACCTCCGGGGCCATGAGATCGACGGGGGCGACGTCACGCACCTCATTCGCCACGCCACCTGTACGCGTGGCGAGGTGGAGCTGGAGGTGGATCTTGCCGCGCGACCGGAGTACGGTCTGGTCAGACCCCACCTGGTCGAGACCGCGGAGGGATGGGACATCATCGGCGGGCCAGCAGCGCTCCGACTGGTCACCTCGGTCCCCCACCAGGCGGACGGTGATCGGCTACGAGCTTCAGTCACCCTCACCGCCGGCGACACCGCATCCTGGGTCCTGGCGAGCGGCCCCCACGACGGGCGCTCGGCCGAGGCCGCACTGTCCGACACGCGCGCTGGATGGCGCTCGTGGGCGGAGTCGCATGACGAGCTTCCAGGGGCGCACGGGAAACAGATGCGTCGGAGCGCGATGGTGCTCCAGGCCCTCACGTACGCCCCGAGCGGCGTGGTGGTGGCGGCACCGACGACCTCGCTGCCCGAGCGCATCGGCGACGAATGGAACTGGGACTACCGGTATGCCTGGCTGCGCGACCTGAGCTTCGTCGTTCGCGCGCTGTGGGTGGCGGCATGCCCGGATGAGCCGCAGCGCTACTTCGACTGGATCACCCGGGCGCTGGGCCAGCTGGACGGCGAGCACGTTCAGATCATGTTCGGCGTCGACGGCGAGCGGGACCTCACGGAGCACTCGCTGGACCACCTGCGCGGGTTCCGGGACAGCCGGCCGGTGCGCATCGGCAACGACGCGTGGGCCCAGACCCAGCTGGATGTTCTCGGCGAGGTGCTCGACAGCGCCCATCTGATGCGCGACTACCTGCCCGAGCGCATCACCGGGCCAATGCGCGAGACCCTCGTCGGCCTGGCAGACATGGCGGCCGCTAAATGGGAGGAGCCCGATTTCGGGATGTGGGAGGCGCGCGACAAGGCTCGCCACTACCTGAGCTCGAAGGTGATGTGCTGGGTCGCGCTCGATCGGGCGGTGCTGCTGGCGGATCGCCTTGACGCCGGCGACCACCTCGCCACCTGGACCGCGGCGCGCAACGCCGTCAAGGCTGCGGTCCTCGAGAAGGGCTGGAACCCCGAGGTGCGGGCGTTCACCGGCGCATTCGACTCGGACCAGCTCGACGCATCCGTCCTGCTCATGCCGCTGGTCGGGATCATTCCCGGCGACGACGACCGGATGCGCGCGACGGTCGAACGGATTGAGGAGCGGCTGGCGACCGATCGCGGGGTGCAGCGCTGGGCGGACGAGGACAGCGGATTCCTGCTGTGCGGGTTCTGGCTGGCTGAATGCCTCGCGCTGCTCGGCGAGCAGGAACGCGCGGAGGCGCGCTTCAATGCCACCGCGGCATGTGCCAACGATCTCGGGCTCATGGCCGAGGAGGTCTCGCTCGAAACCGGCGAGCCGCTCGGCAACGTTCCACAGGCCCTCTCGCACGTTGGCCTCATCAATGCCGCGTGGCGGCTCAGTGAACTCTCGAAAGGAAGCACGAACAAATGACCGATCGACTGACCGATCGCGTGGCACTCAT
>JALZJE010000307.1 GCA_030859955.1 Chloroflexota bacterium | reverse complement strand
GAGCGAGAGGTGCTCGGGCTCATCGCCGAGGGCATGTCCAACCGGGCCATTGCCTCCCGCATCTTCGTCACCGAGCGCACGGTGGAAGCGCACGTGACCCAGATCTTTCAGAAGCTCGACCTGCCAGCGTCGACAGACCAACACCGCCGCGTGCTCGCCGTGCTCGCCTTCCTCCGCGCGTAGGCGTCTAGGCGAGGCGCGTCGGTCACGCAGCGAGGCGTCAACCTTCCAGATGGTGTCGCCCGAATGTTCTAACTGCCTTTACGCTCGTGGCCCAGCGCTCGTGGCCCAGCGCTCGACGGCCGATGCATGTCAAGCAAGTGCTTCCGCCACCTAAGTTAGCCGACGGTCGATTCCGTCGGTTGCGTGCTCAGTCCTTCGGCCGCGCACCGCGAGGCGGCGCCTCGGCCATCAGATCCTCCGGTCGAGGGCGACGTACGCCCGCTAAGCGCCGCCGGCCTCGGGCGCGGGGATCAAGCCCATCTGCTGCATCTGCGCCAACTGGTCAACCACGTGCCAGTGCTCAGCCAGCTTGCCATCGCGCACCACGTGGATATCGATTCCGGCGATATCGAAGTTCTTGCCCGTGGCTGGCATGCCCATGAAGCCGCCGCTGTCAGTGCCGGCGTTGGTCCAGCGAACCACCACCTTATCGCCCTCGGCAACCACGTCTTCGATGGTGAACTGCATTGGGTCGAAGGCCCGACAGAGTCCTGCCACCCGGGCCTTCAGGTCGGCGAGGCCGTTGCCCTGGCCGGGGAACGGGTCGTGCTCGACGTAATCCTCGATCGCGAGCTCGTCGAGCAGGTCGATATTGCGCTGATTGAGAACCTCATCGTAGTAGCGGCGAACGACCGCCTTGTTGTCCTGATCCGACATGACCATTCCTCTCGGATAGCGTTTCTTCGATGCACTCCACATTGGCTGGGTTCTTCGCAGATCGCCAGGCCGTCTACCCACCGTCCGGCCACCGACTTGGCTCACCGGCAATGATCGACGAAGCTACGATCACTCCGCGTACGGGGCAGCTGAGAGATGAGGGCAGGACCCGCCGGCTTTGGCGCCACGGTCAGGAGGCTGCGCGTTGGCGCGGGCTTGACGCAGGCCGAGCTGGCCGAGCGGGCAGGCGTCAGCGACCGCACCGTGAGCGATCTGGAGCGAGGGCTACGAGGCGCGGTATACCCGGCCACCGCGCGCCAGTTAGCCGCCTCGTTGGGGGTGAACAGCGCCGACCTCCCAGCCTTTCTGTTGGAGGCCAGGGGCCAAGACGAACGGCCTACAGAAGTTAGCGCTGAGATTGGTGCCGTTCCCGGCGCGCACAGAGCCCGTATCCCGGCTCCACTCACGAGGATGCTGGGGCGTGAATCGGAGTTGGCCACCTGCCTGGCGATGATCCGTGACCCGAATATGCGCCTGCTCACGCTGGTGGGGCCCGGCGGGGTCGGCAAGACCCGCCTGGCCACCGAGGTCGCAACCCTGGTCCAGGCGGATTTCCCGGGCGGGGTGTACTTTGTGGATCTCTCCGCCATCGACGACCCGGACTTGCTGCTGGCCACGATCGCCAGTGCGGTCGGATTCGTTGCGGAGCGTGACACGTTGCCACAATCCCTCGCCCAGCGACTGGGTCAGCACCAGAGCCTGCTCGTGTTGGACACCGTCGAGCACCTGCTGACGGCGGGCCCTGTGATCGGTGAACTGCTTACGTCCTGCCCCAGCCTGACAACCCTCGTCACCAGCCGGGCGCCGATTCGCCTACACGGAGAGCGCCTAATCCCCGTCCAGCCGCTGGCCACCGGCGTCGAATCGAGGGAGTCGGGCCTGGCGCCGGCGGTGGAGCTATTCCTGGAGCGCGCTGCCGCGGTGGAGCCCGATCGCAAGATCACACGTGATACGGCCCAGATTGTTACCGACATCTGTTCGCGGCTGGACGGCCTGCCCTTGGCGATCGAGCTGGCCGCGGCCAGAGTCAGACACATGCCACTTAGTAGCCTGCGCACTCATCTTGACCACCGCCTCGAGCCGCTGGTCGGAGGTGCTCGGGACCTGCCCCCGCGACAGCAGACGATGCGAGCAACGATGGACTGGAGTTACGCACAGTTAGGCGCCCCCGAGATGCGGCTGTTCCGGGGCCTGGCGGCCTTTCGAGGTGGATTCGCGGAGGATGCCGCCGCGGCCATGAGCCAGCTCGGGGAGTCCGCTGACACACCAGAGGTGATGCAGCCCCTGAGCGCACTGGTAGACGCCAGCCTGGTGATGTTGGACCGGGGCGCGTCGGAGGAAGGTCGCTACCGAATGCTCGACGTGACGCGCGATTACGCGGTGGAGCGATCGGTGTCAGCCCGCGAGTTCGACGGCCTGCGGCGGCGCCACGCGGATTTCTTCCTCATAGCCGCCGAACGCGCCGAGCCAGAGCTGCGCAGCGCCCGCCAGCGAGAATGGTATGCGCGCCTGCTCGCTGACGAGGGCAATTTTCGGGCGGCGATGACATGGTCGCGTGAGGCTGGCGAGGTCGACCTGAGGTTACGCCTAGCCGGGGCGCTCTGGATGTTCTGGCGTTGGGCCGGCCTGTTCTTGGAGGGTCGAGCGTGGCTGGAGGCGGCCCTCGCCGAGGGGCTCGGCTCCGCGCTCGAAGTCCGTTGCCAGGGGCTGTGGGGCGCCGGATGGCTCGCCTACCACCAGGGCGACTACCGACGCACCGGCGAGGTGGGCGCCCAGATGCTGAGCGAGCTGGGTAAGGGCGGCCATAGGCTGGAGCGCCGCAACGCGCACACGCTGGTCGGGACTGCGGCCCTGGCCGAGGGCCGTCATGACGATGCCATCGAAGCGCTGAGCAAAGCAGTCGCCCTCACTCGGTCGCCGGAGATGACATGGCACCAGGCGACATCGCTGATGAACCTGGGCACAGCACAGATGCGCGCTGGCCAGGTGGCATCGGCAAGGAAGCTCTTCGAGCGTGCGCTGGCCATCTATCGGCATATCGGCGACCGCCACTTCCTCGCCCGAACACTGATCCAGATCGGCTACGCGGAGCTTCTGATCACAGGGTCCGACACCGCGGGCTCCCCTATCACGCGCGCCATGGAGATCGTGGCCGAAATCGGTGATGGTTGGGGGATCGCCGAAGGCCTGGAGGCTGTCGCTACTCTGCGGTCTCTCAGTCAGCCACGGTCAACGGTACGGTTGTCCGCCGCCGCCACCCACCTGCGGGAGCAGATCTCGATGCGTCAGCACCCCGCCGATGCCATCATCAACCGGCTCTATCTGGATCGGGCCCGGGCGAGCATGACCAGCGAAGCCTTTGCGGAGATCTGGCGCGAGGGCCGTGCGCTGTCCCTCGCTGAGGCCCTCGCCGACGCCCAAGCGGTGGTCTAGCGAGGTCTCCGGCCGTCCTGGCGGGGCTGTCCATAGCCTGTCTGCATCTTCTCGGTCGGCCGAAGCAGGCGGCGAGGCGAAATGGGCGGGACGCTCTGCAACCAGGCGAACACCGTCGCACGCGTGCGCGTCGAGCATCTTCACGAGGTTTCGCGGCGGAGTACCGTTAGCCGCGATGCCTGACCTGCACCCTGCGCCGCCCCCGGCCGCGACGGCACTGCCCACGGGGACGGTCACCTTCCTCATGAGCGACATCGAGGGTTCGACGCGCCTGCTGCAGGCGCTCGGCGATCGTTACGCGGCCGTCCTGGACGATCACTACCGCATCCTAATCGACGCGTGTACGGCCGCCGGCGGCTTGCAGGTCTCGACCGAGGGTGACGCGACATTCTTCGCGTTCGCCGAGGCACCGGCTGCATTGCGCGCGGCCATCGGCGCGCAGCGGAGCCTCGAATCTCATCCTTGGCCGTCGGATGCGACGGTCCGCGTGCGAATGGGCATCCACACGGGCGAGGGACGGAAGATGGGCAGCACCTACGTCGGCCTCGATGTCCACCGGGTGGCACGAATCGCCGGTGCAGGGCACGGCGGACAGATCCTCGTATCGGCCGCAACGCGCGCGCTTGCGGTGCGGAGTTTGCCCGAGGGCGCCGAGCTGCAGGACCTGGGGCAGCACCATCTCAAGGACCTTATGGTCCCCGAGCACCTGTTCCAGGTGGTTGTCCCGGATCTGCCCTCGGGCTTCCCGCCGCTCAGTTCCCTCGGCGGACGAGCGGACCACCTGCCGGTACAGCTGACCAGCTTCGTCGGTCGCGACCGTGAGAAGCGAGAGCTGCTCGAGCTCCTGCCCCGCAGCCAGCTCCTGACCCTGACCGGTCCGGGTGGAACCGGCAAGTCGCGCCTCTCGCTCGAAGTGGCGGCCGCCGCGTCGGATGCATTCGACGATGGCGTGTGGTTCGTTTCGCTCTCCCCGATCATCGATCCCGACCTTGTGATTTCAACCATTGCTGCCACGCTCGGCCTCCGTGAGGGTCGCGGGCGGCCGATCGCGGACATCTTGACCGATCACCTGCGCGACCGCTCGGTCCTGCTCGTCCTCGACAACTTCGAGCAGCTGATGCCCGCGGCGTCGTCGGTCAGTGATCTGGTTCGCGCCGCCCCGCCGACGAAGCTGCTCGTATCCAGCCGCGAGGCGTTGCGGGTATCGGGCGAACAGGAGTTTCCGGTGCCGCCCCTGGCAGTCCCCGACCGTGCCAGCGAGCTGCGCCTCGAGGACCTGCGCGCGGCCGACTCAGTGGCGCTCTTCGTGCAGCGCGCCAGCCTGGTCCAGCCCGGTTTCGACCTGACCGCCGCGAACGCCCGCGCGATCGCCGAGATCTGCGCGCGCCTCGACGGGCTGCCCCTGGCGATCGAGCTGGCAGCTGCGCGCGTCCGCCTCTTCGAGCCCGCCGACATCCTCGCGCGACTCGACCGCCGGCTTTCCTTTCTCGCCGGCGGGCGTGACGTCCCCGAACGCCAGCGCACGCTGCGCGGCGCGATCGACTGGAGCTACGACCTGCTGGACGAAGGCGAGCAGGTCGTGTTTTGGCGTCTATCCACCTTTGCGGGCGGATGCACGCTCGAGGCCGTCCAAGCAGTGTGCCGTCCCGAGGAGCTAGGCCTCGAGACGGTCGACGTCGTCTCGGCGCTTCACGATAAGAGCTTGGTCCGCCGAGACAACACGGCGCTCGAGGGCCTCCGCTTCACGATGTTGGAGACCATCCGTGAGTACGGCCTGGAGCTGCTCGCGGCGTCGAGCGAGGCGGCCGACATGCGACGGCGGCACGCGCACTTCTTCGTCGAGCTCGCAGAGACAGCCGCGGAGCCTCTGCACGGACCTGGTCAGCAGCAGTGGCTCGATCGGCTCGACCGCGAAATGGCCAACGTTCGCGCCGTCATTCGGGGGGCGATCGAGACGCAGGAGATCGAGTCCGGGCTGCGGCTCGTGGTCGCGCTCAAGACGTTCTGGGTGTTTCGCAACCACCTGAGGGAGGCGCGCCATCTGCTCGCGGAGCTGCTCGAGGTTCCCGGAGAGCTCCCGACAACGCTGCGGGCTGCCGCACTCGGCGCCGCAGCCGACCTGGCGACGTGGCAGGCTGACTACATCGCAGCACGTCCGCAGGCCGAGGAGAGCCTGGCGCTGTATCGTGAGCTCGCTGATCCGGCCGGGATCGCCGACCAGCTGGCCGACCTGGGCTGGGCCACGGCAACCACAGATCCGGCTCGCGCCCATGCCCTGTTCACGGAGAGCATCGACACCTACCGCAAGCTCGGCGCCCCGCCTCCGATCGGTCACGCACTGATCGGGATAGCGATGCCCGAGATGCAGTTTGGCGACGTCGAGGCGGCGAAGCGGCATCTCGACGAGGCGGCGGCGGTGTTCCATGCGGCCGGTGACGAGAGCACCGCCCTCATCGCAGACGGGCTCTATGGCGTATGCCTCCGTCTCGAAGGAGATTTGACCGCCGCCCGTCGACGCTACCTCGACGTGCTCGGACGCGCCGAGGCAATGAACGCCCAGATCGTGCTGGGGCTCCCGCTTCAAGCGCTTTCGGATCTCGCGCTCCTGCAGGGCGACCCTGAGCGTGCCGCCGTGCTTGACAGCGCGCAGGCGCAGCTTGCGGAGCGCCTCGGCGGAACTCCGAGCCTGGAACTCATGGGCATCCCAGCAGTCGCCGAACGCGCTCGGACCGAGCTTGGCAGTGAGCGGTACGAAGCGGCTTGCGCGCGTGGCCGATCGATGCCGCTCCTTGACGTGATCCGCCTCGCACGTGACGACGACGCCCCCGCGGATAGCCTGAGAAACTGAGCGTGCCAGCGCTTCGCCCCTCAAGCCTCAAACGATCAGCGATGCTTGCGCCCGTTCGCAGCCGATCGGGGGTGGCGATGGGGACCTCGCCTACAATCTGAACCTTGGACAGAGCAATCGCCGCACCCAGAGATGCCTCACCCGAGAGCGCGCAGCAGTGGGGCGTGACCGGGAGCGAACGCCACGGACTGCTCCTCGATAGGATCGCACGCACGACCGTGGCGGCCTGGGGGCGATACGCCAGCCGAGTCGGCGGCCGAGTGGTCGTCGACGCGGGCCTGACCCTCGTCGTCGGAACGCATCCGACGCCGGTCATCATCAACACCGTCTTCCGAACTGATCCGTCAGTTGGTCCCCTGACGCTCTTCGCGCGCAGCCGGGCGTTCTATGCGGCGATCGGTCACCGATTCACGCTCTTGACTTCTGATCATGTCGACGGCGACCTCAATAGCGCCGCCGAGGCAAACGGATGGTCGATGGTCGCAAAGCTGCCCGCCATGGTCTGCCGCTCCGCGCTGCCGGATCGGCCGCTCCCTGCCGGAACCGTCATTCGACGCGCCGATCCGCGTGAGGACATCGAGGCCCTCCGGGGCGTCGTGCGAAGGGGGTTCGCCTCGGATGCAGACGAGGCAGCCGCGGTCGATGCGGTCTTCTCCTCGCCCGCCGCCCTTGACATGCCCGACACGGTTGCCGTCATCGCTGCCATCGACGGGCGCGACGCCGCCGCGGCGATGGTGAACGTCATCGATCGCATGGGCTATGTGGGCTGGGTGGCTACGCTGCCCGACTTCCGACGGCGCGGCCTCGGCGAACTGGTGTCACGAGCAACCACCAACGCAGCCTTCGAGCTGGGAGCCGATATCGTCGTCCTCGAGGCCTCCTCGATGGGGTTGCCGCTCTACTCGAAGATGGGCTACGAGAGCGTCGGGATCGACCGGATCTGGTTGCCGCCCTCGGGGTGACCGCAAGGGCTCACAAGTGCCTTACGAAGGATGCTTCAGAGCCGAAACAGGGAGTTTGGTACCGCATACCGGATTCCCAGTGAAACGTCTCATGCGTCTCAGCCGCGTTCACCCAGTACATCCAAGAGACGCATGAGACGCATGAGACAGGATTCATAAGGGTCCAGATAAGGGACCAAAGGACCCGAATTTGGAGCAGCTGCCGGAGTCGGCCGTCTAGACAGTGGGTTGCTGAGTCACGTCTCAGGTCCCGCTGGTGGGTGGTGCGCGCATGCGAAGGCCCCTATGCGCTGCGTACGCCACCGCCGCCTCGGTGTCCATCGCGTAGCCCTCCGCCCGGGCCCTGTCGTAGGCGTCCTCGCCCAAAGCCGACCTTGCGTCGTTCTCCGGGTCCCCCCAGCGGCCGATCAACTCTGGAGGAATCCCTCCACCGAGTTCGTCGCGGATCCGTGCCGAAGCGCCGACAAGGCGGGCAGCCCGTTCAGGTAGGCCATCGTCGTTCGCCACGAGGGCAAGTGCCGTCAGGACCATGGCGATGCTCATGGTGTCGCGGGCCCGGACGAACATCCCGAGCGCTTCCCGAAGGTGGCCCCTCGCAGCATCGAGATCGCCGGCCATCCGCGAGATCATGGCCAGCCCGCTGGGATTGTTGGCCACCTTCCCGCGCTGAGACGCATCGGGATCGCGTCCTTCGGATTGCCCCGGACGACCTCGAGGAACGCGATGCTGTCCCGGAAGTCCGCGATCAGGACTCGATCGCCGGCCTCCTGGGCAGTGGCCAGGCCTTCGCGAAGGATCGATTCGGCACCGTCGGCATCCTGCTCCAGCAACGGGATGAACGAGAGGTCCCGATATCCTCGCCCATGGCGCCGTCGCCGACGAACGCCCAGTCGAGCAGGACGATCTGCCCATCCGGCCGCCGGAAGAGATTGTTGGGCCACCCGTCGAGGTGACACACCGTCCGCGGCAGGCGCGCGAGGATGCCCAGAAGCGTGTCGCGCTCCTCGTGCATCCGCAGGAGCCCGTCGCGCAGGGGCGCCGGGAAATGGGCACGCATGAGCGGCGCTTCCCACCGCTCGGCAGAGTCCAACAGGCTCCAGTCCACCGGGCGCGAGCCACTGTAGGCAGCCACAAAGCCGTGGCTCAGCCACGGCTCCGAGGGCAGCTGCGCTCGCCCCTGTGAGCGACCCAGGACCTCGGCGGTCGCCTCGAGGTCGGCGACCGTCAAGGTCGCACCGTGGCGCCCGCTGACCTCCTCCAGCAGCAGCTCCACATCGTCGCCGACGGTGGCGATATCGATCAGTCTCGGCGCACCGCGCGCGGGCAGCCCGGTCGAGTACACGAAAGCCTCGCGCAGCCAGTAGTTCCAGTGCCGCGGCTCGTCGGAAGCCGCCCAGTGCGGGGGCGCGTCGCGCCGCCGGCTGAGCACCTTCCGGATGCCACCGGCCTCGCGCCGCACGTCGCGGGTGACCCCGCTGAGTGGGTTGTGCGGCAGTGACACGCTGCCGCTACTCTGGCTGTCTGCCGTGCGTTGCACCGTCCGTAGCGCGCGTCGTTCGGTGCCGATCAGGAGCCAGCCCGGACTTCGAGGACCCGTCCGTCGTGGAGCGTGTAGTCCCACGCATCGATGGCTGGCGGTTCGGGACCCGTATCGATCAGTAGCTGCGGGGCCAACACGTGATGACCGAACGCATCGGCCATCAGTGACCTGCTCATCGGCCAATTCTCCCTCTTGCCGGCGGCCAGCTGGAGCCCCGCCTGCCAGCGAATGGGGCCGCGCGGCGGCGGACGTCTGCATGACACCTAGAACGGCTTGACGACCATGAGGTACACGATGGCCAGCAGTCCGACGCCGCCGACCGCAGCGAGGACCACGGGGCTTGTGGGAATCGACCAGGATCGGCAGCTGGTCGGGGTCGGCTGGCGGCTGGAAGCCGGCGGCGTGCGCCTCGTAGCCCGGCAACCCCGCCGCCGCTCGCATCCGACCGTAATGGGGCGACGCGACCGCATACATCACCACCATCACGCCCAGCAGGATAGCCAGCGCGGCCCAGATCCACAGCCGTCCCCAGTGGCCGCCCACGAAGCCCGCCGCGATGCCGGCGCCCAGCAGGACCGCGAGCCCGAGGTACGTGATGCCGGTCCCTGCCTGCGACAGCGCGAGCAACTCGCGGATCCGGCCTCGGTCACGCTGACCGCGCAAGCGGAAGGCGACGATCATGGATGCTCCGTGGCCGAGCGCGAACGTGAAGGCGCCGATGATGTGGGCCAGCACAATCCAGGTGTACATGCCGCTCACGTTGACGCCGAGCGAGCCGGGTTGGCGGAGCCCGACGCCAGTGGCCGATGCCACGCCACCCGGTGATCGTGGATCCAGGCCATCGAGCGCTCCGTTACGAAGACGCGAAAGGCAAGGCGCAGCGCCAGGTCTCGCACGGCACGGCCCACCGTGCCCGGCATCTTGACGCTTCCGGTGCGCGCCCCGTAGGCGACGATCTTCTCCGCGCGCTTGCGGCGCAGGCGCTCGTAGGCGGCCAGCGCATCGGGGATGGAGGGCAGGTCGCGCAGCGCCTTGGCCAAGATGACGCCATCCTCAGCTGCCATCGCCGCCCCCTGGCCCGAGGTTGGCGAGGGAGCGTGGGCAGCGTCGCCGATGACCACCATTGGTCCGCGTTGCCACACCGGCACGTGCGGCAGGTGGTAGGTGTTATCCCCCGCCAGCTCCAGCTCGCCGGCGGCGATGAGCCCGACGGTGGGTCCGGCGTCATCGCTGAACAGCGTAAGCAGCTGGCGCTTCCAGCCCTCGACGC
>JALZJE010000299.1 GCA_030859955.1 Chloroflexota bacterium | reverse complement strand
CGTCCGCGCTTCCGAGGCTATCTGCTGCGGGGCTGACGGTCAGGGCGCAGGCTTCGGCGCGGCGCATTGAAATGTCCCGAAGGAACCACGGGACCCGTTGATGCAATCTCTGGGTCCACGGACTCCTCCGGGACAAGAACAACAATAGGGGCCTACCGACGGCTCGCCTACCGGGTTTCTCCACGAATATTCGTACTCGAGCGCGGCTTATCCACGGGGTGTCCACATCGCTGCGTGCCTAGAGCCTGCCCGCCTCGATGATGCGTTGAAGGAACTCGCGCGTGCGGGGCTGCCCCGGCTCGCGAAAGATCCGCTCCGGTGGTCCCTCTTCCAGGATGCGGCCTTCATCGAGGAAGACGATTCGGCTGGCGATGTCGCGGGCGAAGCTCATCTCGTGCGTGGCGATGACCATCGTCATGCCGTCGTTGGCGAGCTCGCGGATCACGCTCAGCACCTCGGCGATCAACTCCGGGTCGAGCGCGCTCGTCACCTCGTCCAGCAGGAGCAGGTCCGGCTGCATGGCGAGCGCGCGAACGATGGCCACGCGCTGCTGCTGTCCGCCCGACAGCCGGTCCGGATAGTCGAGGCGCTTATCGGCCAATCCGAAGCGCTCGAGCAGCGTCGTCGCCTGGCCCTCTGCCTCGACTCGTGATCGGCGCAGGACCTGGCGTGGAGCCAGCGTCACGTTGTCGAGGACCGACATGTGCGGGAACAGGTTGAACGCCTGGTACACGATTCCGATCCGTCGCCTGATCCGATCGACATCCACGCCGCGGGCGGTGATCTCTTCCCCCTCGACCACGATGCGGCCGGCGTCGATCGGCTCGATCAGGTTGATGCAGCGCAGCAGCGTCGACTTGCCGGATCCGGATGCGCCGATGAGGCACACGACCTCGTGCTCCGCCACCTCGAGGTCGATGCCCTTCAGCACCTCGAGCGCGCCGAACGACTTGTGGAGCCCTTCGACGATCAGCGGCGCCGTCATCTCCGACCGGTCCACAGGCGTCCGCGGCGTGATCTGGCCCCCGCTGCGCGTACCGCGCCGGCATATCGCTTGTCGCGCTCGCGCGCCACGAGCCAGTCCGTCACGCGTGCGAGCGGGATGGTGACGACCAGGAACACGAGCGCGGTCACCATGTACGGCGTGAAGTCGAAGGAAGCGGATGAACGAATCTGCGACTGTCTGAAGATCTCCACCACGCCGATGAAGGAGACCAGCACGGTGTCCTTCTGGAGGCCGATGAAATCGTTCAGCAGCGGCGGGATGACGCGGCGGACGGCCTGCGGCAGCACGACGAAGCGCAGCGCCTGCGACTGCGACAGGCCGAGTGAGCGGGCCGCCGCCGCCTGGCTGGGGTGCACCGATTCGATGCCGGCGCGGTAGACCTCGGACACGTACGACGAGTAGACGAGCGTGAGCGCCACGACGCCCCAGAAGAACGGGTCGTTCGGGACGCCGGGAATCCGCAGACCCGGGATGCCGAAGCCGAATACGTAGATGACCAGCACGCCCGGCAGCGCCCGGAACAGGTCGACCCAGACGGTGGCGATGAGACGAATCGGGTAGAAAACGGGACTGGGGAGGCCGCGCAGGACGGCCAGCACGAGACCAAAAACCAAGATGAGCGCCTCGGCGATCAGGAAGAGGCGGACGTTGACCTCGAACTTGGCGATGATGCCGGGCGCCGACCGCGCGAAATTCTCGCCGTCGAAGAATTGGCGCTGCACCTGATCCCAACCCGGCGCGTTGACGGCCACCCATCCGAGCAGGCCGAACACGATGATCGAGCTGACGAGCGCGACCGCCACAGCGCGGCCGCCTGATCCACCGAGCAGCAGGCGTGATTCCCGAGCAGCATGGGGAGGTGGGATGGCGCCGGACTCGCCCGGCGTCCCGTCAATCATGGAGTGCTATTCGAGCAGCGGCGCGCCTGCGTTTTCCGACATCCACTCCTGCGTGATCGCGTCGAGGTCGCCGCTGGCCTCGAGCGTGGCGATCGCCACGTTGACGCAATAGGTGAGCGCGCTGCCCTGCTCGAGCACCAGGCTGAAGAATTCCTGCTCGTCGCCGGCGGGAGGGAACTGCCCCACGATCGTCCCGTTCTCCATCTGCGCGGCCGTGATGAAGAAGGCCGTCGGAAGGTCGACCACGATACCGTCGACCTGGTCCGCGTTCAGTGCGGCGATCGCCGCATCGTTCGAGTTGAAGACCGATGCCTCGGTGGTCGGCTGGATCTCTTCCTCGATGTAGCTCAGGCTGGTCGTTCCGACCTGGACGCCCAGGCGGTACTCGGCGAGATCGGCGATGGAGGCCGCCTCCGTGATCGGCGTGTCCGCATTCGCGACCAGTGCCTGGTTCGAGAAGAAGTACCCGTCACTCAGGTCCACGACCTCGGCACGCTCCTCGTTGAAGGAGACCTGGGCAAGGTAGAAGTCGAAATCCTTCTCGCCCGGTGCAAAGGAGACGTCGAACGGCACGGGGATGAAGTCCACCTCGTCGTCGCCGAAGCCCATCTGCTCGGCGACGGCCCATGCCACCGCGCCCTCAAATCCACGCTTGTTCGTCGGGTCGCCGAGCTCCCAGGGGTCGGTCGCGGTCTCGCCATCCGCCGGCGGATCCCAGTAGGGAGGGAAGGCGGGGTTGTCGGTGCCGATCGTCAGGCGGCCTTCGTTCACGGTCTCGATCTCGTCCGCCGTGCAGTTATCGCCGGCCGCGGAGGCCGACGGCGCGATGCTGGCGCTGCCGCCAATTGATTCCTGTGTGGACGCCTCGGTCGATTGAGACGGGTCGGCACTTGCGCCGCCGTCGCTGGTGCACGCCGCGAGAAGCACGACGATCGCCGTGATGGCGCCTGCTCGGAGGACCCTGGACATCTGCGTTGCGCTCCCTGTGTGTGTACCGAACGTGCGAGAGTGTAGCCGCTTGATCGCCGAACTCGATCAGCTCGGCTCGATTACCACCGCGGTGCCCGATTCGGCACCGACCCGGCGGGCGAGATCGGCCTGGTTATCGGCGACGGCCAAGTCGCCCGTGGAGTCCACGTACAGGACCGTCGCTCCGACCGGCGCGTGTCCGAAGCTGCGCACGAAGACGGCAAGCTCCGACGGATTTGCGCCGATGCGAACGGTGAACCGATCGCCCTCGACCATGCTGCTGAATGCCGTCATGAGGTCGCCTCGTCCGCCGGCCAGGCGCAGGTTGCCAAAGCTGTCGATGTACGTCACCTCGGTGGCGAGCCGGCCGCGCTCCGTGCGTGCCTCGGCGGCCGCCAGCCGCACCAGGTCCCCGACCGGGATCTCGGGCCCGACACTGTCGACCTCAGCATCCGCCGCGGCCAGGTGCGCCGCGACCGGCGCAAACATGTCCCGTCCGTGGAAGGTGGCCGTCGTTGACGGCAGCCACAGGTCGCGGTTTGTCAGCTCGCGCGCGGTGGCGGCACCGCCCAGCGCATCGGCCCCGGGCATGAGCAGGCCGTTGTCGGGACCGATGAGCACGTCGCCACGAGCGGTCCGGATTGCGATCGGGCGGCGCTCCGTGCCAACGCCGGGATCCACGACTCCGACGTGGACGCCCACCGGCATGAACGGCAGCGCCGCTCGAAGGATGAAGGCGCCGTCGCGGATTGCGTACTTCCGCACGGTGTGCGAGATATCGACGATCTGCGCATTGGGGCAGATGCCCAGCATGACCCCGCGACAGGTCGCCGCCGCTCCGTCCAGGCCGAAGTCGGTCAAAAAGCCGATAACGGGTCGCTCGCTCATGACCATGCGTTGATCCTACCCGTGCTGGAGGCTGCGGCGAGCCCCGCCGCCGGAGTTGCGTCCATTGCCATCACTGCCAGCGATCATGGACCGTATATGGCTCGCCGGCGGCGTGCGCGGCGAGTGCGAGCCGCCGGATGAGGTGCCGCCCATCACTGCCAGTGATCAACCGCCGCCGAACCGGCCGCGACCCAGGGAATCCGGTGCCCACCATCACTGCCAGTGATGCGGGCGGTCACAGGAGCCGCCATCCGCAGGCTCAGGACAATGTCACCGACTCGCGGTGCTTGGGGATGACGGCGTCCAGGCCCATCTCGGATCGAATGCGTGCGGCGAAAGGCTCGGCCGCGTCGGGATCGCCGTGCACGATGAAGACGGTCTTCGGCTTGCCATCTGCACCGAAGTGGCCCAGCCATGCCTCGAGCTCGTGCTGGTCGGCGTGCGCCGAGAATCCGGAAATCGAGCGAACCCGACAGCGGACGTCGATCTCCTGCCCGTCGATGCGCGCAGTCTTCCCGCCGTCCTGGAGGCGACGACCCAGCGTCCCTTCGCCCTGGTAGCCGATGAACAGGAGCGTGCACTTCGGATCGGGCAGGAAGTCCTTGAGGTGATGCATGATCCGGCCGCCGGTGAGCATGCCGGAGCTGGCGACGACCATGATCGGCCGGGTTGCGTGCCGGATCGACTTCGACTCCTCGACGGTATCGGTGAACTGCTGGCCCGGGTACTCGAGCGGTGAGTCGCCCGACCGCAGGAGCGTGCCCGTTTCCTCGTCGTAGGTCTCGGGGTGGTCGTGGTAGACACTGGTCGCTCGTGATGCCATCGGAGAGTCGAGATAGAGCGGCACGCGAGGGATGCGGCCGTCGCGCACGAGCTGGTCGAGGACCCAGATGACCTCCTGGGTGCGGCCGATGGCGAAGGCGGGCACCAGGAGCACGCCCTCGTCCGAGCTCACTTCGCTGATGGCGGCGACCAGCTCCTCGATCGCCTCTTCGTGCGGATCATGCTCGCGGTTGCCGTAAGTGGATTCGACCACCACGTGGTCGGCGTGGCTGATCGGCGTGGGGTCGCGCAGGATGGGCGTGCCGTCACGACCGAGGTC
>JALZJE010000184.1 GCA_030859955.1 Chloroflexota bacterium | reverse complement strand
GTTCAGTAGATGCCCGGGATGAAGCGCCTGGTGCGCGCGCGATAGGCCTCGTACTCCGGGTAAGCCTGCAGGAGCCACGCTTCCTCACGGCGCGACTTGAGGTCGAGCAAGACGGTCAGGAGGGCGGTCAAGCCGAGGACCAACAGTGAGGTCGTCAGCAGCGCCCAGCCGAGCGCCGCCAGCAGCACACCGCAGTAGATCGGGTGTCTTACTCGGCGGTAGGCGCTGCTCACCACGAGCGGGGCGCCCTCGACCGGGCGAGGAAACGGCGTGAGACCCTCACGGAGATCGACCATGGCGCGGATGGCGAAGGCCAGACCGAGCACGATGAAGGCGAGACCGCCCGCGGCCGCGGCGAGGCCGACCGGTGTCGACCAGGGCGCACGTCCCAGCTCCATCACTCCCACGCCGCCGATGAGCAGGAACAGCATGAACTGCGCCGTGACCCAGCCCTCACCACGTGGACCGAGCGCGGGGATGCGGGTCGACATGGCGAGATGGTGCACCCGTTTCGCCGCGGCGGGCGGCCGGACCGGTGGGCGGGACCGGCGGGCGCGAAGCACGGCTCCTTCCTTCGCGAGTCGGGTCGGGCATCAAGTGCTTGGGTCGGCTTCCCACGGTCGCTGCAGGGCCTGCCCTATTTGGTGGAAGGCGGAACATGTGCGGAGGCGAATGGTGGCGATCCGGACGGGGGAGGTGAACGATGGCACGACCAACTGAGGGCAGCGAGCCGCGCGCGGTGGAGCGGCCGACCGTCATCGAGGTCACCGTCGGGTCGATCACGGGGGCGCCGACCGAGGCCATCGTGAATGCGGCGAACTCGGAGCTGTGGATGGGCGGCGGGGTGGCTGGCGCCATCAAGTCCGAGGGCGGCGAGTCGATCGAGCGCGAGGCGATGGCGCAGGGACCGATCGAGCCCGGTCAGGCGGTCACGACCGGCGCCGGCCGGCTGCCCGAGCCCATCCGCTCGGTCATCCACGCGGCAACGATGGGGCCCGACCTGCGGACGTCCGCCGAGCTCATCGCCTCGGCCACTCGCTCGGCTCTGGTGTGCGCGGCGGAGGTGGGCGCCCGATCGGTCGCGCTGCCAGCCATGGGCACCGGTGTAGGCGGGTTCGCATTGGAACAGGCCGCGCGCCTGATGGTCGGTGAAGCTAAGGCATTCGCGGTCCGCGACAGGCGCCTCGAGCGCATCGTGTTCGTGGTGCGCGATGACCGGGCAAAGGCGGCATTTCAGAAGGCGCTTTCGAGTTAGGCTCGACCAAGGCTTACCGGCCGTGGCGTTGCCGGTACTGGCGCATGGGCTCGGGTGAGATCGCCGTGAAGACGGCCGTGGCTGTGGTCAGCCAGCGGCGTGCGTCGGCGTCCGTGGTGGGCTCGTAGTCGAGCAGGTCATCGGGGTATTTCACGGAGCTGCGCTCTCGACGAATCCGGTCGAACTCGCGAGCTCCCGCCGCCGCGGCGGGCATGTGGACAGCTGCGTAATCGATAAGGACCGCGATGGCCCGACGGTGATATCCCGCTGAGTTGTCCTCCAAGCGATATCCGAGCCCGAATGCCAGCGCTTCACCCAGCCTCATCCCGACTTCCTCAAGATGCTGGAGTGCCTGATCCCCCAGGACACCGGAGGGGTCATCCAGGAGGACGCGAGCAGCGGTCAGGTCTCGTTGACACATCTCGAGCAGGATGCGGATGCGGTCGGGAACGGTCTCGTCGTCGAACGCATAGCCCGACTTGGCCAGTCGTTGCGCGAGATCGGCTTCGGTCGGTCGATAGCGAGCCACGCTACAGCTTGCCCTTCAGCACGACGATGGGCTCCGCGAGGACGCGCGACAGGAAAGGAGCACTTCGCTTCTGCCGGAACTCGTTGGCGCCGTAACTGCGCACGTTCAGATGCCGGCCGAGGCTGGCCGCCGCCTCGTCCATGGCGCGAGTGAGGTCGTCCATCGCAGGGGCCGTGGGGTCATCGACCACCAAGAGCAGATCGATGTCGCTCGTAGCCCGAGCCGTGGCCTTGGCGAACGATCCATAGACCGCAGCCGCCAGGACGTTGGGGTCCGTCGCGAGCGCGTCGCTCAATGCCGAGAAGCCGCCCAGCGTCTTGAGTGACACGGAACGGAGCTCGTCAAAGAGGTAGTTGGCGCGATCGGCACGGTAGGTGGGCCGGGGCGTGTCAGCGTGCAGCTTCTCGACGTAGCCTTCGGACACCAGCTGATCGAGCGCGTAGATCACCGTCCGGCGGGCAGCCACGTCTTCCAGTGAAGCGGCGATCTCGGACAGGCCCATCTCGCGGTCAGGACTCAGGTACAGCAAGCCGATGATCCGCTGCATCGGTTCTGTGCGGAACAGGACGGCCAAAGGATGAGTCTCCGTGGTGCAGTCGTTCTGCACTCTAAGTGCAGGCGAGTTGCACTATCGGCCCCTGCGTGCGCCTCTGTCAAGGGGCTGGAACGGCTGCCTTCGGGCCGCCTTGGACGCGGGCCGAGCTGTTCGTCGACGGGTACTCGGCTGCTGCTGCTGACCCGACTCCCTTGTAGTGAGTCGGGTCGGGGCATCAGATGCCCCGAGCCGACTCAGGAGGTAGGGAACCTACGCGTGCGGCGTCGCAACTGTTGTGGCGTCGAAACAGCGACGGTCGTGCCAACCTAGCTGGCACGACGCAGGGCCAACATCGGGACATGAACGGAACGCGGGCGGGCCGCATCAGCCTGGGTGGCTGCGAGGGCTGATGGACGATCGAATCGAGTTCGAAGAGTACGATCAGCCCCAGGACTCGAGCCGTCCGGTGGCCGGGCCCTCCGCCGGTGAGGTGGTCAAGGGGCTATTCGTCTTCTTCGTGCAGCTGCCTCTCCTGCTGTTCGCGATCATCTTCGTCGCGTTCGCGGCATGCAGCGTGCTGTGATCCGGCCGATCGGGTGATGAGCGGATGGTGGGTCGATCCCGGCTGGTCGAGCGGCCACCCGTGCCCGGCATGCGCTGCCTGGCGCTCTTCGCCGAGCGGCCGTACAAGACCTGGTGGAACCGCGCCCTGCTTATCGCGAGGGCTCGCGCCGTGCGGCCTGTACCGTAAGCGTCTCGCCAGGTTATTACCCCTCCCGCAGCTGCACAGCTGACTATACCGCAAGCATGCAGAGCCTCCTTACGGTATGCACCACTATGAGGTAACATAACCCCACGTCACCTTACCTTGCTCCTGGCGACGCGTCTGAGGAATCGCTGATGCCCAGAACGATCACCTGGCCCGACATCACCTTCGCCGCCGACTGGCGCCTGGCCACGCTCTCGAATGCCACGAAGGCAGGTCGTCTACGGCGGATCGCGCGTGGCATCTACACGCCGTCACAGGACCCGGACGCCACCGTGGTGCGTCGCAACTGGATCCAGGTGCTCACGAAGCAGTTCCCCGGCGCGGTCATCGTCGACCGCACCGCGAAGTCGGGAAGTCCAGACCCGGATGGCCACCTGTACATCGACCACCCCAGGCCGCGTCCCCTCGTCCTGCCCGGCCTCACCATCATCCCCCGCGATGGCCCCGGGCCGTTGGACGGTGACCAGGAGCTGAGCGGCTTCTACCTATCGTCCCCAGCGCGAGGGCTACTCGACAACGTGGCCGGCATGGGTGCCCGCTACCTC
>JALZJE010000169.1 GCA_030859955.1 Chloroflexota bacterium | reverse complement strand
CGTCCGGGGTGAGCGCCGCACCCTCCGTGATGCGCAAGCCCACCTGCTTCGCGAAGTCCTCGCTCTCGGTGCGGATGGTATGGCGGATGATCTGGTCGCGATCCCGTCCTCCCCCGCGCGGCCCCTTGCGCATCTCCGGCGAGACCCGCGCCGCGACGCCGTCGAAGAACGCCCAGCAGGCCCGCAACAACGTGATCGCGCGCTCGAGTTCCGCCTCGCTCATCGGCCCCTGCTCGGTCGCGGATGGCGAGAAGGAGATGCCCCAGAAGTCGGTCGAGCCCGTACCGATCTTGTCCTCCACGATCTCGAGCGGCCCAGCGGCGTCGAACTCGTGCGCCATCCCGGCGAGGCTCGCGACCGACCGGTAGCGCTCGCGATACGACTCGAGCGTCTCCAGGGCGAGCTCGGGGGTCTTGGCGCCGCGGCTCCACCCTGGCCAGTCGATGGTGAAGGCCACCGACCGCTTCTCCTTGGGCCCGTGTTCGATGACGGTGCGGACGGGCATGCGTCAGTATCGCATGGGGACAACAGTCTTCTGGTGCCGATGGGGCCGGCCGGCGGCTCGGCTACCATGCCGCGGTGCAGTCAATCGGCTTGTCGATCTCAGGAGGAGTGAACGTGGATCCATTCGGCTATCACACGAAGCTGATTGAGTTGGCGTACAACATGGCGGCGTTCAACTCTCCCAGCGATGCGGACACGTTGCGGCGGTTCCGAACGATCTACCGCCATCTCGCTGCGACCGTCGATGGCGTCATGGTCGAACTGGGACAGGGTCCGTTTGGCCCCATGTCGGGCGGCATGCCGGGGATCCAGATGCCGGACGCCACTAAGCTGATGGACGAAACCGATAAGGGCCTGGAGGGCCTCTAGCGAGCCCCGGGGGTTCCCGACACGCGTGGCTCCGGTGCGTCCGGCGGTAGTTAGTCGCCGTCGGGGCTGACGGCATCGCCATACATGACCTCGAACGGCGGCACCTGGGGACAGGCCACGCTCAACCGATCCCATTCCGCCATATCGTCAGGCGACTCAGTTGGTCGTCGGTAGGCGGCTCATAGAACATCGGGTGCACGGGGAACCGAACGCCGCACCGGTACATGGCCTCACGCTGCACCACCCACTGCTCCTCCGGAAGGTCGTCGTAGAGGACTCCGCCATCAGCGGACGCCCGTGCTGGGATCCCTTGCTCCGTCGAGGCCCCAGGTGTGCTGGTGCTTGCTCGTCAGCCGCTCCAGGTCCCGATCGCCCTCATCAAGGGCGGGCTCGTAGCAGACGAGGTCCCAGTTGTTGGCGACCTTGTGCGGGTCACCCGGATCCAGGCGGATGGATCGACCACGGATCTGGTTCACGCTGGCGTAGGTGCCGGCGGTAGTGAGGTCGATCAGGGTGTTCAGGCTCAGGCTGTCCCAGCCCTCGCCGAGAAGGCCGCGAGTCCCGACCACACAGCGCGTCACGCCGCGCTCCAGAAGGTTGGTGACGACCGCCACGTAATGACGTGGCCGCCACGCACCGCCTTCGCCCTCGATCTCGACCAGGCCCGGCTCGACGGGATGGCCGGTGAGGGTGACTTCGAACAGATTGAGCACCATGCGCTGGTACTTCCGCCATTCGAAGCGGAACTCCATGGCCCCGTAGAGGCCGTCCCGCTCACTCAGCATTGCAGTCGCACCATCACAAGTTTAGTGCCGGGCGCTGCCGGGTCGCGGTCGGTTATGAAGTCCGGCCAGGACGGTCCGATGGCTTCTGGGGCTTTGCGAGGATCTCGTCCGCTTCCTGATAACCCTCGAGCGCTTGAAGTCGCTCTTCCAGGTCACGCGCCGGGTTGAAGTGATACGTCTGTCCGGCCGCCCGCCGCAATACCAGGCCACGCCTCTCAAGGTCCAGCAGATCACTCCGAGCCGATTGATAGACGACTCCATGACTGCGCTGGTGCGAGCGGAACGTGTAGTCCGCATCGCCGTGCCGCAGTGCATGTCCGATCACAGCAAGTTGTCGATGGTTGAGGTCAGACCGGCGCAGGGCGCGCTCGAGCTCGCGCGTCTCCTTCATCTTGCGGCGAAGGTATTCGCGGAGCTCCTCGACCGACCTGAGAATCACCCGCAGCTGGTGGAGAGCGAAGTACGTGGTGTCTCGCTCGTCGGTCTCGGTGTAAATGAAAGAGCGACCGTATTGCATGGCCGCTTGACGGAGGATCCGCGAGATCGAAAGGAATTCTGTGAGCCAGTAGCCGCTGCGCAGCATCGACCAATAGAACAACGCACGTGCTGTTCGTCCGTTTCCGTCCTCGAATGGATGGTCGTGAGCCAACCAGAAGTGGAGCAGGACAGACCGCATGACCGGATGGATGAAGCCGTCGACGCCGCCACCGTTCGCAAAGTCCACCATCGCCGCCGCCCGCTCTTCTAGCTGGTCGGCCGGCGGCGGCCTGAACACGACTTCTCCACTTGGATCGACTACGGTGACCCTGTCGTCATCGACCCGCTGGAAGCGCCCGGCGGCGCTCGGATCATCAAGCGTGTCCGCAGTCACGATCCGATGGAGTTCGAGGACCCTCTCGACGTTGAGCGGCTGCTCCTTCCAACTGCGGACGGTCAACATGGCTCGGTAGTTG
>JALZJE010000160.1 GCA_030859955.1 Chloroflexota bacterium | reverse complement strand
GGGCATGACAGCTCATCGGTCGCAAGGCGGGCACCGCGGCCTCCCGGTGCGCCGGCCGCTCCCCCCGGTCGATCACGGGGATCGCGTCGGCCGGCGCATTAATGGGCTCAGACGCTGCGTCGACCGCTGAGAAGCTGGAATACCAGCACGATGGCGGCAATCACGAGCACGAGCCAGATAAGGTTCCCCACCGCGCCGGTCAGGAGCCCCAACAGCCACAGGACCAGCAGAATGACGATGATCGTCCAGAGCATCGAATTACCTCACTGTGTCGTTTTCCGAGGGAAGGGCAACGCAGATTGCGTGCCAGCCGAGCGAGCGAGAGCTCACTCGCTACGCGGACGACGATCCTCGATCACCTGGTAGACCAACAGCACGGCGGCGAGGAGAAGAAACAGGTTTACCCATTGGCCCAGGCGCAGGATCACGCCGGTGAGCCACAGAACGAGGGCCAGGGCGGTGAGCACCCAGATCACGGGATCGGGTCCATCAGGACGGCGAGCGCCATCACCATGAGCACGACCAGCAGGAGTGCCGACGCGACGACCGCGCTGGCTGCCCAGACCGAGGGCTCCTTCATGCTGCGAGCGCTTCGAGCAGCTCGTCCACGTGGGCGTCGGGCTTGACCTGCGGGAGGACATGCTCGATGCGTCCATCGGCGCCGATGACGAAAGTCGTCCGTTCGGTCCCGAACCATGTCCGGCCGGCGCGGGACTTCTCGACCCACACGCCGAATGCCTCCGCGACCCGGTGCCCCTCGTCCGCCAGGAGCCGGTACGGCAGCTTGTACTTGTCGCGAAACCTCTCGTGGCTCTTCACGCTGTCCGGCGATACCCCGAAGATCTCGGCGCCGGTTTCCGCCACGCGTGACCAGCCGTCGCGCAGTCCGCACGCCTGGGTGGTACACCCGGGAGTGTCGTCCTTCGGATAGAAGTAGAGGACGTAGCGGGACCCTGCGAGCGTCGCGCTCGAAACCAGGCTGCCGTCGTCCGCGCTCATCTCGAACGTGGGTGCCGCATCACCGGCAACGGGTCGGGTCATGGCGCAAGTCTACCGGGTGATCAGCCCATGCCCTCGATCGCCAACAGGACCGGCGGCAGCTCGCGTGGCTCCATCCGGCTTACGAGAGACTCTGCGAAGGCTGCGATGGCAGCCTCATCGGCCTCGATAAGGTCATGCCCCGCACCGTCCACGAGCTGGAGCACCGGATCGTTGCCGGCGTCGGTCAGGACCTGCGCCAGGATTCGAGACTCATCGGGATCCGACCAGGCGTCCGCGGTGCCATGCGCCAGCACGATATGGCGGTGGAGCATGGTCGCGAGGGCAAGCGGTGGCGTGTGGAACGCCTGTTCCCATGCGGCGAGGTTGAGGTCCGTGTCGACGCCGCCCGCATCGAGGGTGAGCGCCGGTTCGCGCCGCTGCGCGCGCTCGATCAGCTCCTCGGCTCCTCGGTCCAGGGGCCCGATGATGGGGTGCTCGCGATCCTGTCCGGTTCGACTTCGCTCCGCGACGCCGCGGCGGAGCACGTCGCGAAAGCCTCGAGCCGATGCGCCGATCAGCCCCACGGCGCCGATCGCCGGGTCGCCGATCGCCACGCTGAGCGCGATCACCGCACCCTCGCCGTGCCCGACGATGGCGGTACGTCGCAGATCGAGGTCGCCGCGCGAGCGCATTGCGCCGATGGCGTCACGAGCGTCGTCGATGCGACTGAACAGGTCGCTCCCCTCCCAGCTGCCGGTCGATTCGCCGCACCCGCGCGGGTCATAGCGCAGGGTGGCGACGCCGTGCTCCGCCAGCGCAACCGCCAACCGTACGAAGAGTCCGTCCGGGTTGTCGGCGGGCGCCCGCGCATACCAGGCCGGATGCCCCGCGCGATCCCACGAGCCGTCGCGGTTGCGGGGCAGCCAGCTGGGCACGAGCAGCGCCCACGGCATCCTGCCCTCCACGTCCGGGAGGCTCAGCGTGGCAGCCAGCGAGAGGTCGCCGGCGCGGAAGCGGAGCTCCTCGGTCGTTGTCATCGGCCCGATGGTACGCTCGGAACCACCCAATGACGCACCCTCAGCCCGTCTTCAGCCCGGAACCCGAACCCGTGCCGTTCGCAGCGGATCCTCGCGCCGTGCTGCCGGTTACCGCGGAGGTGATCGTGATCGGCGGCGGCATGCTGGGCGCATCGGCCGCGTATCACCTGGCCCATGCCGGGATGCGCCCGCTGGTGATCGAGGCCAACGCTCCGGCGTCCGGAGCATCCGGACGAAACGCCGGGATGGCGCTGGCTGGCCTGGGCGGGCACTTTCCCCGTGTCACGCGGATCGTGCAGGAGGCGGGTGGACGCTCGATCCTCGACTACACGACCCGCTCGCTCGACATGATCGAGGCCTGGGATGCGGAGCTGGCGGGTGGCATGGAGTGGGACCGCTTCGGATCACTGGACCTGGCACTCGACGAGGCCGAGGAGGCCCACATCCGGCTCGCCGCGCACGTCCAATCCGCCGAGGGATTGAGTGTCCGGGTGGTGGATGACCCCGCCGAGCTGCGCGAGTTGGCCGTGGGCCTGGCGGTCGAGGAGGTGCGCGCCGCGAAGTGGACGCCCGGAGACGCGAAGCTCAACCCGTTTCGACTCTGTTATGCCCTCCTCGAGGCGACCCGCGCCATGGGCGGCACGGTGGTGACCGGTGTACGCGTGGAACAGATTCTCGCGTCGGGTGGTCGCGTCACGGGCGTCGCGACGTCCCATGGCAAGGTCGCATCCGGTGCGGTCCTGCTCGCAACCAACGCGTGGACGCCGGCGCTGGCCCCGCACCTCGCGGCCAACCTGACACCGATTCGCGAGACGGTCTGCGTGACCGAAATGCTTCCAATGAGCATCGGCGCACCCGGCTTTGAGACCAACCAGTGCAACGAGTACTGGCGGCAGATGCGAACGGGCGAGGTCGTGGTCGGCGGCTATGCGGTCGCCGATGACGAGATGGGCATCGGCTCCTACTCGACCCGCGTGCGACCCCAGGCGGCTCCTCGCCTGGCAGCGCTCCTGGCGCGGCTCCATCCGGTGCTCCGAGACGCCCGGATCATCCGCTGCTGGGCAGGGCTGCTCGACTTCGCCTCGCTCGAGATCCCGATGGCAGGTCCGCTGCCGGCGGAGGACGGGACTCCTCTACCCGGAGCGTTCGTGGCAGCCGGCCTCACCGGGCATGGGCACCCATACGCCCCGGTGCTCGGCCTGCTCCTCGCCGAGCTGATCGCCACCGGAGCGGCTCGCACCCTCTCCCTTGTGCCGTTCGACCCCGCCCGCTACGTGGGGGTCACCCACGCCCGGACCTGGCTCGACCCGTTTCTCGGAAGCGCGGCGAAGGCGATCGCGCGCTGACCGTCACCGTCGTGCTCGACCGGTCCCTGCGACTGGTCGGACCGGCTTGGCTCGTGCCACCTACCAACCACCGTTGGCGTAGGCAGGTGCGCCGCCGTCCTGTGCACCCTGCGACGCGCGATTCACGCTCAGCGGGGCCTCTGCTCCGGCCTAACCCGAGCCATTTCGGTCCTATGCTGACGGTGGTTGGTACGTGGCATTGGCCACCTGAGCGGTGGACCTCCAACGCCTTGTGCCGCCCTCCAACATGGTTCGGACTGCCGCCACGCTGGAAACGGCCGATGTATAGGTTGACCACCGACTTGAGCGCACCGGTGGGGCAGCTCGCGTGCGTGCGCCTCTCCGATATATCGGAGAGAGCCGGCCTGAATGGCCCCATCGGGCCGGGAACGACCGAAATATCGATCGGAGGACCGATCAGCCGAACAGGGGGCGCCACGTGCCGAGCACCAGGCTGATGCCGATGGCGGCGGCGGCCAACAGGAGTGCGCCGATGATCCATCGCCAGTCGCCGGGCCGCATCGGCTGCGGTCGCGCAACGCTGCGACAGGGCAACGCGCCGAAGCCGCGCGCCTCCATGGCCAGCGCCATGCGGGATCCCCGCCGAACGGCGCCAACCAGCAGTGACAGGAGCCGGCCGGCGAAAAGACGAACCGCTGCGATCGGCGAGCGGCCCGCCTCGACGCCTCGCGCCCGCCGCGCCATGCCGAGGATGTTCCACTCCTGGGCGAGAAGCGGAAGCAGGCGCAGCCCGGCCAGGACGCCGATCGCGAAACGCGGCGACACCCTGAGCTGCTGGACCAGCGCGTCGGCCAGGTCGATCGGATCGCTCGTGGCGGTGGCCAGCAAGCCAGCCAGCGCGATCGCCAGCAGCCGCAACCCAAGCCCAAACCCGTTGGCCATGGTCTCGGCGCCGATCCGGATAGGGCCGAGCTCCACGACGGTCGCCCCGAGCTGCTCGCTGGCAAAGAGGACGTTGAAAACTCCGATCGAGATCGCGGCAATGCCAACCGGCCAGGTCCGGCCCACGAGTGTCCGGGGCGACAGCCCCGAGAATGGCACGAGTGCGATGAGCGCGAGCAGGATCAGGGCGGCCGTAACCCCGTCGAGCGAGGCGAAGAGGGCGACGAGGATCACCAGTGCGGCAGCAAGCTTCGCCACGGGATTGGCGCGGCCCAGTGGTGCGTCAGGGTTTGGGACGATCGGCGTCAGGAGCTGCATCAGCGCCGGCCCGCGAGCTGGAACGTGCGGTCGGCGAGCGCGTGAGCGAACGCCCGGTCATGGGTGACGAACGCGATGCCTCGGCCCGAGTCGCGGAGTGCCGCCAGAAGGTGCAGCAGCTCTCCCCACGTGCGGCGATCCTGCCCGAAGGTGGGCTCATCCAGGACGAGCAGCGCCGGTGCCGTCGCCAGCGCCGTGGCCACCGAGAGGCGTCGCTTCTCGCCCCCGGACAGGGTGAACGGGTTCGCCGCCGCCAGGTGGGTCAACCGCAGGCGCTCGAGCAGCTCATCGGCGCGGCGAGCCGCCTCCACGACACCGATGCCCGCCCGGCGTGGACCGAGCAGGAGCTCGTCGCGCACCGAGCCGGTGAGGAACTGATGCTCGGGATCCTGAAACACGGTACCGATCCGTCGCACCAGATCTCGCGCTCGCCAACGGGATATCTGTTCGTGCCCGTGGCCGGCCCAGAGCGCCTCGCCGGCGACCACCCGACCCGCCCGTGGCGCGAGCAGGCCTGCGAGCATCAGTGCCAGCGTCGACTTGCCGCTCCCGGTCGGACCCATGATGGCCAGCGCCTCGGCGGATCGCAGCGACAGTTCCACGCCGTCGACGGCGGTCGCGGGGATCCCGGGATAGCGGAAGGTCGCGTGGGCCGCGATGACGAGCGTCTCCGGGCGCGGTCGCTCACGACGCGGCGGGGGCGCGGGCGGATGATCGGGCACCCAGACGCCGGCTTCGGCGAGGCGTGCCCCGTGCTCGCGAAAGACCTCGCCGGGCTCGCCATCGGCGAACACCCCGCCGCCGGCGGCGATGACGACGACGCGATCGATGAGCGGCATCGACTCGGCAACCCGATGTTCCACCAGGAGAAGCGTCGCTCCCAGGCGCTCGACAACCCGCCCCAGGACGGAGCGCACCTCGGTCGCACCGTCCGGATCCAGGTTGGCGGTGGGCTCGTCGAGCAGGAGCAGGCTCGGGCTCAGTGCCAGCGTCCCGGCCAGGGCGAGGCGCTGCTGCTCGCCACCCGACAGCGCATGCGTCGGACGGTCGCGCCCGTAGGGAAAGTCGACGGCGGCCAGCGCGGCGTCCACGCGTGGCCATATGGCATCGGTCGGGACGCGTCGGTTCTCGAGCCCGAAAGCAACGTCGTCGCCGGCGCGGCCCATGACGAGCTGGGATTCGGGATCCTGGAACAGGAGCCCGGTGCGGTCGCGCGTCGCGCGCGGATCGAGCCCGTCCACCAGCAACGATCCGGTGGTGTCGCCGCCCCCGGCCGGGTCCAGGAGACCGGCGATTGCTCTCAGAAGGGTGGACTTTCCTGAGCCCGACGGACCAAGTAGCAGGACGCGCTCTCCTGCCTCGATCGTCAGGTCGAGACCGCGCAGCGCCCAGTCGCGACGGCCCGGATGCCGGACGCCCCAACCCCGAGCCTCGATCCGTGCCCCACGCATCGGCGCATTCTGGGCGGTTCGCAGGTCAGATCTCGCGCTGTTCGCGCCCCGCCGCAAAATCGCTGAGGACTCCCGTGCCCACGAGAGCCCTGACCAGCATCCATGACCCGATGCCGGACACGATCACGCCGCTCACCACGGTTGCCGCCGCGTAGACGACCCAGAAGGGGACACCGAGGTCGGGATAGTAGAGGGCGATGTCGTGTACGGACGCAGCGACTCCCGCGAAGGCGCCGGCCAGCATCGCCATCGGCAGGTTCCAGCGCCGATACAGCGCAAGCGCGAACCCGAGCTCAGCCCCAGCTCCCTGGATGGCTCCCGAGATGAGCGCATCGACACCGTAGGGCGAACCGAGCAGGACCGATACCGCCGCCGACACGAGCCCGCCGAACACCGCGGCGCCCGGCCGCCGCACGACGAGCGCGACGAGGACGCCGGGAAGGAGCCAGATGCCGTACATGAGCGCCTGGGCGGGCGGCAGAAACGCGAACAGCGGGCCGGTGGCCGCATAGAGCGCGTTCCACGCCAGGAACACCACCCCGAAGGCGACGGCGATGACGGCCGCGACGACGATGTCGACGACTCGCCAGCGATCGCCATTGCTGATCGTGGTCATAAAATCCCCCCGCTCGATGCTGTCTCGATGACGAGCAGAGTTCCGCCGCTCATCTGAACCGATGCTGGTGCGGCGATCGCCACGTTGGACAGACCACGTGATCGCCCCATCTCCAGCGTCGCCGCCACGAGCGGCCAACGAAGCCCCTCTGTCGTGACGCCAGCGGCAGGGCCGCCGACCGGGAGGAGCGAGACGAGATCGCCGATTCGGCCGGAGAGAAGGATTTGCTCGCCCGGGCGAAGGGCACGCACCGTCGTCCCGCCGCGCACCGCACGAACGTCCCGACCGGCCAGGGATGGATCGGCAAGGAGGAGCAGGTTCGCGAGCTCGTGGTCGAGCCGGGGACCGCCCATTGCGCCGAGCAGGACGAGCGACGTGGCACCGGCCTCGACTGCGGCAGCCACGGCGAGCTCAGTGTCGGACGCCTCCTTGTCGATCGGATGGCGCTCGATACGCGTGTCCCCCGCCTCGAGTCGATCGAGCAACAGGAGGTCGATCGAGTCGAGGTCG
>JALZJE010000147.1 GCA_030859955.1 Chloroflexota bacterium | reverse complement strand
TCCGATGACGACGAAATCCAAGGTCCCATACCGCTGCTCGTTCTGCGGCAAGAGCCAGGAACAGGTCCGCAAGCTCATTGCCGGCCAGGGCGTGTACATCTGCGACGAGTGCATCAACCTCTGCCAGGAGATCATCGAAGAGGAGATGCTCGAGACGCCGCGTGCCGGTGGGAAGGCTCAGACGGCTGCGCTCCCCAGCCCGCGCAGGATCAAGGACCAGCTCGACAGCTACGTGATCAGCCAGGACCAGGCCAAGAAGGTGCTGTCCGTGGCGGTCTACAACCACTACAAGCGCGTCAACGCCGGCCACCAGGTCGACGAGGTCGAGCTCGGCAAGTCGAACGTCCTGCTCGTCGGTCCCACCGGATCCGGCAAGACGCTGCTGGCGCAGACCTTGGCCAAGGTCCTGGATGTTCCCTTCTGCATCGCCGATGCGACCAGCCTGACCGAGGCGGGCTACGTCGGCGAGGACGTCGAGAACATCCTGCTGCGCCTCATCCAGGCCGCGGATTTCGATGTGCAGCGGGCACAGCGCGGCATCATCTATATCGACGAGATCGACAAGATCGCCCGCAAGACCGATAACCCCTCGATCACCCGTGACGTGTCGGGCGAGGGCGTCCAGCAGGCGCTCCTCAAGATCCTGGAGGGGACGGTTGCCAATGTTCCACCGCAGGGTGGGCGTAAGCATCCGCACCAGGACTTCATCCAGATCGACACCACGAACATCCTGTTCATCTGCGGTGGGGCGTTCGAGGGGCTCGAGAAGATCGTCGAGGAGCGCGTCGGGAAGAGGGGGATCGGCTTCGGCTCGCAGACGCAGCAGTCCAAGGAGCAGCGCCGCCAGGCCCTCGTCGACAAGCTGATGCCGGAGGATCTCCTCAAGTACGGGCTCATCCCCGAGTTCGTCGGACGCCTGGCGGTGGTGGTCAGCCTGGCGGCGCTGGCCCAGGAGGATCTCGTCAAGGTGCTCACCGAGCCGAAGAACGCGGTGACCAAACAGTTCACCAAGTTCCTCAGCCTCGACAAGGTGGAGCTCGTCTTCACCCCCGAGGCGCTCGAGGCAACCGCCCGGCTTGCGCTCGATCGCAAGACCGGAGCCCGCGCCCTTCGAACGATCGTGGAGGAGGCATTGCTGGAGGTGATGTACGACATCCCCGAGCGGACGGACGTGAAGAAGGTCGTGATCACCGGTGAGACGATCGAGCACGGCAAGCCGCCGATGCTGGTCACCGAGAGCGAGGACGCGGAGCCGCGCCGTCGTCGCTCTCGCGCCGCGCAGTCCGATGAGCGCGAGGAAGAGTCAGCCTGACTCGAACCGGGCTCGATTGCAGCCGGACTCTGGCACATGAACAGGAGCGCACATGACCTCGAATCAGCGTCGACCGGGCTTCCGCCTGCCGTGGGCTGCCGATGCGGAGCCGTCAGGCGCCTCGAAGGCTGCGGGCATGTCGGCGGGGGCGGCGCTGCCGACCGACGGCGCGGAGGCATCCGCGGCCCCACCTGACCAGGGCGATCCCGAGAAGCTCGGCAAGCCTGAGGGTGCGACCGCCACGGCGGAAGTCGCCGCTGAGGTTCAGGCTGCGCCCATCGCACCGGCGGGACTGGGGGCATCCTCGGCCGAGGCACCGAGCGGATTCATGCGCGATCTGGTGGCGGCCATGCGCCGCGTCGCGGAGGAGACGCGACGATCCGGGCTTGCCGCACTGCGAAACCGGGCCGAGGAGCACGTTCGAGAGCTCGAAAGCGACGCCGAGCAGCGGCGCGAGGAGCTCAAGTCCAATGCCGAGGCGGACGTCGTTGCGGTCGGAGCCTGGGCCGACGCCGAGAAGGAGCGCATCCAGCAGGAGGCCGCTCAGCGCGTTGCCGCCCGCCGCGCGCGGCTCGACCAGCAGCTCGCCGCCGAGACGACGCGTGCCGAAGGGGAGGCCGCGTCGCTGCGCGAACGCGTTGCGGGCTATGAGCAAGAGCTGGACGCCTACCATGCGCAGCTGAGCGATATCGCGGACCCTGCTGCGTTCGCGGCTGCCGCCAAACGGATGCCTGCGCCGCCCCGACTGGGCGGGGCCCTCGACACCGTTGATTCTGCAACTGAAATGAACTCCCCGAATGCGGAGGACCACCCGCCCGTCGACGCCGTCCACCCGGCCGAAGAGGAGGTGCTGGTGTCTCGCCTCGCCGAGCTCGACGCGGCTCTCGAGCGCCAGACCGACGACCCTGATCGCGGTTCCACCTCCCTCGCGACCGATGCGGTCGCCTCCACCGAGCCAGCCTCGACCGAGATCCTGGTCAAGGGGCTGGGCAGCTTCGGCGCGATTACCGGCTTTCGCCAGGCACTCGCCAATGTCGATGGCATTGCGGGGGTCAGCCTGAGTCTCGGGCCGACCGGAGAATTCGTCTTCCGCGCGATCCATCCCGCGGGCTTCGACGTCGCGGCCGCGATCGCGAAGCTCGAAGGCGATGCGGCCGCCATCGAGCGAACCGCGGACGACGCGCTGCGGGTCACGCTCGACCGCGCGCGCTGAGCTGATGACGACGGCGCGACGCGAGCTCTCGTCGCGGTATGACGCGGCTGCCGTCGAGCCCGCCATCTACGCGCGCTGGGAGGAGGCGGACGCATTTCGCCCCACGGCCGAGGCGCCGGCCGGGGCTGAGCGCTTCGTGATCACCCAGCCACCGCCGAACGTGACCGGAGCGCTGCACATCGGCCATGCGCTGACCGCTGCCGTGGAGGACACCCTTGTCCGCTATCACCGCATGCGCGGGGACGACACCCTCTGGCTGCCGGGTGTCGACCACGCCAGCATCGGCGCCCAGTTCGTCCTCGACAAGATCATCGCCGCGGAGGGGGAGACCCGGGCCTCACTGGGCCGGGAGCGGTATCTCGAGCGCATGTGGCAGTTCATGGCTGAGACGCGCCACGTCATCGGCGAGCAGCATCGGCGGCTGGGTGCCAGCGTCGACTGGAGTCGCGAGCGATTCACGATGGACTCCTCGAGCGCGCGGGCCGTCCGGGTGGCCTTCAAGCGCCTCTGGGATGCGGGGCTCGTCTACCGCGGCCAGGCCCTCGTCAACTGGTGCCCTCGCTGCCTGACCACCATCAGCGACCTCGAGAATGTCCACCGCGACGAGGCCGGCACCATCTGGACCATTCGCTACCATCTCGAGCGCCCCAATGGCACGCCGGATCCTGACGCGTGGATCAGCGTGGCCACGACTCGACCCGAGACCCTGCTCGGCGACACGGCGGTCGCGGTGCATCCGGACGATGATCGGTATCGAGCGCTCATTGGCCGCCATGCGATTCTTCCGTTTTTGGGGCGGCGGCTGCCGATCATCGGCGACGAGTCCGTCGATCGCGCGTTCGGTACCGGGGCGGTGAAGATCACCCCTGCGCACGACCCGAACGACTACGAGCTGGGCAAGCGCCACGGGCTCGAGGCGATCAACGTTCTGGATGAGGCGGCGCGCATCAATGTTTCGGGGGGCGAGTTCGTGGGACTCGACCGACAAGATGCCCGCGATGCAATCCTCGACCGCCTCCGCGACGGCGGCGACCTGGAGGCGGAGCGCCCCCATCAGATGGTGGTTGGGCAATGCGAGCGCTGCGGCGCGGTGGTCGAGCCACGCCTGTCGGTTCAGTGGTTCATCAAGGTCAGGCCACTCGCGGACCAGGCCCTCGCATCGGTCCGAGAGGGTCGGACCAGGATCATGCCGGCCCATTTTGAGAAGGTGTACGCGCACTGGATGGAGAACATCCACGACTGGGCGGTGGGCCGTCAGCTGTGGTGGGGGCACCGCATCCCGGCCTGGTTCTGCCCGGACGGCCACGTCACGGTGACCGATGAGGCTGGTGGACCGGACACCTGCGCGGATTGCGGCCGCCCCGCCAACGAGCTGACCCAGGAGACGGATATCTTCGACACCTGGTTCAGCTCCGGCCTGTGGCCGTTCAGCACGCTCGGCTGGCCCGACGATACGCCGGACATGGCGCGCTTCTACCCGACCTCGGTCATGGAGACGGGGTACGACATCCTCTTCTTCTGGGTGGCCCGGATGATGATGCTCGGCCTGTTCTGCACCGGAACCGAGCCGTTCCAGACGGTCTACCTGCACGGGATGATCCGTGCTGAGGGCGGGGTGAAGATGAGCAAGACGAAGGGCAACAGTGTGGACCCGCTCGGCATGGTCGAAGAGATCGGCGCCGATGCGTTGCGCTTCGCCCTTGTCTCGGGCATGGCGCCCGGCAGCGACCAGCGCCTCACGCAGGCCAAGCTGGATGGCGGCCGCAATTTCACCAACAAGCTATGGAATGCGGCGCGTTTCGTCCTTGCCAATCGGCCCGAAGGGACCGGTTCCGGCATGGCTGAGCCGGCGCTGGCCGCGCGCTGGATCGCTTCGCGGCTGGCTGCAGCCACCGAGCGCGCCACCCGTCAGCTGGATGCGCTCGACCTGGGTGGATACGCCGCCACCGTCTACGAGGTGGCGTGGAGCGACTACTGCGACTGGTTCCTGGAGATGGCGAAGGTCGACCTGCGGCGCGATGACGCCACCGACGCCGAGCGGGCCGTCACGTGGTCGGCGGCTGCCGACGGCCTGGCCACGCTCCTGCGGCTGCTGCATCCGATCATGCCTTTCGTCACCGAGGAGATCTGGCAGGCCCTGCGTGCCGAGGCCCCCGCATCAGCTACCGAACCGCTCCTCATTCGGGCCGCATGGCCGGCCGCCGAAGCGCGTGACAATGCCGCTGAAGCAGATTTCGAGGACCTGTCGACGCTGATTCGAGGCATTCGGAACCTCCGCACGGAGGCGGGAACGACGGCCGGCGCCCGGGTCGGCCTGGTCGTGCAGCCTACGGACGTGGAATCGGCGACGGCCATCGAGCACGGACGCGCGTACCTCGAATCGCTCGCGCGGGTGCGGCCCATCGAGATCGTTACGGAAGGTCAGCGTCCCAGCCTGGTCGCGGCCGGTCCACTCGGAGCAGCGTGGCTTGCGGTCGGCGGCGCCGCGACGCCTGATGCCGGGAAGCGGCGTGACGCTCAGCGGGCGGAGCTGGATCACAACATCGAGCGCATCCGCGCATTGCTCGCCAACGACGCCTTCACCGCCAAGGCGCCGGCGGCGGTCGTGGATCGGGAGCGTGACCGGTTGTCTGACCTCGAGCAGGAGCGGAGCCAGCTCGGGGATTAGCGTCGGGCGGCTGGTAGAATCGGCCCGCTGCCAGCCAGAAAGGGCCACCGTTATGTCGTTCCTCAAGCGCAAGAAGCAGGCTTCGCCGCCGCCGCCCTCGTTACCGATGCACGAGGAGGTGACCGCGCAGGAGTACCTTCTGCGGCTTGCGTATGTCGCGAGGAGCAGTGACGGCCTGCGCCTGCGCGCCGATCCAGCCGTGGCCATGGCGATTCCCGGCATCCTGGAGCCGCTGAGCCAGACACCGGTCGAGATCATCGAGCCCCTGCCGATCGAGTACTCGGACGCGTCGCCGGCGATCGAGCGATTCACCGAGATGCAGCAATGGGTCCTCGCGCGCCGCGAGGTCAGCCCGATCGGTCGGCACGGCCTTTACGTCCTGGAGCTGACCGACGCGTTGGACATGACCGTTGATACGTTCTTCTGCGGCCTCCTGCACGGTGATCCAGACACCAGCGGCTACCCGGAGTACAACGCGATCGTGGGGGGACTCGCATCCCACTGGGACGAGCTGTCCGGCGAGCTGATCGTGCGCGCCCTCATCGGGTGGGGCGGCAGAGGTATGCGCGGCGACACGGAACGCATCGGCCAGAAGCTGTTGAGCTCGCTCTATCAGCAGGTGGTGGCGTCCGGATACAGCCTCGGGGAGGCTGAGCAGGCTCGGCTTCCCACCATCGGCGGGGGATCCGGTCTCAGGTGCGCGCACTGCGGCTACGAGGCGGGTAGCGCGACGGCCTTCTACTGCCCGAAGTGCGGCATGCGCATGGTACGCGGCGCCTGAACCGTACCTTTGGAGCGGGCTGGTCCCGCCCGAGTCCCATTGCCCTTTCGCGGCGGTCGCAGACACTGGACGCAGATCGTCACCGCACCACACCGTACGCGTAAGGAAGGCAATGGAGCGACCCACCGTCCTGCTCGCCATCGACGGCGAAGCGGAATCCCACCTTGAGGCCCTCGAACGCGCCGGTTTCGCGCCGACGCTCGCGGTAGTCGCCGCGCTTCCGGCGGGACCCTTTGACCTCGGCGTCATCGACTGCGACCTGGGGACGGACGTGGCGATATCCGTGTACGCCGCTCTTCAGACGCACGCGACCGTCCCTGTTCTGCTGATGCTCGGGGACGGCATGAACGTCCCGATCGGCCTCGGCACCAAGGCGGACGAGCTGGCTCTGAAGCCGTTGCTTCCCGATGCGCTTGTGTATCGCCTCCAGGCGCTGCTGATCAGGGGTGGACACCGCCTGCCGACGGAGTCGGGGGAGTGGGCAGCGGATGAAACTCTTTCGACGGCTCCCGTTGCCGGGGAGGGTCACGCGGTGAGCGTCTTCGCGCCGAAGGGCGGTGTCGGCAAGACCACGATCTCGGTGAACGTGGCCGTGGCCCTGCGTCAGCAGACGCGGGCGGAGGTCCTGCTGTTCGATGCCGATGTGGGGGTCGGCAACGTCACCTCGGTCCTCGACGTCCCGTTTCGGCTCGGACTTGCCGACCTCGCCGACAGCCCGTCCGACGACTGGACCGATGCGGCGTTCGAGCAATGTGTCACGACGCATGCCGCAAGCGGCGTGCGGGTGATGACCTGGGGGACCAATCCCGCCGAATCCGAGCGGATCTCGGTTGACCTCCTGCTGGCCGCGATGCGCTGGGCGAAACAGCATTACTCCTACATCATCGTCGACACCCACCCCGGGTACGACGACCGCACGATGGCGATGCTCACGGTGGCGAACGAGATCTTCCTGGTTGTCACTCCCGAGGTCGGCGCCATTCGCAACAGCTCCCAGTTTCTCGAGCTCGCCCGTTCGCTGGGGCTGGGGAGCGTGGTCAGGGTCATCGTCAACCGCGCGAACCATGGGATTCAGGTCGACGATATGTCCACGTCGCTTGGTCTACCGATCTCGGCGACGGTGGTCAGCAACGGACCAAAGGCCGTCATCGCCTCGAACGAGGGCCTGCCGCTGGTGACCAAGTACCCGAAGGAACGGATCTCGGACGATCTGCACCGCGTGGCACGGCTCATCTCCGCGCCCGATGCACAGCCGGTCTCCCACGCACCCGCTCCGGTCCGCCGCTGGCTGGGTCGGCTCGGGGAGCGCACCTCGCCCGCCTGACCCCGCGGTGAGCCGCGCGTTGCGCGGGCACCTTTCCTTTGCCATGATGCGCGCGCCGTGCCGACGTATGACTACCAGTGCCGCACCTGCGGGACTGTGACCGAAGTGATCCACCCGATGATCGAGGACGGGCCGTCCACGTGCGACCTGTGTGGTGGTCAACTGCGGCGCGTGATCTTCCCCAGCGGCATCATCTTCAAGGGTTCGGGCTTCTATCGGAATGACTCACGCGCCAGCAACGCTGGTTCCGGCGAGACATCCGAGAAGAGCGGGGGAGCCACCAAAGAGAGCGCCGCGAAGAAGGATGCCGGGTCCGGATCGACGACGCCCGAGTCCACCTCGACAGGATCGAAATCGGAGTCGAGCCAAACGTCCTGATCTAGGCCGATTGCGCCTGGCGCGTGCCGCATCGGCGACAGAATCGCGCATTGGCGGACAGCGACAGCCCGCATTGACCGCAGCTTCCCACGCCCACCTGCCCGGCGGCCCCTGCGACCTCGCGGGCCGACGCCTCCCAGAACGATCCGTGCGGCGCCGCCTGGCGCGCCTGCTCGGCCAGGGTGACGGCCGCTCCGCGGGACCGATACGGGAGTGCCGGCGTGCGGTCACGCCCGATGGGAGCCTGTCCCGGATCTCCAAGCCCGAGGGAGTCGAGCTGAGCTCGACGCGCCGCCTGCTCCGGGCTGTCGGCCAAAGCCGCAACGCGCTCGTCCTGGCGTGGGGCAACCTGCGATGGACGGACGGGGAAGCGCACGAGCGGCTCTGGCAGCTGCTCGGCTTCGACCTCAGCCGCGACGCGCTCCGGTTCCACCTCGACCTCGGCGGCCACGGGCTCCGGCTCGGGCTCAACCTCGGCCACGACCGGTTCGGGCTCAACCTCGGCCACGACCGGTTCGGGCTCAACCTCGGCCACGACCGGCTCCATTTCGGCCGCGACCGGCTCCATTTCGGCCGCGACCGGCTCCGTCTCGGGCTCAACCTCGGCCGCGACCGGCTCCGGCTCGGGCTCGGCGGCCGCCACGGGCTCCGACTCGGGCTCGACGGCGGCGATCGGTTCAGCCACTGGCTCCACGAGCTCGTATGCAATATCTTCGTCCCAGGCCACTACCCGGAGTGCGGGCAGAATCGGCTCGGCCTCGGCGACGACCGGCTCGGGCTCAACCAGGACTTCGGCCTCGGCGATGATGGGCTCCGGTTCAGTGTCAAGCTCGACCGCGGCGGCAACAGGCTCAAGCTCGACCGCGGCGGCAACAGGCTCAAGCTCGACCGCGGCGGCAGCGGGCTCATGCTCGGCCTCGGCGGCAGCGGGCTCATGCTCGGCCTCGGCTACAACGGGCCCGGTCGGAACCTCGGGCTCGGCCTCGGCGACAACCGGCTCCGCGTCTTCCGCGTATGGCGCCCATTCGACGGGGAATTCCTCTTCGACGGGCCACCCCTCAGATGCATCTGCGTTCGGAGTGGACCGGTCCGTCGCGAGGTCGGAGGATGGCCATGCCTCCAGTGCGAGCGGGCTGACGAGTGCTTCCGCCGGGAACTCGCTCTGGAGCTCAGCGACCGGCGCGGCCGCCACGGCGGAAGCCACGGCAAGGCGCTCGGCGAGGTCGTCGGTGCCGGGTATCGGCGCGCAGCTTCGGCAGCGTCCGGCATCCTCGTTCCAGCAGTTGACGCACGTGTACTGGCGGCAGTCGATACAGAAGTTGAACGACTCGTGGAATGCCTCGAGTTGCGCAGAGGCGAGGTTGTCCTCCTCCGAGCGCATCGAGTCGCCCATCGCGTCCGACAGTGCGTCCTGGCTGGTCAGGTAATTCTTCAGCCCGCCGATGAACCCCCGCGTCTTGCGTAGCGGGTTCAGTCGGGTCGGCGCCTTGAACTCGTAGCGCGTACCACAGCGCTCGCAGAATGATTCGGTGAGCGTTTCAGTCAACGGTGATGCGTTCTCTCCCGCACATGAGGGCGATCATGGGTCTCGAAGTATAGCCACGAGGTCCGCTCCCGCCCTATCGGCGCATTCGTACCGAGCCACCGGCCGTTCGTACTCCGCGTGCTAGGATCGGCCGCGATGGGCATCCTCTCGCGCGTCGAATCGTTCTTCGAGCGCTTCCTTGAAGCCCCGGCCGGGCGGCTCGGTGCGTCGATTCAGCCGGTGAGCCTGGCGAAGCGCATCGAGCGCGCGATGGACACCAACAAGACGTACCGCGACTCGGGCGTCATCGTTCCGAACAGGTACGATCTTCACCTGCACCCCTCCGACTTTGCGGCGTTCGAGTCATATCGTGGCTCGCTCGAGGACGACCTCGCCCACGGCGTGCTCGCCCGCGTGCGGCATGAGCGCTACAGCCTGGTCGCCCGACCGCGGGTGGAGATCATCTCCGACCCCGGCACGCGTCGTGGAGAGATCCGCGTGGCTGCCAATGTGGTCGACGAGCGAGGCGAACGAGTGCCCGAGGCCATGCCCATGCCGCTCAACTCGGACACCGTCGTCTTCGACCGCCCGGACGAAGCGGGATCGCCGGAGTCCGCGCGGCGCGCATACCTGCTGGTGAGCACGCGCGGCAGTCGATCCGTGCAGTTCGATCTCGGCGGTCCGCTCATCGGGCTCGGACGGGCCAGCGACAATGATGTGATCGTGGACGACCCGATGGTGAGCCGCCACCACTGTCAGCTCAAGCTCCAGCGCGGCGCCTACAGCTTCGCCGATCTTGGCAGCCGCAACGGGTCGACGGTCAACGGACAACCGGTCAGCCAGATCGCGCTCGGGCCGGGCGATCTCATCAGGATCGGCGACACCGAGATCGAGTTCCAGGTGCGCGCTTGACGGGGGAAATCCTGCGCGTCCTGTTGCTGGGATTGCAGCTCGGATTCGTGGCGCTGCTGTACCTGGTGCTGATGCGCTTCGCACGGTCGCTGCTGAAAGACCTGCGCAGCGCGGAAGAGGCTCAGATGTCCTCGCGCTCGGGGATCGGGCGACTCTCGGTGCTGGAGTCGCCCGCCGATGAACCACCGAACGGGACGACGATCGCCCTTGGGCCGATCAATTCCATCGGGCGCAACGTCAACAACACGATCTTCGTGGAGGACGACTTTGTCAGTGCCAACCACGCCATGCTCACCTTCCGGGGTCGCAGCTGGTTCGTCGAGGACCAGGGCAGCACCAACGGGACGTACGTGAATGGACACCGCATCGACCGGCCGGTGGCCCTGAGCTTCGGCGATGAGCTGTCGACCGGGCGAGTCCGCATGCGCCTCGATCGGTGATCGGTTCCCGATCGCGGATCGCATGGCGAGGCGCTGAGTTCCGCCTCCTGTTCCCGATCCTCCTGCTGGTTCCCTTCGGGTTCCTCATCACCAACATCGCGCTGGTGGGAGCGGCCGAGGTGGGGGACCTCACGCTCGCCGTCGGCTACGTCGCGTTGTTCGCCGGCGCCCACCTGCTCCTGGTCGCCTTTGGCCACCGTGGCGATCAGCTGATCCTCCCGGCTGTCGGTGCCATGGGCGGGATCGGCATGATCATGCTCAATCGACTGCCGCAGGACCTCGCCGGCACGAGCGCATTCGGCCTGGAGCTCGGCATGGCGGCGACCCAGCTGCTCTGGTTCGGCGTCGGGATCTTCGCGATGCTGGCGATCGCCGTGGGGCTCCGGGATGACGGCATCCTGCGCCACTACAAGTATTCATGGGCCGCCATCGGAATTGCCCTCCTGACCGCCACCCTCGTGTTCGGCTACGAGGTCAACGGGGCAAGGCTGTGGATCGACCTCGGGCCGGTGAGCATCCAGCCCGGCGAGCTGCTCAAGATCGTGCTCGTCATCTTCATTGCGGGATACCTGGCCGAGACCCGCACGCTGCTCACCAGCGCCAGCGTCCGGATCGGCTTCCTCAGTATTCCGCCGCTTCCCTACTTCCTCCCCATGCTCGCCCTGTTCGGCGTCGTGATGCTGATCGTGGTGCGCCTGAACGACCTTGGCACGGCGCTCCTGTTCTTTGGCATCTTTCTGACCATGCTGTTCGTGGCCACCGGGCGACGGAGCCATGTGCTCATCGGCCTGCTGCTGTTCGTTGCGGGATCCTTCGTGGCATACCGCCTGTTCGGTCACGTCCAGTCGCGCGTCGATATCTGGCTCGATCCGTTCGCCGATCCGCTCGGCGCGGGATTTCAGCCGGTGCGCGCCATCTACGCGCTCGGCCGCGGCGGCATATTCGGGGAAGGTCTGGGGCAGGGCCTGGTCACGCTCGGTGGCAACCTCACGATCCCGTACGTGCATACCGACTTCATCTTCACTGCCGTCGCGGAGGAGCTGGGACTCCTGGGCGCCTTCGCGCTGCTCGGCTTCGCGATGGTGCTGGTGTTCCGTGGGCTCCGCGTCGCTGCGCTGGCACGCGACGACTTCGGGGCGCTCTTGGCGGTCGGGGTCACGACCAGCCTGGGCCTCCAGACGCTCATCATCATCGGTGGCAACACCAAGCTGATCCCGCTCACCGGCATCACGCTGCCCTTCGTGAGCTACGGTGGCTCGAGCGTCCTCGCCAGCTTCATCATGATTGGGTTGCTGCTCGCGGTCAGCCACCGCAGCGGGACGGCGGATCGAGCGTCAGGATCGTGATCGCGACCAATATCCGGCGCCTCGGCGTGTACCTCATGCTCGCCTTCGCGATCGTTTCCGGGAGCATCACCTGGTGGCAGGTGGTCGAGGCCCAGGGCCTCTCCACGCGGTCCGATAACCCGGAAGTGATCGCGGCTCGCCGCAGCCTGCTGCGCGGCACGATCTTCGACGCGCGCGGCCAGGTGCTCGCCTCTTCGGAGGTGGTCGACGGCCTGAGCCGGCGCACGTACACCGACCCGGCCATGACGCACGTCATCGGCTATTCGAGTCTTCGCTTCGGAAGCACCGGCCTCGAGCGCTCCTTCGAGGACATCCTGGTGGGCCAGACCGATCCCAACCCGATCCGTGACCTCGTCAGTGAGGTGCTCGCACGACAGCCGGAGCCACGCGACCTGACGCTGACGATCGATCGGCGGCTCCAGGATTTCGCCGCCGAGCAGCTTGGCTCGGATGCCGGGGCGGTGGTGGCGATCGAGCCGCGCACGGGCGCGGTCCTGGCGATGGTGTCGACCCCCACCTTCGACGCCACGCCGCTGTCGGGTAACCCGGATGGAGCGCAGGAGCCGATGGACGCGCTGCGCAACGATCCCGCGGAACCGCTGCTGGCACGTGCCCGCCAGGGGCTCTATGTGCCGGGTTCGATCATGAAGGTGTTCACCGCCGCCGCCGCACTCGACGCAGGGGTGATCGACCCCGAGACCACGTTCCCCGACCAACCGCGAGAAGAGCGCGAGGGTTTCGTGGTCGACGGGTTCACCATCCGCGAGCACGACCTGGCCGGGATCGAGCCGGACCTGTGGCCGCTCTCCGAGGCGCTCCAGGTCTCGAGCAACGTCTTTTTTGCGCACGTCGGCCTGGAGCTCGGTGCGGAGCAGTTCCTGGACTACGCGCGCCGCTTCGGTTTCTGCGACCCGATCCGGATCGGCGTTCCCGATCGCGGACTCCAGGTCACTCCCAGCCTGGTGACCGGCTCCATCGACGACGATTGCGGGCCGTTCAGCGGCGAGGTGGAGCTTGCCAGCGCATCCTTCGGCCAGGGACAGACGGTCGTCACCCCGGTTCAGATGGCGCTGGTGGCGGCCGCGATCGCCGGCGACGGCGTGATGCCCGAACCGTACGTCGTGCGCGACGTGCGGTCCCATGCCGAGGGCGACGCGCCGACCGACGAGGTCCTCGACACCTTCGGATCGGGCGGCGGAACCCGGGTGGTGAGCGCCGAAGCCGCCGCCCAGACGCGTGCGGCGATGGTCGATGCGGTGAACGGGGAGCTCGGCCGCCTGTACGCCGGCCAGGGCGATGTGACGCTGTACGGCATCAGCAATCAGCGGTCGGCCGGCAAGACCGGAACGGCGGAGCTCGGCGGTGAGCAGGCGCCCCACTCCTGGTTCATCGGCTTTGCGCCCGCAGAGGCCGACGCGACGCCGCGGATCGCCGTCGCGGTCCTGGTCGAGAGCGGCGGATCCGGGTCGGACGGCGCGGCACCGATCGCGGGCCGGGTGATGGCTGAATGGCTGCGCCTGTCCGAGGACGAGTGAGCGGTACCAGGGTCGCTGAACCGATCCCGGACGCACTGGAGTATTGTCTTGTACAGAACCGAGCCCCGTGCGATGGCGCCCTCGGCCGGATAGGGGAGACGAGCAGACCGTGAAGAGTGTCCAGGAGCCGGCCGAGCGCGTGGTCGCCAGCGTCGAGCGCGTGATCATCGGCAAGCACGTGGAGGTCCGGACCGCACTGGTCGCCCTCCTCTGCCAGGGCCACATCCTGATCGAGGACGTGCCGGGGGTTGGCAAGACCATGCTGGCCAAGGCGCTCAGCCAGAGCATCGGATGCTCCTTCCGTCGCATCCAGTTCACGCCGGACCTGCTGCCGTCCGACGTCACCGGGCTGTCGATCTTCAACCAGAAGACCGCCGAATTCGAGTTCCGACCCGGACCCATCATGGCCCAGGTCGTCCTGGCCGATGAGATCAACCGCGCGACGCCGAAGACGCAGAGTGCCCTGCTCGAGTGCATGGAGGAGCGCCAGGCGACCATCGACGGGGTCACCTACCAGATGCCTTCGCCGTTCCTGGTCATCGCGACCCAGAACCCGATCGAGTACGAGGGCACCTTCGCGCTCCCGGAGGCGCAGCTCGACCGCTTCATGCTCCGCCTGCGACTCGGCTACCCCTCGGCGACCGAGGAGATCGTCATCCTCGACGAACAGAAGCGGAGGCATCCCCTCGGCGAGGTCGAGCAGGTGCTCGGGCTCGATGAGCTGCGCGAGATGCAGTCCGGGATCAAGGAGGTCTACGTCGACCAGGCGGTGGCTGAATACATCGTGCGGCTGGTGCATGCCACCCGCGAACACCCGGACGTCTACCTGGGCGCCTCCCCGCGCGGTTCGCTCAACCTGTACCGTGCCACGCAGGCCCACGCTGCCCTCAACGGCCGCGACTACGTCATCCCCGACGACGTCAAGCAGCTCGCGGTGGCGATCCTGGCGCACCGGTTGATCGTCAAGAGCCAGGCATCGCTCCGAGAGGTTGATCCGGAGCAGATCGTGCGCGAGATCCTGGCCTCGGTGCCGGTGGCCGATGCCGCCGCGGCAGCGGAGACCGGGCGCAGCCGGATCTCCTGACCCGCCATGGGGCTCTTCAGCCGCCACCTCCGACTCCTCTTTCTCGGTACCGCGCTGGTCGTCGCGGCCTTCAGCACGGGGATCGACTTTCTCTTCTTCCTTACGTATCTGATGGCCGCCATCGGCATCGGCTCATGGCTCTACGCGCGGCGCGGGCTGCGCGACGTGCGAGCCGATTACCGAGTCCTGAACCCCCGCACGCATGTCGGCGAGGTGCTCCAGGCGATCTACCGGGTCGAGAACCGGGACCGATGGGGCAAGCCGTGGATCGAATGCTGGAACGAGTCCAGCCTGCCGAACAGCCTTCCGGGCCGCGTGCTCGGGATTCCCGCGCGCAGCACGCGACAGTGGCTGGCCAAGGTCACGCTCACGCGACGAGGCAGCTTTCGGCTCGGCGCGCTGCGAGTGCGGACCGGCGACCCATTCGGCCTCTTCACCAGCGAGATGACGGTCGGCGCCGCGACCAGCGTCGTCGTCTTTCCCGAGGTCGTCCAGCTCCCGCACTGGCGACTGCCGCCGTCACCGGTCGACGGCACGACTCCGATGCGACGACGCTACGAGGCCGCGACGCCACTGGTGACTGGCGTCCGCCCGTACGTCCACGGTGATGCGATCAACCGCATCCACTGGCTCTCGAGCGCGCGCCACGGGGAGCTGCACGTCAAGGAGTTCGACCTCGAGCAGGCGGCGGACCTGTGGATCGTGCTTGATCTCGATCGACGCGTGCACGCCGGAATCGGTACCGATGCATCTGTCGAGACCGCGGTGACGATCGCTGCCTCCGTCGCGCTGCGCACGCTGGGAGACAATCGCGCGGTGGCCATGACGGCGTCGGCGCGCCGGATCCAGGTCCACCAGCCTGACCGAGGGCCCCGCGTGGAGCAGAAGCTGTTGCACCTGCTCGCGAACGTTCAGGCCGACGGCTCGGACCCCCTTGCCGAGGTGATCACGGCGACCCTCCCGCAGCTTCGCCGCGGCATGACGCTCTGCCTGGTGACCGCATCGACGGAGCGAACCTGGGTGCGTGGCCTGTCCGCCCTGCGGCGTCGCAGCGTCGCCGCGCTGGTGATCCTGCTCGACCGAGCATCGTTCATCGGCGTCGAGCCGGACGACCATTCGCGGGCCGAGCTGGCGGCCGTACGCCACGCGCTGGCGGAGTACGACATCGAGCACCGGCTGGTCCAGCATGGTGACGACATTGCCGAGGCCATCGGTGGTCGGGCGCGCACCCGTGCCTGATCTGCGCGAACGAATCCTGTACCCGCGTGCCGGCTGGCTGAGCCTGGGCCTGCTGGTCGTCATGGGGCTTGCCCTGGCGTGGGCGATCCAGGGTCCGAAGTGGCTCGATCAGCTCGAGTTCCTGCCCCCGACCGCGTTCTGGGCCATCATCGCCGGAGCGCTGCTGGGCGTTCTGCCGTGGAGCGTGGTGATCACGCTGCCGCTCGGGGCCCTGCTCGGCGCGACCGTGGTGCTCTGGGCCATCGGCGGTGAATATCACACGGCGCTGGGGCAGGTCGGTCGGGTGGAGGCGCTGCGTGACGATGTCGTCCGTTGGACGATCACCGTGCTGGAGACCGGGTATCCGTCACAGCTGTCGCCGTACGCCATCGGCATCGGCATCCTGCTGTGGACGACGGCGTTCATGGCGGCATACGCGGTGTACCGACACAACCGCGTGATCGACGCCATCCTGCTGCTGGGCACGGCCATGATCGTGAACCTGTCGGCGACGTTCACCGATCTGTTCGGGCACTTGCTCCTGTTCGTCATCGCGGCACTGCTCTTGTGGCTGCGCGCCGCGCTCGTCCAGCGACAGGACGGCTGGCAGCGGCGGCGCGTGAACGAAAACCTGGAGGTGCCGGCGGCCATCATGCGGTCGGGGATCGTCTTTGCCGGAACCAGCGTCGTACTGGCCTGGGTCCTGACCAGCGTGGCCGTGGCAGCACCGCTGACAAGTGCCTGGAGCAGCTTCGACCGCGTGTGGACCGGCGTACGCGATCAGTTCGAGGGGGCCTTCGGCTCCCTCACCAACCCGAACTCTCGGATCACCGGGAGCACGTTCGGGGAAAGCTTCACGGTCCAGGGAGAGTGGGTCAGCAACGATGAGGTGGCGCTTACCATCGCCGCGCCGCGCCCGCTCTACCTGCGAACCGCGACGTACGACAATTACACCGGCCGCGGTTGGGACCGCAGCGACGGCACGACCCGACAGGTCGCGCCGGGCGAGGCACTGTTCAGCGGGCCGACGCCGGAGCGCCCGAGCGAGGCGTACGAGATCGAGACGATCACCGTCAGCATGGCGCAGACGCTCGGCCGCAATCTGTTCACCGCCGGATCGCCGCTCGAGATCTACGCGCCCATCGTCATTCACCAGTCCGGCGGGCAGCCGGTGCTCGGCGGGGTCGAGGCGGCGAACCCCATCGGTCCCGGGGAGGGCTATCAGCTCTCGGTGGCCCTGAGCGAGGCGAACAAGGCCGAGCTCGGGGCGGCGGGCACCGACTATCCATCCGTGGTGCGCGCGCTGTATCTCGACGATTCCACCGTGACCGAACGGGTTCGAGCCCTCGCGCGCGAGGTCACCGCGGCTGCGACGAATCCGTACGAGCGGGCCGAGGCACTCGCAACCTATCTCCAGCGGGACCCGAGCTTCACGTACAAGACCAAGGCGCCGGCGCCCGAGAACGGCGAGGACCTGGTCGACTTCTTCCTGTTCGATGAGGTCAGCGGGCGGCAGGGCTACTGCCAGTACTACGCGAGCGCCATGGTGATGATGGCTCGCTCGCTCGGGTTACCCGCCCGCGTGGCGGTCGGTTTCGCGCCGGGTGAGCTGACCGAGCCGAACACCTACCTGGTGCGCGAGGCGAACGCGCACGCGTGGGCAGAGATCTACTTCCCCGGCTACGGGTGGCAGATCTTCGAGGCGACGAAGTCGATCGAATCGCGCTTCGTGCGGCCAACGGGAGATCCGAGCAGCGTGGCACCGCCCCGCGTCGGCATCGATCCTCTCCTGGACTTCGAGCTGGATCCGGCGCTGCGACGAGAGATCAACGCACTGCCCTCGGTCGACTTCATCGAGGGCGGGACGGATGCCGCCCGACCCGAGGCACCAACGGCCACGGACTCGTCGCGAAATGGGAATGCGCTGTTGGTGGCGGTGCTGATCCTCGGGGCGGCAGGCTTCGCCTGGTTACGCATGCGGCATCTTCAGCGTCGGTGGCGTCTGCTTCCCGCCGGAGACCGAGCATGGAAGCGCCTCACGCTCGCCGCTGACCGGGCGGGCGTCGGTCCGCGCCCTTCCGAGACGATCTACGAGTACTCCGGCTGGCTCGAGGAACAGCTGCCGTCGCACGTCGAGCCGATCCGCACGGTTGCCGATGGCAAGGTCTGGCAAGCCTACTCGGGGCGACGTATGACCCAGTCGGCCTCGAGCCGTCTGGAGGAGGCCTGGGTGCGGCTGCGGCTGCCTCTCGTGTGGCTGGCAGCGCGCCGCTGGTTGCGCGGGATCGTGCGGCGAGGCGACTAGTTCCTCTCACGCTGCCCAGCCGCGTACATACGATAAATTCCCGGGCCAGGGCCGTAAATGACGCTGCGGCGGGCGCTACACCAAGTCAGAGCGACGCCGGCCGGCCCTCGAACTCGTTGATGTGTGGAGTCGCCGTCCCGAGCAGGTGTAGCGTGTCGTTCCAGCGGTCGAGCCGCCAGCCGTCGCCGGTCATTGAGCAGACGCTGAGCGATACGTTGTCGACATCGAGGCTCCACGGCGTCGAGGCGGGCGCGTCGAGCAGCACGCGGGCCAGGATGCGCAGGGTCCCGCCATGGCTGACGACACACAGCGGCCAGGCGCCATCTCGGTTGACGACCTCGGCCATGAATTCGCCGATACGCTGCGTGGCGGCCTCGATCGGCTCGCCGCCCGGCGGTTGACGGACGCCGGCATCGCGTCGCCAGGCGGCATAGCGGTCGGCGTCGGTGACGGCCAGCTCTGCGTGGGTCCGCCCCTCCCACTCACCCTGCCCGATCTCGATGAGGCGAGCATCCGGCTCGACCTCGATGCCCACCGTCTCGCCCATCGTGTCCGCGGTCTGGCGCGCGCGGGCCAGGGTTGAGCTCACCACCCGCGCCGGTCTGAGCAGGGTGTCGCCGTCGAGGCGGCGGGCCAGCAGCTGCGCTTCGAGGTATCCCTCGTCCGCGAGCGGTGGATCGGCGTGCCCCTGGAATCGCCCCTCGCGATTCCAGTCGGTGACGCCGTGTCGAACCAGAAGAAGGAGACGGCGAGTCAACGCACGCCGGCGGTCATCTGTTCGTACGCGTCCCGCGCGGCGTCGGCCGCGGCCCCACCATCGGCCGCGTGGCCGAACTCGGGGAGGGTGCCGCCCATGAGGGCCAGCGCTTCGGCCATCTCCTCGATCCCGACGTCGCCCATGTGGCCGAACCGAAAGATCCTGTCGGTCCATTTGCCCTGTCCGCCCGCGATGACGAGCCCTTTCGCGCGCATGGCGGCGTTGAATGGGCTCCACTCGATCCCATTGGGCAGCCAGGCAGCGGTCACCGTCGCCGACCGATGCGCCTTCGGCGCGACCGGTTCCAGGCCCAGCGCCTCGATGCCGGCAACAACGCCGTTTCCGATCGCCGCGTGCCGCGCCCAGGTTCGCTCGCGACCCTCCTCCCGCAGTCGTTCGATGCCGATGCGCAGCCCGTACAGGACGCTGATGGCCGGCGTCCACGGCGTCTGGCCCTTCTGCGCCCACCGGCGTGCCTCCGCAAAATCCCAGTAGAAGCGCGGCATCCGCGCACGCTCACCCGCGGCGCGCGCCCGTTGGCCGATGGCCGCGATCGCGATGCCGGGGGATGCCATCCATGCCTTCTGGCTGGCGCTGACGACGAGGTCGACGCCCCACGCATCCATCTCGAACGGCATGGCGCCGAGGCCGCTGATGCCATCCACCAGCAGGAGCGGGTCGCCGGGTGCTTCGCGCACGATCCCCGCCAGCTCACGCAGCGGATTGGCGACACCGGTGGAGGTCTCGTTGTGAGTGATCAGCACGGCGTGGAAGGGATCGCGTGATGCCAGGTGCTGGCGCAGGGCCTCGGGGTCCGCCGCCTGGCCCCATTCGACCTCGAAACGCTCGACATCGGCTCCAAAGGCGGTCGCGATCTGCGCGAAGCGGTCGCCGAACGAGCCGATGGTGACCGCCAGCACCCTGTCACCGGGCGACAGCGTGTTCACCACGGCCGCCTCGAGGGCGCCTGAGCCGGAGCCGGTGAGGAGGAGGACTTCCTCGCTCGTCCCGATCAGCTCCGCCAACCCTGTCGAGGTGTCTCGCAGCAGCTCCTCGAATTCGATGCCGCGATGGTCGATCATCTGTCTGGCCTGGGCATCACGGACCGCGGCGGGAATCGGCGTCGGACCGGGGGTCCGGAGATTCTGTTCCATGCCTCGCATCATAATCGGCGCATGGATCAGATCGCCACGCTCGGAGGTCCGAATGCCGCGTCGCCGTCCCGCCCCTGAGCTGAGTGAGCCGCTCTTCGGCCACGTCCCCCCGACCGATGCGCCACTCGCCGCTCGCATGCGACCCCGCACGCTCGACGAGTTCGTCGGACAGCCACACCTCGTGGGTCCGGATGGAGCGCTGACACGCGCGATCAAGCCCGGCCACCGTCCGTCGCTCGTGCTGTGGGGCCCCCCGGGCAGCGGCAAGACGACGCTCGCCCGGCTGCTCGCCGACCGGGCCGGCGGCACCTGGCGTCAGCTCAGCGCGGTGACCAGCGGCGTCGCCGATATCCGGACGCTGGTCGCGGAGGCGAAGGCGCTGCGTGATAACGGCGGTGCGACCATCGCCTTCATCGATGAGCTGCATCGGTTCAACAAGAGCCAGCAGGACGCACTGCTGCCACACGTCGAGGAAGGCATCATCTCGCTGATCGGGGCCACCACGGAGAACCCGTACTACGAGATCAATTCGCCGCTCCTGTCGCGAATGCGTGTCTACCGTCTCGAGCCGCTCGACGCCGATGCGCTTGGTGAGATCGTCGACCGCGCGCTCGCCGATGCGGACCATGGGCTGGCCGGCCGTGTCGGCCTCAGCGAGGAGGGACGAGCGACGCTGCTCGACCTTGCGGGCGGGGACGCGCGGAGCGCGCTCAACATCCTGGACGCGGCAGCTGCCGTCCTGGACGATGGCGCGTTCATCGGACCGGAGGGCGTCGCGGAGGCAGCCCAGCAGCGCCTGCTGGCGTACGACCGGGTCGGCGACCAGCATTACGAGGCCTCGTCGGCATTCATCAAGAGCATGCGTGGCAACGATCCTGATGCGGCGCTGTACTGGTGCGCGTCGATGGTCGCGGCGGGAGAGGACCCGACCTTCATCGCGCGCCGCATCGTGATCGCGGCGTCGGAAGACGTCGGCAATGCCGATCCGCGCGCGCTCCAGGTCGCCGTTGCGGCGATGCAGGCGGTGGAGATGATCGGCTTGCCGGAGGCGCAGTACGCCCTCGCTCAGGCGGCCTCGTACGTGGCATCCGCGCCGAAGTCGAACCGTGCCGGGGCCGCATACTTCGCCGCACTGGCGGAAGTCGAAGAGCACGGTCGGCTCCCCGTGCCGCTTCACCTGCGCCCCTCTTCACATCGGCGTCTGGCGCGCGAGCAGGGCTACGGCAGGGGCTACCTCTACCCGCACGACTACGACGACGCCGATGTCGACCAGGAGTACCTGCCCGACGGGCTCGTCGGCCGAGTCTTCTACGAGCCCTCCGAGGAGGGGCTCGAACTGAAGATCGGGGAGCGTCTCCAGCGCCTTCGACGTCGCCGCCTGGAGCAGCGTCGAGGGCGCCGCGGCGAGGCGTAGTAGCCGCGGTCAGCGGGAAGCACTCCAGCGCGGGATTCGGTTGCTCACGTCGATGAAGTCGTAATAGTGCCGCGTGTCCGTATGCGCATAGGCATGATCCGGCAGCATGGGCAGTCCAGCGTCGAACAGGGCGTTGAAGACCACCCGAAACACGTTCACCGGGGTGCCCGAGTCGGACAGGCCGGCCGCTTCCAAATCGACGCCTGGTAGATGAACGGCGTTGAGGATCCGAAACTTGATCTCGATCTCCTCTGGCGTGGCCTCCTCCCATTGGAAGTCGTCGCCGGTCTCGGTGTAGCGGTCGGGGAACGGTCCCTCGTCCGCCTGGAGCACGATCACCGCCGGTTGGTCCGACGGGCGCGATTGAATCTCGTCCACGATCTGCAGAATCTCCGCGTTCGCGAATTCGACCTGCCTCACGTACTTCTGGTCCTCGGTGAGCCTGGTCTCGTCGCCCTCGAACGGGCCCCCGTCCCGGTTGAACAGGTTCGGCGGATGAGGCAGGAGGACGTGGGCGAAGACGAACTTCGGCCCTGAGAGCGCAGGCACCGCGGTCAGCTGCGCCAGCTGGTGGAGGGTGTAGTTGCGAAGCTCTCCCATCGAGAACGGATCAGGCTCCTCGCCACGGGTGACGAAGGCGGTCAGCAACGTGGTGTCGAGCAGGGCAAGGGAGAACTCGGACGTGCCCTCGTAGCGGAGGGTCGCATCGGCATCCACGTTGGTTGCCGTCGGTGACCACCAGCTCGGCACCAGCACGAACTGGTAGCCGAGCTCCTTGAGGGTGGTCGGGACCGTCAGGTGCCCCTGGAAGCGCCGGTTGATCACCCCTTGGTCGTCGGGGGCCGCCGCCTCGGCGTTGAGCTCATCCCCGTCGAGGTACTCCATGTTGAGCGTGCTCGTCAGCGAGAGCCCGGTCTTGACGTAGTTCGCGACGCTATCGCGCGCAACGTAGAACCCGCGTTGCTCCAGCTCTCGGAGGAACGGCTCATTGTCGAAGCCGAAGTGGCTCTCGAGGGTCGGCGAGCCCGCGTATCGATCGAAGACCAGGTAATAGATGTCGGGACGTGGCTGCTCATCCGCGCGCAGCAGTCCACCGACGGAGTTGATCACCGTACCCGCCACCGTGCGGTTGATCGCGAATTCGCCGAGGCTGACCAGGGTGATCACGAGGGGTATGGCCGACACGAGATTGAGGTAGCCCGTTGCCGAGCGGGCCCACGCCCTGGCGCGCCACGCAAGCGCGAGGCCGACGACGGCGGCCACGACCCAGACACCCAGCAGGATCATTTTGTCGCCGATGAAGCCGGCCACGAGGTTCCATGCGTGACCGAACAGGAAGAAGGCGACCACCAGGACGCTGGCCGCGATGCCGCCGCGATGCACGTTGCGGAACACGACCGTGGCGACCGCCAGGAGGACAGCGGAGCCTGCCTGCGCCGAGCCGAGCGGAAGCCACAGCGCGTCGAAGCTCACCTGGTCCGCGGCGTTCTCGGCGAACAGAAACAGGACCGGGTAAGCGGCGAAGAGAATCGGATGGAGGACCCACAGATACAGTCGCACGCGAGTCACAGCTCAGCGTGGCCCAGGAACGGCCGATGCGTCCCGGCAACGGGTGCCACGCCACGCCGTCGCTGACCTGGGCTCGCCGAAAATCGGTCGTACTCCAAAGCCCGCGTATGGTGCCACACGGAGTCGGCCTCAGGGGGTTGACACGTCGACACGGACTGCTATAGTCCTATCCGGTTATATAACCCATAAGTGATAAGCATGGACCAGGTCGACTCTCTCAGCATCACGTTCGCAGCTCTTGCCGATCCGACGCGGCGGGCCATCCTGGCCCGGCTCGCCGACGGCGAAGCATCGGTCACCGAGCTGGCCGCTCCGTTCGCCATGAGCCAGCCCGCCATTTCGAAGCACCTGCGGGTTCTCGAGCGGGCGGGGCTCATCGAGCAGGGCCGCCGCGCGCAGTGGCGGCCGCGCCGGCTGCGGGCGGGCCCGCTGCGCGAGGTCAACGAGTGGGTCGGCGCGTACCGCCGGCACTGGGACGAGAGCTTCGAACGGTTGGATGCCTATCTCCGCGAAGTACAGGACAAGGAGCACCGATATGGAGACGACGATGACCGCGACACGAATCGACCGGGGTAGCACCGAGACCACGAGCGTGTATTCGGAAGGCGGCGACCTGGTGTACGAGCGAACGTTCGATGCACCGCGTGAGCAGGTCTGGAGGGCCTTCACCGATCCCGATCTCATCCCACGCTGGTGGGGTCCGCATGGCACCACGACCACCGTCTCCGAGATGGACGTTCGCGTCGGAGGCGCATGGCGCTACGTCAGCGCGACGCCCGGTCGCGACGACGTGACCTTCTACGGGGAGTACCTCGAGATCGAGCCACCCGAGCGCATCAAGTGGACGTTCATGTTCGACGTCGAGGGCGTCGGCCCGCAGGGAGGACCCGAGACCGTCACCTTCGAGGAGATCGACGGGAAGACGAAGATGACGGCCATCTCGCATATGGGGATTGCCGAGGTCATCGATGGCGCCCTGGCGACCGGCATGGTCGGCGGCGCAATCGAGACGTATGACCGCCTGGAGGCTCTGCTGGCCGAGGGCTGACGGGCCTCACATGGGCCGGGCATCACCGAGATGCCCGGCCACCTCCCGCGCCGCGCTACGGCGTGACCATCTATCAATGACCGGCGCCTTAGGTGGGGTGCCGTGGGGCCAGGGTCGTCGCCGCGAGCGTGCGGCGGGTGGGCAGGTCGCCAGATACCAATCACGGGACCTCAGGGCACCATCTTCAGAGAGCGAGTGAACCTAAGCCGACTGTGGTTGGTACGCGGCACGTTCGGCTCCGTCGAACGCTCGATCACCCGCGGCGGAGCCGTCAGCCGGTCAGGCCCAGCGCCGAGAAGACGATCCAGGCGATGACCAGCAGGACCGCCATCACGGCGGTCAGGATGCCGATATTGCGCAGGTCGCGCTCGACGTAGTGGTACTCGGCGCGTTCCCGGGTCGTGAGCGTCGAGCCGTATCCGGTGGTGGTTGGCGCGGAAACGCGGCGCGGGGGATCGAGCGAGATGGCCGCGCGGGCATCGGGTGTGCCGACCGGCGGGACGGCGATGGCCGGGTCGAGTGGACCGTCCGGCGCCGTTGGCGTGGCATTGCGACGCGGCGGACGCGGAACGTTGCGCTGACGGGCCTTGCGGCTGGCGGCCTTTCCGACTCGGCGGGCCATCGGTACCTCGTTTCGTGCGTGATCGAACGGCAGGCCGCGGCCGGGTGGGAGGCCGCGGGACGGCTATGATACCGCCGATTTGATGACCGATATCAACCGCCTGCTGACGGACAACCTGGCCATTGCCTTCGGCGTGCTCGCCGGGCTGGTGCTGCTGCTCCTGATTGGCTTCGTCATCCAGAGCGCCCGAATCGGGCGAGCGGTGCGTACCTATCGCGAGCTGGTGCGTGACCAGGACGGCGGCACACTGCACGATCGGCTGGTGGGAAGCGCGGAGCAGGCGATGCGTGCGGGTGAGCGCATGACCGAGATGGAGGCGATGCATTCGGTCATCGACCGACGGACGCGGCGCAGCCTTCAGCACATCGGCCTTGTCCGTTATAACCCGTTCGATGACACCGGATCCGATCAGAGCTTTGCGATTGCGCTCCTTGACGATCAGCGTGACGGCATCGTCCTCAGCAGCCTGCACGGGCGGACCAACACACGCATTTTCGCCAAGCCGGTCGCGGACGGGGAATCTCCGCATAATCTGTCGGACGAGGAATCGCAGGCAATCCGAATCGCGGTCGAGGGGACGCGTTCGGCGTGACGATCGGGGCGATCGACCCCGACCAGCGACACGTGGCGGAGCGCCTCGTCCTCCTCGCGCTCCGCCGATTCCACCGGGAGCAGCCGCTCTCGGTCGACCTGCGCATGGACGGCCTCGTCGCCCGCGTCTCGGAGTTGGCGGAACGGCGTCCACCGAGCCGGCATCGCGGTGGCGCGCGTCTCAACCTGGAAGAGGCCGAGCTGCGACGCGTCATCGATGATCTCGTCAATGCCGGCACACTGGTTCGCAACGGACGACGAATTCGTCTCGCCGATGCGGAGACCGGTCTCGCGCCCGAGATGGCCGAGCGAGTGAGCGCGCTGCTGGACGGCCTGCGCGCGGCAGGTGCGGCGCCACCCCGCGTCGACGGCATCGCCAGCCGGCTCGGCATTCCGCCCACGGTGATCGACCAGCTGCGCACCGGGGGACAGCTGCGCCAGATCGCGCCGGGGATCGACTATCCGGCGGATGTCTGGTCTGCGCTGCGCGTTCGAGTGGCCGGAATGCCGGGCACGATCACCATCGGCCGTCTTCGCGATGAGCTTCGCACCACGCGGCGCCACGCGGAGGCCATCCTTGCGGCGGCCGGACGGGCGCCAGGTCCCCCCCGGCCGAGATCCTGGCCGCGATCGCATCGCGACAGATGAGGTGTCCGGTAAGCGGTTGATAACGGCAGCGTGAATCGCCCAGCCGCTACCATCGATGACATGCCACCGGCCGTCCCGTCGCCTGATCAGATCCCGTTCTTCGAGGAGCTGACAGCCGCGCCACGTCCGCGCCGGCCGCACCTCCGGATCCAGCCCCCGCTGCTCGTCGACCTGACCGCGCGACAGCGGAAGGCCGTCACCCACGCGAACGGCCCGCTCCTCATCGTGGCCGGTGCCGGAACGGGCAAGACGACCGTCATCACGCGCCGCATCGCATGGCTGATCGCCGAGAAGCGCGCCATGCCCTCGGAGATCCTTGCTCTCACGTTCACCGACCGCGCCGCACTCGAGATGGTCGAACGCGTCGACCGCCTCGTTCCGTACGGCCAGACCGATGCGGCCATCAGCACCTTCCACGCCTTCGGCGATCGACTCCTGCGCGAACACGCGCTCGAGGCCGGCCTGTCGGACCGGTCCACCGTCCTCTCCAGGGCGGAGCAGATCATCCTGCTTCGCGAGCACCTGTTCGAGCTGCCGCTGGACCGTTACCGGCCCCTCGGGGATCCCACCCGCTTTCTCTCGGCGCTCGTGACGCTCATCAGTCGACTGCGGGACGAGGACATCACTCCCGCGTCCTATCTCGCGGTCGCGGCTGACCTTGGGCGGCGCGCGGCCGAACTGCCGGAGGATGCCGCTCTCGCCGAGGAAGCGGCCCGGCACGCCGAGCTCGCCGCTGCCTTCGATGCCTACGAGCGGCTCATGCGCGCGACCGATCGGCTCGACTTCGGCGATCAGGTCGGCCTGGCTCTCCGACTGTTGCGCGAGCACCCGGACGTGCTCGAACACGAGCGGGCACGCTACCGCCACATCCTGGTCGACGAGTTCCAGGACACGAACCATGCGCAATGGGAGATCGTGCGACTCCTGGCTCAGCCCCACGGCAATGTCACGGTGGTCGGGGATGACGACCAGAGCATCTACCGATTTCGAGGCGCTGCCCTCGGCAACATCCTCGGCTTCCGGGACGCGTATCCGAAGGCGACAAGCGTCGTGCTCGTCGATAACTTCCGCAGTCGGCAGCCGATCCTCGACGCCGCGCATCGGCTGATCACCCACAACAACCCCGATCGCCTCGAGTCCCGCGAGGGCCTCGACAAGCGCCTGCACGCGCTCCTGCGGTTCGACCGCGCCGAACCCGCCGCGGGGCCGATCGATCTGCTCAAGTTCGCCACCGGCTCGGACGAGGCGGACCTGGTGGCGGACCGCATCGGCGCCTCAATCCGCTCCGGGCGTCGAGCCGGCGCCCACGCCATCCTGGTACGTGGCAACCGCGATGCGGATCCCTACCTTCGCGCGCTGAACATGGCTCGAATTCCGTGGCGCTTCAGCGGAACCGCCGGCCTGTATCGCCAGCCGGAGGTGCGCGTCCTGATCAGCTTCCTGCGGGCAATGAATGACCCGGACGATTCGGTGAGCCTGTACGACCTTGCCACCAGCGAGATCTTCGGTCTGTCGGCGCCGGACGTGACCTTGGCGCTCGCGAATGCACGCCGTCGACGCAGCAGCCTTGCGGTCGCACTGGCGGATGCGGTCTCCGACCCTGAGCGCTCACCCTTCGCCCTGCGTGCCATCGAGGTCGTGCAGCGCCTGCTTGCCAGCCTCGAGGCGCATCGGGCCATGAGCACCGAGAAGAGCAGTGGCGAGCTGCTCTACCACTTCATGACGAGCAGCGGCTGGCTCGGGCGCCTGGCCCACGAGGGGCGTGAGACCGGGGAGGAGCGACTCGCGAACGTGGCTCGCTTCTTCGAGATCGTGCGACGCCAGGGAAGCCTGCTTCGCGATGATCGCCTTCCGTTCCTGGTTGCGCAGCTCGACACCCTGATCGAGACCGGCGACGATCCCTCGACAGCCGATGTCGATCCCGATGAGGGTGACGCCGTGCACGTCCTGACCTATCACAAGGCCAAGGGCCTCGAGTTCGACGTCGTCTTCATGGTCGGTCTCGTGGATGATCGATTTCCCGGGCGCGATCGGCGCGATGCACTCGAGCTGCCTGACGCCCTGCTCAGCGGGCCTGCTCCGGATGGGGATCAGCACGTCGCCGAGGAGCGCCGTCTCTTCTACGTGGGCATGACCCGCGCGAGGGAAGAGCTGGTGCTGAGCTCCGCGCAGGATTACGGCGGCCGCACCGCCCGCGGCGTCAGCCGCTTCGTGGCCGAGGCGCTCGACCTGCCGCCGGCGACGGCAGTCGACACCATCCGGCCGGCACTCCTCGAGAAGCTGGCCCGCCATCAGACCTCGGCCACAGCGCCTGCCATTCCCTCCACCAGGCCGCGCCTCGGGGGGCGCCCGCTGATGTTGAGCTTCGGGCAGATCAACGACTACCTTGAATGCCCCGCCAAGTACCGATACGGGCACGTGGTGCGCATCCCGACGCCCGCTTCACACCAGATGGTCTACGGGCGTGCGCTGCATGCCGCGGTGCAGGCGTACCATCGTCGCCAGATGTCCGGCGGCACCATGAATCTCGACGAGCTGAGGGCCGCCCTGGACGCCAATTGGGAGTCGGTCGGCTTCCTGACACGCGCCCACGAGGAGGCTCGGCGGACCGCCGCTCACGAGGTGGTCACTCGTTTCTGGAACGAGCAACAGCGGGATCCGGCGCGGCCGACGGCGGTCGAGCGTGACTTCACCGTCGCGTTCCGCAGGGATCGGCTGCGCGGGCGGTACGACCGCGTCGACCGTGATGCGGCCGGTCGCGTCGTCGTCACTGATTACAAGTCGAGCGATGTGCGTGACCTGACGACCGCGAATCGGCGCTCCAGGGAGTCGCTCCAGCTGTCGATCTATGCGCTCGCGCACGAGGCGGAGCATGGCGCCCTCCCCGACGAGCTGGCGCTGCACTTCCTCGAGTCCGGAATCGTCGGTCGCTCCGAGCCAACCGAGAAGCGGCTTGAACGAGCGCAGGAGCAGATCGGGCACGCGGCGGCCGGCATCCGCGCACGAAGCTTCGACGCCACGCCGAGCGCGATGCGCTGCGGCTATTGCCCGTTTCGCGAGATCTGTCCCGACGCGTCACGGTGAGCGGCGAACACCGCCTCGCGGTAGCCGTCCTGGTCCTGGGGGGGATCCTTGCCGCCGTGGCGCTCGTGGCCGCGGCTGGTGCGCTCTGCCCGGAGCAGACGGACGTGCAGCCGTGCGGCGATGCGGCCCGCAATCGCGTGGTGGTGGTGGGCCTGGCGTCACTGACCGGGGCGCTGTTGGTGACCCCGTTCGCGTTCCTCGGTGAGATCATGTCGCGCCGTCGCATCGTCTATCGTGGGGCGTGGGGACGAGCTGCGCGTCGGGGAATCATCATTGGCCTCCTCGTCGCGACGGTCGCTGGCCTGCGCCTCGGCGGTGCATTGAGCGCCCCCATCGCGATCTTCGTCATCATTCTCGCCGGCGTGATGGAGTGGTTCTTCTCGCGGCGGGATCAGTAGCGGAGGAACGACCCCGATGTCCCCCCCGGCGGATCGGCTCGCAGAGCACGTGGCGGCCGTACTCCCAGAGGCACTCGACCTGTCGCATCGGGTGCATGCCAATCCGGAGATCGCGTTCGAGGAGCGGCTGGCGTCGGCGTGGACTGCGGAGCTGCTCGAGAGGCATGGGTTCGAGGTCGAACGCCCAGCCGGAGGACTCGAGACGGCGATCGTCGCCCGCTGGCAGGGACGCGCGGCCGGGCACGTGGTGGCGTTCGCCGGGGAGTACGACGCGCTGCCCGGTGTGGGACACGGATGCGGCCACAACCTGATGTGCTCGTCGAGCGCCGGTGCCGCGATCGTGGCGACCCGCCTGCTCGGCCGCGATTTCGATGGAGAGATCAGATTCATCGGCACGCCGGCGGAGGAAGCTGGAAACGGGAAGGTTTACCTGATCAATGCGGGCGTCTTCGATGATGTCGACGTCTGCCTTCAGATCCATCCGGCCGACAACACGAGCGCAGAGGTCCTCGCCCTGGCGATCACCGAGGTCGGCGTCACGTTCCGCGGCAAGCTCGCCCACGCCAGCGGTGATCCGTGGCTCGGCAAGAACGCGCTCGATGCGATCGTGCTGCTGTACACCATGATCAGCCAGTGGCGGCAGCACCTGAAGCCCGGCGAGCGGGTGCACGGAATCATCACGCACGGTGGCTCGGCGCCGAACATCGTGCCGGACCTGACGAGCGGACGCTGGTACGTCCGTTCACCGATCGACGAGGACCTGGAGCCGATGATCGACCGCCTGCGCACCATGGCCGATGCGGCCGCCGCGGCGACCGGCTGCACGGCCGAGGTCACCGAGGATGCGGTGACTCGTTGCCGCACCATGCTCAACAACCCGACGCTGCTCGATATCTGGCGCCGACATCTCGCCGATGCCGGCCTGGCCGATGGGCCGATCGACCCGAACGCGGGCAGCACGGATATGACGAACGTCAGCCACGAGCTTCCGACGATTCACCCGTACATGTCCATCGCACCGCCGGGAACGCCCGGTCATTCGCATGAATTTGCGGCTCACGCCGGAGGCTCGGACGGCGACGAGATGCTGCCCCACGCGATCCGCATCCTCGCCGCATCGGCGGTCGAGCTGCTGTCGAATCCGGCGCTCGTGGACCAGGCATGGGCGCAGCTGCGTGCGCAGGGGGGCGGCAGGAGGCGGGACGGCTGAGCGACATCCTCGCCGGCCAGCCGTCGGATGCCATGCTGCTGGCCGAGATCTACGACCTCGAGCACGACGTGATCGACGACGACCTCGGCTTCTATCGCGAGATGGCCCGCCGGCATCCGGGTCCGACCATTGATCTCGGCTGCGGGTCGGGGCGTCTCTTCGCCTCGATGCTTGCCGGCGGTGCACGGCGCATTGTTGGCATCGACGGCTCGCCATCGCTCCTCGAGCGTGCGGAGGCGAGGGTCGAACGAGACGACCACCTGCGCGCCGCCATGGCCGATGGCCGAATCGAGGTGGCCATGGGGGACGTCCGGCGCATCGCGCGCAAGGATCGCTTTGCCCTCGCGGTGCTCGCCGGTGTGGTCGCTCACATGGACGGCCCGGAGGACGCACTCCGCGCGCTCGTCTCCGCTCGACGGCTCCTTGGCGTGGAGGGCGTCCTGGTGGTGGATACGCTCGGCCCTGGTGGGCTCCCTCCGCATGACCTGCCGCTCAGCCTCGATTGGGAGCTGGCCGATCGCGGTAGCCGCGTCGTGCGCAGGAGTCAATTGGAGCGCAGGGACACGCCTGAGGGCCTCCGGGTTTCCTACGCAACGCTCACCGACGTGATGCGGGCCGATGGTACGATAGCGAGGCTGCCGGCCAGCTTCCGGCTCTGGTATCCATCACCCACGGCGCTGGTTGCCCTCGCCATTGAGGCGGATCTGGAGGTCGAATCAGTGTTCGGGTCACACGACCTCGACCCGCTCAACGAGGACAGTGAACGCTGTATCGTCCTGGCACGACGGACGACGGCTGATCCGGGCAAGGAGTAAGGATGGCAGGCGAACAGATCCGGCTCCTCGTTGTGGAGGATGTTCCCCAGGTTGCGTCGCACGTGCGCGCGCTCCTTCAGGCCCAATCTCAGATCAAGATGCTCGACGTGGTGACCGCCGGCGACCGCGCGGTCCTGAGCGTGAGCGAGATGCGCCCGGACGTGGTCATCGTCGACGCGCTCCTCCAGGGGCGCGTCAGCGGTCAGCAGGTGGCCGAGCAGATACGACGAGCCGATCCACAGGTCGGGATCATCATGCTTACCGTTCCGCAGAACCCGGTGCGCGAGGACTCCGAACGCGGGATCGACGCCGTCCTGAAGATGCCTTTCAGCGGGTTCGACCTGACCACCATGATTCGCAAGGTGGGGGAGACGCGCGCCGTGGAGTCCGCGCGCGCCGGCTCGCTGGTCGTCACCCTCTTCAGCCCGAAGGGCGGGGTCGGTCGCACGACGCTCGCCTACAACCTCGCCGTCGCCCTGGGCCAGGAGCATCGGGTCTGCCTGGTGGACGGTTCGTTCCAGTTCAGCGACCTGCGCGGCTTGCTGCGGGTGCCGGCGGTGGCGCCTAGCATCGTCAACCTGCCCACGGATCGGATCAAGGAGTCCGATGTTGCGGACGTTGCCTGGCGGGATCCATCCGGCATCGACATCCTGCTTGCTCCGCCACGCGTCGAGATGGCGGAGATGGTGACCACGCGCGACATCGAGAAGGTGCTCTCGCTGCTTCGCCAGCTATACGAGTTCGTGATCATCGACACGCGCGCGGCCCTGTCCGATGACGTGCTCGTGTTCCTCGACTCCGCGGACCTGATTCTCCAGATCCTCACCTATGACTCGATGGCGATCCGGAGCCTTGCGATGTCCGCCGAGACATTCGCCGCCATCGGCTATCCGTCGTCCAAGCTGGCCACGGTGATGAATCGCTCGGACGCATCGGGCGGATTCGAGAAGGCCGATGTGGAGGAGGCCGTGGGCTCGAAGATCGACTTCGAGATCGTGTCCGACGGACGCCTTGTGCTCCAGGCCAACAACGAAGGGATCGCCTTCGTCGTGTCGAGCCCGGACGCGCCGATCGCCAAGGGCGTCCGCCGCATCGCCGATTCGCTCGCGGCGCATCTTCGGGAACGGGCGCCTGCGCTGGTGAAACGCTGAGCATCCCGGCCGAGGAGCGGCGTGACCCACGCCCCATCGGCGTGTTTGATTCCGGCGTGGGTGGGCTCACCGTTCTCTCGGAGCTGCGCGGCCGGCTGCCGGACGAATCGACAACTTACCTGGGCGACAACGGACGGGCGCCGTACGGGCCCCGGCCCGCAGACGAGGTGAGGGAGTTCACGCTGGAGGCGGTCGACTGGCTCCTCGACCAGGACGTGAAGCTGCTCGTTCTGGCATGCAACACCGCGACCGCGCGGGCTCTCGACATCGTTCGCGAACGCTCCGCGGTGCCGGTGATCGGCGTCGTGCGGCCCGGTGCGGTGGCCGCCGCCGCGGCAACGCGCAGCGCACATGTGGCCGTCATCGCTACCGCCGGGACCGTCGAGTCTGGGGCATATCCCGACGCGATCGTGGACGCGGCTCCCCGAACCAACGTTGCACAGCTGGCATGCCCGGAACTCGTCCCGATGGTGGAGGCCGGCATTCTCGAAGGCCGCCGCGCCGAATCGGTCCTTCGAGCCTATCTGGAGCCCCTGCTCGCTGCCGGGCCGCGAATCGACACCCTCCTCCTGGGCTGCACTCACTATCCGCTCCTCCGCCCGGTGATCGAGCGCATCGTCGGTGAGGGTGTGGCCGTGGTCGATTCGGCTCTGACCACAGCGCTGGCGGTCGAGGATCTGCTCGATGCCCTCGGGTCCCGCACCGGTTCGGGTGCGGCCGCACGCCACCGAGTCGCCACGACCGGCGACGTTCGGGGATTCGTCAACGTTGCGTCCAGGCTCTTCGGGGCGCGGCTCCCGGCGGTCGAGGCCGCCCGGATCGGGCGCGCGAGCGCCGTTCCCCTAGACTGACCCGCATGTCAAAACATTCCAACCGCCTCGGAGCGGGCATCGTGGTCGGCGGCCTGCTGGCGTTCGGGGCGAGCGTTGCATCGCGGGAGATCGTGCGTCGTGCCGGCACCAGGCTGATCGATTGGGAAGCGGTCCGCCAGATCGCTCATCGGCGTCTCGCGGAGGCGGCCGCTTCGCTGCCCGCGGCCCAACGTGCGGAGGCGGAGGCCTTCTACCGCGAAACGCTCCTGCGGATCGAGCCGATCGTGGCGGAGGAGATCGGCTCCGATCTGCCCGCGGCGCTGGAGACGCCGGCGGTCGTGGATCGGCTTCAATGGGTCGACGTGAACCTCTCGACCTTCAAGGTGCTCTTCGAACGCATCGAGCGGACGCTGCTGGCTGGCCAGGAAGGGCCCGATACGACCGGCCGTGCCGTCTCGCGCTGGGTGAATCGCTCGGTCGGTAACCAGCAGCTCGGGTTCATGCTGGCGTTCCTCGGCCGCAAGGTGCTCGGCCAGTACGACGTCAGCCTGCTGGCCGCCGGCCCCACGCGTGGCCGCCTTCATTTCGTGGAGCCCAACATCGTGGCCACCGCCGCGGCGATGCGGGTACCCCGCGACGAGTTTCGAACCTTCATTGCGCTTCACGAGGCAACGCACGCGTTCGAATTCGAGGCGCATGCGTGGCTGCGGCCCTACTTTGCCGGGCTCGTGGCCGAGACCGTCGAGCAGCTGGCTGCCGAGTCCGGTGGCCTGGTCGGCCGCGTCCGGGAGGCCATCACCGGCGGCGAGGGCCACTGGCTCGAGCGCATCCTGACCCCGAGGCAGCGAGACACCTTCAACCGGACCCAGGCGTTGATGTCGCTTCTCGAGGGCTACTCGAACCACGTCATGAATGCGGCAGGCGCTCGCATCCTGCCCGGGTTCGCGGAGCTGCACGACCGTTTCGAGCGTCGCGGTGAACGGCGCGGCGCCGTCGAGCGCGCGATCATGCGACTCACCGGGCTCGACCTGAAGATGGAGCAGTACGCGGCGGGGGAGCGCTTTGCCGATCGCGTCATCGCCGAGCGTGACCGCGAGTTCCTCAACCGCGTCTGGAGCGGCCCGGAGATGCTCCCGTCGTTGGACGAGATCCGAGCACCGGATCGCTGGATCGCTCGCGTCGAGGGGACCGACTCCTGACCGTGGAGACGGCACTGACCGTCCTGGCCACGCCGATCCTGGGCTCGCCGCTCCCGCGCGAGCTCGTCAGCCGCATCGAGGCAGTCGAAGGCGTGCGCTGCGCGCGGATCGCATCGGACGGCCGCATCCACGGCGATGCCGACGAGTCGGTCCTGGACGAGGCGGAGGTCCTGCTGCTGGGCTCGGTACCGGCGTCCGTGCTCGATCACGTGGTGACACGATCGTCACGGCTGCGCTGGATCCACTCGGCCGCCGCCGGCGTGGACCGCGTGACCACGCCGGTCGTCCGCGAGCGCGGGCTCCTCGTCACCAATGCCCGAGGCGTGTTCAGCCGGCCGATCGCGGAGTACGTGGTGATGATGTCGCTGGCGATCTCCCGTCGATTGCCACAATTGCTGGAGCTCCAGCGCGAGCGCACCTGGCAGCCGCTGCGTGGTCGCGAGCTCTCCCAGCTGACCATCGGGATCGTGGGGTACGGCAGCATCGGGGTCGAGCTTGCCCGCCTGCTCGCCCCGTTCGGATCCCGGATCCTCGCCACGCGGCGGCACCCGGAGCGAGGCGCCGCAGACGCTCCCAACGTTGAGCTCCACGGGCTCGATCACCTTGACGAGGTCCTGCGGGCGAGCGATGTCGTGGTCGTCGCGGCGCCGCTCACCGACGAGACCGCCGGGTTGATCGGCGCCGACCAGCTGTCGCAGATGCGCGAGGACGCCTGGCTCATCAACATCGCCCGCGGCCGCCTGATCGATGAGATCGCGTTGCGGCGCGCACTCCACTCGGGATGGATCGGCGGCGCCGTCCTCGACGTTTTCGGAGAGGAGCCGCTCTCCCCTGAATCTTCGCTCTACGACACGCCGAACCTGATCATTACCCCGCACACCAGCTGGGCATCGGACCGCGTCGCCGAACGGACCGTTGAGCTGTTCGTCGAGAACCTGCGCGCCTTCCGATCCGGGGACGCGATGAGCAACGTCGTCGACCTCGCGGCCGGATACTGACCTCCTGATGCAGGTCACCATCGTCGGACTTCCCGGCAGCGGCAAGACGACCGTGTTCAACGCCATCACCGGCGGTCACGCGGAGACGGGTGGCTTCTCCGGTGGTCGTGCCGCCCCCAACGTCAACGTTGTGAAGGTACCGGACGAGCGCCTCGACCAGCTCTCGGCACTGTTCAAGCCGAAGAAGATCACGTACGCGGACGTCACCTACGTCGACGTCGCCATTCCGGCCGGAGCGGCGCGGGAGGGGACCGTCAATCCGGACGTCCTGGCCCAGATCAGGAACGCGGACGCCCTCGTCCACGTCGTCCGCGCCTTCGATGATCCGACCAGCCCGGTTCCGATGGATCCCTGGCGTGACGTGGACGACCTCGATCTCGAGTTTACCGTCGCGGACCTGACGGTCATCGAGAAGCGGGTCGAGAAGCTGAGGACGCAGGGTCGTCACGGTTCGCAGGCGGAGCGTGAGCTCGCGCAGCGCGAGCTGGAGGTGCTCGAGCGCATCGAGCCGCACCTGTCGGATGGCAAGCCGATTCGGTCATACGGCCTGACCGCCGAAGAGGAGCTTCTCCTGCGCGGCTATCGGTTTCTGACCCAGAAGCCGGTCCTGGTGGTCCTCAATATCGACGATGGGCGCCTGCCCGACGCCGCCGCCCTCGAAGCATCGGGACGGGATCGCTACGCGCAGCCGCACACCGATGTCGCCGCCCTCGCCGGACAGATCGAGGCCGAGATCGGCGAGCTGCCCGCAGAGGACGCTCGGCTCTTCATGGATGACCTTGGCATCGCGGAGCCATCACGGGGGCGGGTCATCAGCCTGACCTACGCCCTGCTGGGCCTGTTCAGCTTCTTCACCGCCGGGGAGGACGAGTGCCGGGCCTGGACGCTGCGGATCGGGTCGAGCGCGGTGGACGCTGCCGGCGCCATTCATTCGGACCTGGCGCGTGGATTCATCCGGGCCGAGACCATCGGCTACGGGGACCTGCTCGAATGCGGCTCGATGGTGGAGGCACGCAAGCGCGGCC
>JALZJE010000107.1 GCA_030859955.1 Chloroflexota bacterium | reverse complement strand
CTCCACGCGCAACGTCGACGGGCGGACCCTCGCGGAGGTGGCGGAAGCGGCCGTGGAGACGCCGGGCCAGGAGGTGGTCGTGTCGATCGAACACCCCATCAAGCCGGTCGGTGGCCTGGCGATCCTGCGCGGATCGCTGGCACCCGACGGCTGCGTAGTGAAGCTGGCAGGCCACGAGATGCGCCAATTCCGCGGTCCGGCGCGAGTCTTCGACTCGGAGGCAGCCTGCTACGACGCGGTGCGCGCGCAGCGCATCGGTCCTGGCGATGTCGTCGTCATTCGCCATGAGGGACCGGTGGGTGGTCCGGGAATGCAGGAGATGCTCAGTGTCACCGGTGCCCTGGTCGGCGAAGGGCTGGGTGGCGAGGTCGCGCTGATCACCGACGGCCGGTTTTCGGGCGGCACCCATGGCCTGATGATCGGGCACGTGGCGCCGGAGGCGGCACTTGGCGGGCCGATCGGGGTCGTGGAGGAAGGGGACTCGATTGTCATCGACGTCGACGCGCGTCGCCTGGACCTGGACGTGCCGGAGCAGGAGATCGTGCGACGCCTGGCCGCGTGGACGCCTCCGGCGCCACGCCATGCTGGTGGAGTGATGGCGAAGTATGCGGCGCTGGTCTCATCGGCCTCTGAGGGTGCGGTCACCACCGGAGCTCGACTATCTCGGGCGCTGCAGATCACGTGGGCCAGCCGCCGCGCTCAATGAGTGCCTCACGTGCTCAGCGTTAGTCGGTCCGGTGGCTAAGCAGTCCGGATCGCCCCGAGAGCCAACGAAAACGACTGCGGTTACGCCGTGATCCGTCGGACCTAGGGCCCGGTCCCTTCGGCTCACGCCCCGTGGGGCTGTCAGCGGATATATCACTACTGCTATATCGCTTGATGGCGGCAGGATTCACGCCGATCGCCTCTACACCGTGATCCTCGAAGGTCTGAATGGCCCGGGGTTGACAGCGCTGCTACGGTGCAAACATATGTCAGAGCAGCGCGGCGCGAACGCCGCCCAGCCGATCGTGCGTCGGAATTCCACCGGCGCCCTCGGCGTGCTCGTACTCATCGAGATTCTTCGGCTCGTCATCCTTCTTGGATGGCGGGATGGAGGACGCTCGACCGAGTAGCCGGACAGGCAACCCGAAGCGACCGACGCCCCGCCAGGCCACCGAGCCAGGCGGGGTTCCTGTTTTGAGACGAGGAATCCTTACCGATGGCAGCTCTCCCGCACTCAGCGTCCGACCCGCAGCGAACGGTTGCGCCCCGCATCGGTGCGCGGGCCGTATGCGAGGCGCTGGTCCGTGAGGGCGTGACCACGATCTTCGGTTATCCCGGCGGCACGGTCCTGCCGATCTACGACGTCCTTCGCGAGTTCCCGCTCAGGCACATCCTCGTGCGCCACGAGCAGGGTGGCGCTCATGCGGCCGACGGCTTCAGCCGAGTGACCGGCGGCGTCGGCGTGGCGATCGCGACGAGCGGCCCGGGAGCCATCAACCTCGTCACCGGCCTGGCGACCGCCATGATGGACAGCGTCCCCATGGTGGCCATCACCGGCAACGTTCCGCGAGCCCTCCTCGGCAAGGACGCCTTCCAGGAGACCGATATCGTCGGGATCGCGCTCCCGATCACGAAGTACGCAACCGTAGTCATGGACCCGGACGATGTGCCGTATGCCGTGGCCGAGGCCTTCGAGATCGCGCGAAGCGGGCGGCCGGGACCGGTCCTGATCGACTTCCCGAAGGACGTGCTCCAGATCGAGACATCGGTCCCCTATCCCGAGCCGTACCAGCTGCGCCTGCCCGGCCTGCTGCGTCCGACACGCGGCGACGTGCCGGAGGCGGACGACCTCGCCGAGATGATCGCAAGGGCCGAGCGCCCGCTCATCCTGAGCGGCCACGGCGTGCAGATCGCGGGCGCGACCGGGCTGCTCAGGCAGGTCGCTGAACGCTCCGAGATCCCCGTCGCACACACGCTGCTGGGCATCGGCAACATGGACGAGACGCATCGGCTCAGCGCCGGCTACGCGGGTATGCATGGCTGGATGCACGTCAACAAGATGATCCAGCAGTGCGACCTGCTCATCGGGATCGGCTGTCGCTACGACGACCGCATCACCGGCAAGACGAGCACGTTCGCGCCGAACGCGCGGATCGTCCACGTGGACGTCGACCGCAGTGAGATCGGCAAGAACGTGCGCACCGACCTGGGCATCGTGGCCGACGCGGGCGACCTGTTGGCCGCGCTCCTGCGCCGAGTCCCGCAGTCAGAGCCCAGGACAGCTTGGATGGCCCAGCTGGCAGCCTGGCGCGAGGTCAGCGAGGCGCGTTCGTGGCACGGCTCGGGCGCCTGGCGGGAGGGCCGCCTGACCGCCGACTACGTGGTCGACCAGATCGGCGAGGCGACCGACCACCAGGCGACGCTCGTCAGCGATGTCGGGCAGAACCAGATGTGGGCGGCGCGCTACTTCGGCTTCCGCCACCCCTACCGGCATCTTTCCAGCGGCGGTCTCGGAACCATGGGCTATGCCGTCCCCGCCGCGATGGGTGCGGCGCTCGGCGCACCGGAGCGGGAGACATGGGCGATCTGCGGCGACGGCGGCTTCCAGATGACGATGCAGGAGCTCGCCACCCTGGTCCAGGACCAGATCCCAGTGCGCATCGCGGTCCTCAACAACCATCGGCTCGGGATGATCCGCCAATGGCAGGAGATCATCTACGACGAGAACTACCACTCGGCCGAGCTGCTCGGACCGGACCTCGTCCGGCTGTGCGAGGCGTACGGCATTCCGGCCTGGCGAGCGACCCGACCCGATGAGGTGGCAGGGATCATCGCCGAGGCACGCAAGGCGCCGGGGCCGGCCTTGATCGACTTTCACCTGGACGAGGCGCAGAACGTGTATCCCATGATGCTGCCCGGCAAGGGCCTCTCCGACATGGTCGAAGGTGCCACCGAGTGAGCGCCATGACTGCGCCGCGACAGACGCTGCCGGCAGGTGAGGACGATGCGACACACCGCAGGCACGTGGTCAGCGCGCTCGTCGTCGACCGTCCCGGAACGCTGAACCGCGTCTCGGGCCTGCTCCGCGCACGCAGCTTCAACATCGAGTCGCTGACGGTGGGGACGACGCATGAGCCGGGCAAGTCCCGGATGACGATCGCCATCCGTGGCGACGACGGGCACCTGCGGCAGGTGCTTGCCCAGCTCGAGCGCCTGATCGAGGTGCTCGAGGTCACGGATCTGACGAGCGCGCCTCGCATCGAGCTGGAGCTGGTGCTGGTCGAGCTCGAGCCACCCCGGTCGGCGGAGGCGGATCGTGCGGTCCGAAGCCTCCTCGCCGATGCCGGCGGCGAGACGCTGTCCGAGGCCGCGGACCTGTGGCGAGCGCGCCTCACGGCGTCCCCGGAAACGATCGACCGCGCCCTCGATGGGCTGCGCGACCACGGGCTGCGCAGCCTTGTGCGAGCGGGCGCCGTCGCCATGGCCGCGAATCCAGAAGCCAACCCAACACCTGAGAACGGAGATACCCGGCCATGACCAAGCTCATCTATGACGCCGATATCGACGCGTCCGCCCTGGACGGCCAGACGGTGGCCGTGATCGGATACGGCAGCCAGGGCGAGGCGCATGCCCGCAACCTGTCCGAGTCCGGCGTGATGGTGGTCGTGGGGCTTCGACCCGATTCGACCTCGGCGGCCAAAGCTCGCGAGGCCGGCCTGGAGGTCACCGATGCGGCATCGGCGACGTCGGAGGCAAACGTGGTCATGGTGCTCGTGCCCGACACCGCGGCGCCATCGGTGTACCACGGCGAGGTCGAGCCGAACCTGACCGATGGCGCGCTGCTGATGTTCGCGCACGGATTCAACATCCACTTCGGCGAGATCGATCCGCCGGGCGGTGTCGATGTCGGCATGGTCGCGCCAAAGGGACCTGGGCACCTGGTGCGTCGCCTGTACGAGGGCGGCGGCGGCGTCCCGGCGCTCTTCGCGGTCCACCGTGACGCGACGGGGACAGCGCGCGCACGGACGCTCGCCTACGCGCACGGCATCGGCGCATCTCGCGCCGGCGTGCTCGAGACCACGTTTGCCGAGGAGACAGAGACCGACCTGTTCGGCGAGCAGGCGGTCCTCTGCGGCGGGGTGACATCGCTGGTCAATGCTGGCTTCGAGACGCTGGTCGACGCCGGCTACCAGCCGGAGCTCGCCTATTTCGAGACGATGCACGAGCTCAAGCTCATCGTCGATCTCATGTACCAGGGCGGGCTCCAGTACATGCGATACAGCATCAGCGACACCGCCGAGTACGGTGACTACGTCTCCGGCCCGCGCATCATCGATGAGCGCATTCGCGCCGAGATGAAACGGATCCTGACCGAGATCCAGGACGGCAGCTTCGCGAAGCGCTGGATCGAGGAGGGGCGAACCGGAGCGCCGGAGTTCAAGCGCATGCGTCGCGAAGCGGCCAACGCCCGAATCGAAGAGGTCGGCGCCGAGCTGCGCAGCCACATGGACTTCATCGGTCCCAAGCAGGCTCCGGAAGGCTGGGCCGATGGGGGCAGGGCTGATGGCGGCCGCGAGAAGGCCGATGCCATTCCGGGCGAAGGCGTGGCCTGATGCCGCCGCGCATCCGCGTCTTCGACACGACCCTGCGCGACGGCGAGCAGACGCCGGGCGCCGCGCTGACCGTCGACGAGAAGGTCACCGTCGCCAAGCAGTTGGCTCGCTTGCGGGTCGACGTCATCGAGGCCGGGTTCCCGGCGGCCTCGCCAGGCGAGGCGGAGGCGGTGCGCCGCATCTCGGCGGAGGTGGGAAGCGCCAAGAACGGGCCGGCGATTGCCGCGCTGGCGCGATGCGTCCCGGCGGACGTGACCGTGGCCGCGGCGGCGCTGGAACCAGCGAGGAAGAAGCAGCTGCACGTCTTCATCGCCACCAGCGACCTCCACATCACGCACAAGCTGCGCACGACCCGCGAGGACGTGATCGAGCGGATACGAAGCTGCGTCGGGCAGGCGCGGCGCATGGTCGGTCCCGACCACGAGATCGAGTTCAGCGCCGAGGACGCATCCCGGTCCGAGCTGCCCTTCCTGCTCGAGGCCTACGAGGTGGCCGTCAGTGCCGGTGCATCGGTCATCAACGTACCGGACACCGTCGGCTACACCGAGCCGAAGGAGTACGCCGCCGTCGTTCGACAGGTGGTTCGCCTGGTCGGCAAGCGCGCCATCGTGAGCACGCACTGCCATAACGATCTGGGACTGGCAACGGCCAATACGCTGGCCGCCATCCAGGCTGGCGCGCGCCAGGTGGAGGTCACCGTGAATGGGCTCGGGGAACGGGCCGGGAACGCGGCGCTCGAAGAGGTCGTCATGGCCCTCCGCACCCGCCCGGCGCAGTTCAGGGGCGCGACGACCGGCGTCCTGACCGAGCAGCTGACCGCCACCAGCCGGCTGGTGAGCTACCTGACCGGCATCGCGGTGCAGCCGAACAAGAGCGTGGTGGGCGCCAACGCCTTCGCACACGAATCGGGCATCCACCAGGATGGATTCCTGAAGAACCCGCTCACGTACGAGATCATGACCCCCGAGTCGGTCGGGCTCTCCGGGTCCACCCTGACGCTCGGCAAGCTGTCGGGTCGCGCGGGGTTCGACGAGCGTCTGCGACGGCTCGGCGTTAACGTCGAGCCCGAGATGCTGGACCTGCTCTACGGCGAGGCGATCAACCTGGCCGACCAGAAGAAGCAGGTGACCGATGCGGACCTGCTGGCGCTGGCGGAGATGCACGCCGATCCGGTCCCGCAGCTCGTTGGCCTGGAGCACTGGGCGGCCGCCAGCCGCCAGGGCGAATCATCGAGCGGCAACGTGTCGCTCTTCTACGAGGGCCGGACGTTCCGTGCCTTCGCGGGCGGCAACGGGCCGGTCGATGCGCTCCTTTCAGCGGTCGACAACGCGCTGGAGCAGATCATCGGTGGCCGGCCGCGGCTGGTCGATTACCAGGTCCGCTCGATCGGTTCCGGAGAGGACGCCCAGGGCGAGGCGACCGTGAAGATCTCCGCCCCGGCCGATGACGGCGACCTGCCGCAGACATTCACCGGCCATGGCCTGTCCACGAACGTCGTCGAGGCATCGCTGCGCGCCTACGTTGCCGCCGTGAACAAGCTGATCGCCGAGCATCCGATCGCCGCCGATGCCGTGGCCGCGGCGCGCGAGCGACGGAGCGGCGGCGAGCCCGTCGCGCTGCCCGCCGGAAGCCATCCATGAGGCAGCACCGGGTCGCCTACCTGCCCGGCGACGGTGTCGGCCCCGAGGTCTGCGCGGTCGCGCGAAGCTGCGTCGACGCGGCAGGGGCGTCCTTCGGCTTCGAGGTGCGCTGGGATGAGCAGTCGGTCGGGGGGGCGGCCATCGATACGGTCGGACAGGCACTGCCGGCCGTGACGCTCGATGCCTGCCGCGCGGCCGATGCGGTCCTGTTGGGCGCGGTCGGGGGTCCAGCGTGGGACGACCCGGCGGCAGCGACGCGCCCCGAAGATGCGTTGCTGGGGCTCCGATCCGGGCTCGGGCTCTTCGCGAACCTGCGCCCCGTCGCCGCCCACGCGGCGCTCGATGACGCCTCTCCATTGCGCGCCGAGGTTCGTGCCGGCGCCGATATCCTGATCCTGCGCGAGCTGACCGGAGGGCTCTATTTCGGCCGGCCCCAGGGACGGTCGAACCAGGACGGTGTCGATTCGGCCGTCGACACGCTGCGCTACACGCGCCCGGAGATCGAACGGATCGTGGAGCTCGGCTTCGAGCTGGCGGAGGGCCGCCGCGGTCACCTCACCAGCGTCGACAAGGCCAATGTCCTCGCCTCCAGCCGACTCTGGCGGGAGGTGGTGGGCGAGATCGCGCCGCGGCATCCATCGGTCACGGTCGAGCATGCCCTGGTGGACTCGACCGCCTACCTGCTCCTGACGCAGCCGCGCCATTACGACGTGATCGTCACCGAGAACCTCTTCGGAGACATCCTCTCGGATGAGGCGGCGGCAATCGCCGGGTCCCTGGGCTTGCTGGCATCAGCCAGCCTGGGCGCCGAGGTGACGGAGGAGGGTCGCTTCGGGATATACGAGCCGGTGCATGGCAGCGCGCCGGACATCGCCGGCCGCGGCCTGGCCAATCCGCTCGCCACCGTCGCGAGTGCCGCTCTCATGCTGCGGCTCTCTCTCGGGGAGCTGGGTGCGGCCGACGCGCTCGAAGCCGCCGTGACCGCGTGCGTCGAGAACGGTCCGCGAACCGGTGACCTCGGCGGATCCGACGGCAGCGAGTCGGTAGCCGGCTTCCTGCTCGATCACCTCGCTCAGCGCGCGGAGGTGCCGGCATGAGCCCGCCACCGGTCCTTCTCTACGACACGACCCTGCGCGATGGGACCCAGCGTGAGGGCCTCGTGCTTTCGCTGGCCGACAAGCTGAAGATCGCACGCCGCCTGGACGAGGCCGGCTTCCCGTACATCGAGGGCGGCTGGCCAGGTTCGAACCCGAAGGACGAAGAGTTCTTTGCCGCCGCGCGCGGCATGACCTTCCGGCACGCGAAGCTGGCCGCCTTCGGCTCGACACGCCATCGCTCGAACCGCGTGGAGGAAGATCCGAACCTGAGGGCGCTGCTGGCGGCGGAGACACCGGTGACCACCATCTTCGGTAAGAGCTGGCTTCTCCACGTCATCGACGTGCTGGGCGCCACACCCGAGGAGAATCTTGCGATGGTCGGTGAGTCGGTCGCGTTCCTGCGCGCCGCCGGGCGCGAGGTGGTCTACGACGCCGAGCACTTCTTCGACGGCTACAAGGCCGATGCGGCCTACGCGATCGCGACGCTGCGAGCCGCCATCGGGGCCGGCGCGACGACCATCGTGCTGTGCGACACCAACGGCGGGTGCCTTACCGACGAGATCGCGGCCATGACGCGGACCGTGCAGGCCGAGCTCGACGGCGGGGCAATCCTCGGCATCCATGTCCATGACGACGCCGGCATGGCGGTCGCCAACTCCCTCGCGGCCATCGCGGCCGGCGCGCGGCACGTCCAGGGCACCATCAATGGCTACGGCGAGCGCTGCGGCAACGCGAACCTCGTGACCATCTGGGCCAACCTGGGCCTCAAGCTGCGCCTCGAAACGGTTCCCGATGCCGGGAACCTAACCCACCTGCCAGAGCTCAGCCGCTTCGTTGCCGAGGTCGCCAACATCGCGCCGGATGCGCACGCACCGTACGTCGGGACGAGCGCCTTCGCGCACAAGGGCGGCGTGCATGGTGCCGCCACCGCGCGCGTCGAGCAGGCCTACCAGCACGTCGACCCCGCGGTCATCGGAGGCACATCGCGGCTCGTGGTCAGCGAGCTCGGGGGCAAGGCCAACGCGGCCTGGCGGGTCCGTCAGCTGGGGCAGCTGGCGTCGGCCGGGCTCGACCCCGCCGAGCTGTCGAGACTGATCAAGCAGCTCGAATCCGAGGGCGCATCATTCGAGGGTGCCGACGCATCGTTCGAGCTTCTCGTGCGTCGCCGACGTGACGACTACGCACCACCGTTCCGGATCGTCGATTACACGGTGATCGTCGAGCGTCGCGACGGGACACCACCGCGCGCGGAGGCGAGCGTGAAGGTCGAGGTCGATGGCGAGGTGCTGCACACTGCGGCGGACGGCAATGGCCCGGTCAACGCGCTGGACCTCGCGCTGCGCAAGGCGCTCGGCGCGTTCTATCCCGCCCTGGATGAGGTGCACCTGGTGGATTACAAGGTCCGGATCATCGACGGCGAGGCCGCGACCGGCGCCCGAACGCGGGTCATCATCGAGACCGGGCACGAGACTGGCAGCTGGCTCACCGCCGGCGCGGAGGCGAACATCATCTCGGCGTCGCTCGCGGCACTCCACGACTCTCTCGAGTATGCGATCTGGCGCCTGGATGCCCGCCCGCAGCGTCGAGATGAGCGCAGCTCGTCACACGCGGCGCACAATCGCGCGCGGATGGCCGCCGGAGAGGCGTCGTGACCGCGGTAGAGCCGCAAATCGCATCGGCGCCAGCCGACATCGGCGCATGGGCCTACTTCGAGGGCGCGGTGGTGCCCATCGGCGAGGCGAAGGTGAGCGTGGCGACCCACACCTTCAACTACGGCACGGCCGTCTTCGAGGGGATCCGTGCCTACCGCCAGGCCGACGGCAGCACCGCCATCCTGTTCGCGCACGAGCACTACGAACGGCTGCTGCGCAACGCGCGCCTGCTGCGCGCATCGGTCCCGGAGTCTGCGGCTGACCTCGTCGAGGTGACCCGCGATCTCCTGCGCCGCAACGCGCACGACGGCGACGCGTACATCCGGCCACTCGTCTACAAATCCGCGCGCTCCATCAAGGTCAAACTCACCGGGCTGGACGATCGGATTACCCTGTTCACGATTCCGCTCGGCGATTACCTGCCGACCGGGGGCATCCGCGTCACGGTGTCCGGCTGGCAGCGAGTCAGCGACAACGCGATTCCGGCGCGCGGCAAGATCAGCGGTTCGTACGTCAACGCCGCATTCGCGGCCGAGGACGCGCATGCCGCGGGATACGACGACGCCATCCTGCTGACCGGCGACGGGCACGTGGCCGAGGCATCGGCCGCCAACCTGTTCGTGGTCACCGGCCGCGAGGTCGCCACACCTCCGCTAACCGATGACGTCCTGGCCGGGATCACGCGCTCCGCCATCCTCCAGGTTGCACGCGATGCCGGCCTGGACGTGGTCGAGCGACGGATCGACCGCTCCGAGCTCTATCTCGCCGATGAGGTCTTCCTGACCGGGACCGGCGTGCAGGTGGCGCCGATCTCGTCGATTGACGAGCGGCCGGTCGGCAGCGGCGCGCTTCCCATCTCGCTCGACATTCAGCGTCGCTATTTCGCCGCGGTGCGCGGCAGCGACGAACGCTACACCCACTGGCTCACCCCGATCTGACCCACATCGCCGCCAAACGGGCGGCCAGCCCCAAGGAGACCGATCCCGATGACCCTCCCTCAGACCGACACCACCTCAGCGCTGAGCATCGAGCGCTGGTCCGCCACCAGCGGCAGCGAGCGCGGCAGCCGAGCCTCCCTCGTCCTCAACGGAGGCGGCCACCGCTGGCGAGCGCATGCGGACGGCAACGGTGCCATCGACGCGCTCATGCGCGCGGTGGACGACGCGCTGGCTCCGCTGCTCGGCAAAGGCGTGGAGCTCGCCACGTACGATGTGCACGCAGCCGGCCCGGGTCACG
>JALZJE010000104.1 GCA_030859955.1 Chloroflexota bacterium | reverse complement strand
CGCGACGCTGCCATTTTCAACCGCCCCCCGGGCGCGAATGGCAGCGTCGCCTTTGGGTCATGCGGAGGCGCCCGGTGCGCCGCTCAGCCCCGTCGCGCCAGCTCGGCTCGAAGGTCGACCGCCGTTGTGAGGGGCTCGCGCTCGAGCTGCGCGTCGGAGTAGCGAACGATCCGGTGCTCGTTCCCGCGGATCGCCATCTCCCGGCGCCGGTCCAGGACCACCGCGGCGGGCCGGCCATGGACCTCGCGGCCATCCAGCTCCACGGCGAGCCGGGCCTCGCGGAAGAGCGCGTCCACTTGATAGCCCGCAACCAGGGCGTTCGGCTCCGGCATCTCGATTCCGTGCGCTTCGCAGAAGAGCAGGAAGCGATCCTCCAGCGGGCTGCGCGTCTCAGCGAGCTGGGGCAAATGATGATCGAGCGCGTGGTGGAGACGCCGGCAGCCCTTAATCGTCACGGTTTCCTTCCGGAGTTCCTCCACGTTGACCAGCCCCAGATGGTCGGCCTGCGCAATCGCTCGCCGGTACGCGGCCTCCGACGCGATCGGCGCAATCTCCAGCAGGGTCTGGCGAACGCTCGTGACCGGCAGACCTCGGTGCCACACGCGCTCAAGATTCGCCGGGCCGTGGACCTCGATTCCAGGAGAAGATCGGGTTCGGCCGATTCGGGAGATGTGGATCCGCGTGGATGCAAACCGCAGAAGGCCCCACCACCAGGCTGCCGTCATATGGCTTAGCGCCGCGCCCGATCCCACCCTCAGCAGAGCCGCCGCCAGCCGGCCTTCTTCGCTGAGGGCCCGGTGTCCAACGGCATAGACACCACACCCCACGCGGTGAAGTCGACCTGCCGCGACCCAGCGAGCGATCCCGCTGCTACTCAGACCGCAATCCAGCAGCTGCGCCCTGCTGATCACCCCGAACTGCCGCTCCGCGAGCCGAACGATCCGCCACCCCACCATTTGCATCCGGCTGGCGGGCGAGATTGGCAGCGTCGTGGACATGCCGCGATCCTGCTTGCCAAGAGCGCACCAATGGTTGACCGTTTCGAGCAAGACTCGGTCAGATATGTGACGGATGTGGCGCCTCGCGCACGGGCGCTAGCCTGTCTAGCCGATTCGGGCGAGGTAGCTCAGTTGGTAGAGCACACGACTGAAAATCGTGGTGTCGGCGGTTCGATTCCGCCCCTCGCCATTCTTCGAACCGCTCATACGAAGTCGCCGCAAAGCAGCGGCTTCCGGCGCCGTGCCACGGTGTGCCGCGCCCGTGGCCGGACTCCCTGAGCCGAACCGCGCGGGGACCGGCTCAGGCGTGGTACTGGTGCACCAGCGCGTGGCCTTTGCCGCGGCGAAGTAGCGCCCGGTTGGCCAGGAACGCGAACGGGAAGGCGATTGCGAAACCTCCGAGCATCGCCGTCCACATCAGCCAATCGAGCAGGCCGGCGTGTAGCGCGCCCGGAATGACGGCGATGAAGGCGTTGTCGATCGCCTCCATGATCGTGATCGAGACGAAGTCGGTGGCGAGCGCGATCGGCACGATCGCCGAAAAGGTGAGGCCGGCCTTGAAGAGCGGCAGCGACGTCAGCGCGAAGCCGAACAGGTAGGCGAGCCCGATGGCGAGAGCGATGGTCCCGAGCTCGCTGAATCCAAGCGCGGTTCCAATCGCAAGGCCGATCACCTCGCCGATGATGCATCCAGTCAGACAGTGAAGGGTGGCACTGAAGGCGAGCGGATTCAGATTTGGATCGACTCGGGCGTCGCTCTCGTTGCTGGAGTGATTCAGCGCCGTGTGCTCCTCGGCTGGTGCTTGCTGGTCGGTGGGTGAGGTCATGCCTTGACCATGGCGCCCTCGTAGGGCGCCAGGCTCCGTCGGCCTACCCGCGCCGCATCAGCCGGCCGATGGCGGCCATCAGTTCTTCGGTGCGGTCGGCTTGCAGGTCTGCGTCGTCGGCTCCGATGACGCAGTTGTGGGCGTGGTCGTCGAGCAGTCCTAGGGCCACCTTGTCGAGTGCGGCCTGGATCGCGGAGATCTGGGTCAGCACGTCGATGCAATAGCGCTCCTCGTCGACCATCCGCTGGATCCCCCGGACCTGACCCTCGATCCGCGTCAGACGTTGAGCCAACTGGTCCTTGCTGGCGGAGTAACCGCGGCTGGGACCTTGACTCGCGCCGCGGCGCGCTGGCGTCGTGTCAGCTGGCATCCGGCGAAGCATACCACTACCCCCGTGGGGTTTCAGCGGACCAAGCCCACCCCTGGCTGGGGGCCGCCAAGCCCCGATGAGACTTGAGCTGTCCTACCCATACCCCCTAGGAGTTCTGCTACCCTTCCTTACGTCGACTGTGCCCCCACCCGTATAGAAGGAAGCGAATGAGCGCGACGACGAAGGCTTACACGGTCAAGGGCATGTCTTGCGAGCAGTGCCAGGCTTCCGTGACCGAGGAGGTCGAGCAGGTGTCGGGTGTGACCGCCATCGACGTCGACCTGGAACGCGGCAGGCTCACCGTCAGCGGCGAGAAAATCAGTGACGACGCGATCCGCGCGGCGGTCGATGAGGCCGGTTATGAGCTGGTGAGCGCCTAGTGTCGGGACCGGCGCGAATCGCGGCGTTCGCCGTCCTGCTGGTTGGCGTCTTCGCCGGGGCGGCGCTCATCGGCGGGGCGGTCGATTCATCGGGATCGACCGCCGGTGAGGGACCCGGAGC
>JALZJE010000082.1 GCA_030859955.1 Chloroflexota bacterium | reverse complement strand
GTCGGAGCCGCGCTCAGACGCGCTCGAAGGCCATGGCCACCGCACCGCCGCCGCCCAGGCAGAGCGTGGCGAGGCCGTAGCGGCCCTCCCGCCGTCGCAGTTCGTGGAGCAACGTGGCCACGATGCGCGCCCCGCTGGCGCCGATGGGATGGCCCAGCGCGATGGCCCCGCCGTTCACGTTGACCTTGGCCCAGTCGAAGCCGAGCTCCCGCCCGTCGGCCAGCACCTGGGCCGCGAACGCTTCGTTGATCTCGATGAGGTCGAAGGCCTCTACCGGCATCTCGATGCGCGCCAGCAGCTTCTGCACCCCACTGATGGGTGCCAGGAACAGCCAGCGCGGCGCGAGGTCTGCCTGGCTGTAGCCGATGACGCGGGCGAGCGGCGTCAGGCCGAAACGCTCCACGGCACGCTCGCTGGCCACGACCGTGGCGGCGGCGCCGTCCGTGATGCCCGGCGCGTTGCCAGCCGTGACCGACGCGGTCAGCGGCCCTTCCTCGTCGTCCGGCTCCGGCAGTGCGAAGGCCGGCTTGAGGCGGCCCAGGGCGTCTGCCGTCGAGTCGCGCCGCGGCGCCTCATCCGTATCGAAGAGCGATTCCTCCTTCCCGCGCCGGACCGGCACGGGGACGATCTCCTCCGTGAAGCGGCCCGCGTCGATGGCGGCGACGGCCTTCTGGTGACTCTCGAAGGCGAACGTATCCTGATCCTGGCGGCTTACCCGACCCCTACCAGCGACTCGCTCCGCGTGTGTGCCCATGTGCACCGCCTCCGTGGCGCACCACAGGCCATCGACCACCGTCGCGTCGACGATCTCTCCGTTCCCCAGCCGGTAGCCGAAGCGCGCCTTGGGCAGCAGGTATGGCCCCTGATCCATGTTCTCCATGCCACCGGCCACGGCGATGTCGAGGTCCCCGGCGCGGATCTGCGCGGCCGCGAACATGATGGCCTTGAGCCCCGAGCCGCAGACCTTGTTGATGGTCGTGGCGCTGGTGGAATCGGCCAGCCCGGCGTTGAGCGCGGCGATCCGGGCGGGTGCCTGACCGGCGCCTGCCTGGATGACCTGGCCCATGATCACTTCCTCGACCGCGTCGCTGGGGATGCCGGCGCGCTCCACGGCGGCCCTTATCGCGATACCGCCCAGCGTGGTGGCCGGTACGTCCGCCAGGCTGCCACCGAACTTGCCGATCGGTGTCCGCGCCGCCGAGACGAGGTAGACGCCGCCATTTCTACTGGTGGACTGCTCCATCGAGTGAATCTACACCGCAGGCAGGGCCGAGCCGCGTGATCCGACTCAGAGAGGGTCAGACCGAGCGAGCGGCGGCCCGGTGACTTCCATCCCATTGCGGCGGGCGATCTCCTGATACGCAGCCGGATCCACGGGGCCTGGAGGGAGCGCCGCGTGCTCCTCGAAGAAGCGTTACATGCCCGCCGGACTGAACATCACCATGAGTCTCGCAGGGGCGTCAGAGACGTTCTGGAGGCAGTGCGCGGTACCGCGGGGCACGAACACGAACGAGCCCGCCGGAGCGTCGAGGATCCGCTCATCCACCCTGAAACGGAAGTGCCCATCGAGGATGTACCACATCTCGTCCTCTGCGCCATGAACGTGGAGAGGCGGACCCTCGCCCGGCGCGATCAGGTTCTCCAGGAGGGCGAAGGTACCGCCGGTGTCCTCGGCTCGTACCTTGATGGTCGTCGGCCCCCCGGCCGGGCCACGAACGGTCGTGCCCTCTCCGGCGAGGACCACGAAGGCTTTGGCAGGAGTCGTCATACGGCCTCCGATGAGACGTCTAGCAAGGAGCGTCGCCGCCATCGACGCGGCCCGCGGCACGGTGGCTAGGATGACACGATGCCAGACCTGGAGACGCGTCGAATAGCGCTCGTGACCGGGGTGGCCGCGGGCATCGGGCGAGCGACCGCGGAGGTGCTCGTTGCCGACGGCTGGCGCGTGGTTGGCGTGGACGTCCGAGCGGAAGCAACACAGGGGGTCGAGCTGGAGGTCGGGGACGCCGCCGACGCGGCAGTGCTGGCGCGGGCGATCGAGCGGGCCGCCGGTGAGGGCGGTCGACTCGACGGCCTGGTCTGCGCGGCAGGGGTACCGCCCAGCGGGCCATGGGACGATCGAGATCACTGGGCTGAGACGCTGAGGGTGGACCTCACTGCGGGTTTCGAGGCGGCCCGACTGGCCATGCCGGCACTCCGAGCCGCAGCTGGGTCGCTCGTGTTCATCGGCAGCATCGTCGGTGCGGCCGAGGGATCGTTGCGCTCGCCCGCCTATGCCGCGGCCAAGGCGGGGCTGGAGGGACTGGCGCGCTCGCTGGCGGTTGTCGGTGCCCCAGGCGTTCGCGTCAATGTCGTGGCGCCGGGCGCTATCGCCACCGACTTCGACGCGGCGGCCTTCCCGCCAGCTGACCGACCGGACGTACCGCTGGGCCGGATGGGCAGCGCGGCCGAGGTCGCATCGGTCGTGCGGTTCCTGCTGTCGCCCGAAGCGGCTTACGTCACCGGAGCGGTCTGGCGCGTGGACGGCGGCCGGACGGTCCTTTCCCCAGCGCAGGCGGCCCGTCGCGTAACGGAGCGCACGTGACGCGAAGAGGCGGCGGCCTTCGGGCCGGTGCTGCACACGATCTTGGCCGTCATGCGTCGCGCCATGGCGACAGAGCGCATCTACGTCTGCTCCTTCGCCGAGACGGTCCACCACCTGCACTTCCACCTGCTGCCCAGGTACGCGGACATGCCCGGGCTCGGTTCGAACCTCATCCCGGAGCCGCTCTTGGACGAAGGTGGGCATGCATACCGTCCCGGGCCGAGGAGGCAGCGGCCCTAGTGCGGCAAGAACTACGTGGTGGCGATGAACGACCCCGATGAGCGCGGTTAGGATGGGTCGATGGACATCGGCGTCGACGTTCTCCGGGCGATCGTGTCGATCATGGTGGTGCTCGTCGTAGCCCTGAAGATCGCACTGCTCTTCCGAGGACCCGGAGACAAGTAGGCGCCGAGCGAGGAAGGACCATGGCCGATCCTGACCGCAACTTCTCGGCTCGACTGAGCCGAGCACTCCTACCGTTGTGGCTCGTTCTTCTTGTCGCCTGGTCGATGGTCAATGGCTACGGCTTCTTCGCCGGTGAGTTCGAAAAGGCAAGTCCATTGACGGTGCTGGGCATGGTCGGCTCATTGCTGCTCATCTTGAGCGGGATCGGTCTGGGCTGGTCAGTCCGGCGCGACCAACGCTGATCAGGCCCCTCTCCTTCGTACACGGCGCGTTTACATCGTGATGCTACGATGCATCGATGGCTAAGGTGCGCACGACTCTCACGATCGAAGACGATCTGCTGCGCGCAGTGAAGGTCAGGGCCGCCCGCGTCGGAAAGGGCGACAGCGAGGTCATCGAGGAGGCGCTACGGCGAGACCTGGGCGTCGATCTACTGGAACGGTTGTGGGCGCGAAACGCGATCGCGCTGACCGAACAGGATGCGATGACACTCGCGCTTGAGGCACAGCACGAGACAAGGCGCAAGCGACGACGCTGACCTGTGCGCGCCGTCGTGGATACGAACGTCCTGATCTCCGCGCTGTTATCCCGCACCGGCTCCCCTGCTCGAACCGTCCTCGCTTGGCAGCAGGGTGTCTTCGAGCTGATCGTGTCGCCCTTGCTGCTGGCGGAGCTCAAGCGGGCGCTCGCGTACCCAAAGCTGCGGCGGCGTATCCCTGCCGCAGAAGCTGACCGCGTGATCGAATGGCTCGGGCGCACAGCAACGGTGGTCCCGGATCCGGCGAGCCGCCCGCCGGTCCACTCCGTCGACCCTGCCGACGACTATCTGATCGCCCTAGCGGCCACGAAGCGGGCCGTGCTCGTTACGGGTGACATTCACTTGCTCAGCCTCCGCGATCAGCTCCCGATCCACTCCCCCGCGAGCTTCCTCGCGCTGCTGGACGTCGACTGAAGGAACCTTGGGCACGGCGTCTCAAGCCGGGAGACGCCAAGGGGTGGCGGCTTGGCTGTTCCCGCCCCGAAACCGGGCCGCAGCGTCAGTCACGGCGGGCGGTACGTCGTCCGCATTGCGTGTCACGCACGAAACAGCGGGCGCAGGTGCTTCCGAGTGCATGGTTACGTGTCGCATCGTCCTCCTCTCTGGCCTTCCTCCTGCCACCGATGCCGGGGGCGCAACGTTCGAAGGAGGAGTCCTCGGAGGCCGGCGATCGTGTGGATCGGCCGACCGGCCGTTCGTGCTTCCTCCTCCCGTTGATGCGCCCGGCGCAACACGGCCTCGACCGGCTGGGGCCCGGGCGACTAGCATTCGGCCTGTAGCCGCGATGGGCCGCCGATCCACTCGCCGGCGAGCTTCCCTCGCCCTGCCGGCGTCGCCTGACACGGATCAAGCATCTCCCGCCCCGTGATCTCACGGAAGAGGTTCCTCGGATGGACTCTGCGATCGAGTTCTTGCTCGCGATCTTGACGAGCGTGCTCGTGCTCATCGTGGTCGTCGAAGTCGCAGTGCTCATCCGGGGACTGTGGAACAGGTATCGTTGACAGGGCTGCCCACAGCCCCTATCGTTCCGCGCCTGATGACAACGTTCTTCTGGTACTACACCTAGCGGGCAAAGAGGCCGCCGAGCAAGGCTCGGCAGCAGAGGCACTCATGCCCGCTCAACGCAGGAGGTCGCAGGACCCCTGCGTTTTCGTTTACCCGAAGCGACCCGACCAGGCTAACGAACGAGGCGACCGATGATCGTGGTGATGCGGACCGGCGCGACCGGCCAGGAGATCGACGAGGTCAAGAGGACCATCGAGGAGCACTCCCTCGAGGCGTTCCTGAGCGTGGGGGAGGAGCGGACCGTGATCGGTGTGGTGGGACCGGACGTGGAACGGGTGGAGCACATCCACTCGCTGCCCGGCGTGGAACAGGTCATCCGCGTCTCCAAACCGTACAAGCTGGCCTCGCGCGAGCACCACCCCGACCGGACCCGAGTGAAGGTGGGGTCGGTCGAGATCGGGGCAGGCGCGCCGCTGCGCGTGATGGCCGGCCCCTGTTCGGTCGAGTCGCGCGAGCAGGTCTCGGCCACGGCGCGCTGGGTCCGCCGCGAGGGCGCCAGCGTGCTGCGTGGCGGAGCCTTCAAGCCGCGCACCTCGCCTTATCAATTCCAGGGGCTGGGCATCGAGGGGCTGGAGCTCCTTGCCGAGGCCGGCGCCGGCACGGGCCTGCCGGTCGTGTCGGAGGTGACCGACCCGAGCCAGGTCGAGGTCTTCGACCAGCACGTGGACATGCTCCAGGTGGGCAGCCGCAACATGCACAACTTCGTGCTGCTGCGGGCGGTCGGTCAGAGCCGCAAGCCGGTGCTCCTGAAGCGTGGTTTCGGCGCGACCATCGAGGAGTGGCTGATGGCCGCCGAATACATCCTCTCTTCCGGCAATCCCAACGTGATCCTGTGCGAGCGGGGCATCCGCACCTTCGAGCCATCCACGCGCAACACGCTCGACCTGACCGCGGTTCCGGTCTTGCGCGAGCTGACCCACCTGCCCATCGTCATCGACCCCTCGCACGGCACCGGACATCGTTCCCTGGTCCGGCCGATGGCCCTGGCCGCCGCGGCGGTGGGCGCGGACGGACTGATCATCGAGGTCCACCCCGACCCGCCCCGCGCGCGTTCGGACGCCGACCAGTCGCTCTCCTTCCCCGAGTTCGGCGACCTGATGGACGACCTGCGGCGCCTGGAGTACCTGCGCGAGCCGGTGGCGGCGGTCGCGCCAGCTAGCGTGGCGGCACCAGTGGAGCTGGAGCGGCTGCGTGATCGCATCGACGACGTGGACGCGCGGCTGGCGGCACTGCTGGAAGAGCGGGCGCATCTCGCCGTGGCCGTGCAGCAGACTCGCTCCAGCGGCGACCACGGGCACGACGTGGCGCGGGAACGGGCGCTGCTGGAGCGAGCGGCGGCCGCGGAGGGCAGCGTGTTGAGCGCTCAGGAGCGTGAGATGGTCTTCGGGTCGATCCTGCGCGCGTCGCGTTCGGCGCAACGTCGCTCGTCCGCCGCGGCCGAGAAGACAGCAGGGACAGAGGTCGCGGCGGCGGGGCCCGGACCGGTGGCGTGACGACAGAAGGCGCGAGTCCGCGACGGGTCTCAGCTGCCGGCTCCCTGCGCGGCGCGATCGCGTTGCCGTCGGACAAGTCGATCGCGCACCGCGCACTGCTCTTCAACGCGATGGCCAGCGGGTCGGCGGAGGTCACGCTGAGGCGACCGGGGGCGGATGTGCTGAGCACCGTCGGTGTCTTGCGCGACCTTGGCGCGGTGCGAGATCCGCACGAGCGGGATGGATCGGTGCTCGTGGAGGTGGATGGGGCGGGCGAGCCGGGTGCGGCGCAGTTGCCGGCCGGCGGCGGCCAGCGACTCGACTGCGGCAATTCGGGGACGACGATGCGGTTGCTCTGCGGGGCCCTGGCCGGGCGATCGGGTATCTCGCCGATCGAGCTCGTCGGGGATGCCTCGCTCTCGTCGCGGCCCATGGAGCGCGTCGCCGGCCCGTTGCGCGCCATGGGAGCGGATGTCGTCACGTCCGACGGGCACGCGCCCCTACGCGT
>JALZJE010000060.1 GCA_030859955.1 Chloroflexota bacterium | reverse complement strand
GTAGTACACCTCGCCGAGCGACGTGAAGGAAAGCGCCAGCACCCGACTGTCGAGGTGAGGGCGAAAGGAATCGGCTTCCGGTCGTCCTTGCCACAGAAACGAGAAGACATCGGTGTCGACAAGGACGACTTCGGGCATTACCGGGAGCGCAGCTCGTGGATCGCCCCCAGGAACTCGTCGAAGTCCTCAATCGTCCCGGCTGCCAGTTCAGTGGTGTCGCCGACCGGACGCACGCCCTGATGCCGGATGAGCTCATGGAGATCGGTAGGCCCCGCCTCTTCAAGGACATCAAGCTGCTCGAGATGGAGGACGCGCATCCCGCGGCCCGCCGGCCAGAACTCTGCAACGCCCTCCCCCACCACCAGCTGGTCCATGGCGGCGAGCACCTGGTCACGGAGCTCGACGTCGAAATCACATGTCACGTGCCCATCGGGCCCGTCGATGCGGCAGAGCAGAGCCGACGGGGCGAAGTCGCCCATGTGAAGGCGACCGGTGACGGTCACCCGTTTCTGGTCAGGTTCGAACCCAAGCTCATGCAATGAATCCTTGAAATCACCGTCGATGACGACGGGCGGAGCACCGTCCAGCTCCATCGTCACCGAGCTGACGCCGCGGCCGACCGCCTTGCTGAGGTTCCTGAGGCCGGTGACGACTCCCCGATCGAAGCCAGGCGGCAGCTCGGCGGGCTCCTTCCCGAGTCGAGCGGAGCCCTCCATGAAGGCCCGGATCGATTCGTCGACGATGCTGAAAAGCTGGAGCTCGTCGCCGTGTGGGGCGAACTCCAACACCGCCGAACCGCGAGAAAGCGAAACCAGGTCGAGCCTGGTGGCGTCCACGACATCCTGCCGACGCCGTCCGACGCCGGCGCTCGACCTCCCCGCGAGCACGAGGGCGATGCGCTCCAGTTCGCCCTGAATCTCCCCGGCGATCCGAGCGAGGAGTGCCGCAGCGACGCGACCCTCCTTGGCCAGCTCTCCCTTCACAGTGACCTTCAACCGGAGCTCGTCCGTAATGCACCTCCCAAACCAGGAACAACCCAAGTGTAAGGACCGGGTACGACACCGGCCGAGCTCCGGCGCCGGCGGTCGGTCCTATCCGTCAGCTCGATCGAAGTCGTTGTTGGTGAACCGGAGGGCGGCGGCGTCACGCTCCTCACCCCGCTGGGCCGCCCAGGATCTCGTTCAACACCGCCCTTGGATCCCGAGGCTGATCGACTGACCGGAGCCGGTCGGCAACTGCAGCGCGGCCCAGGCCGCCCTTGGCGACTATGTCGGCGTACCTTGGCAGATCGACCAGACGGGTGAGCGTGCTCCGGCCCTCACGGTCCCGCTGGCAGATGATGACGCTCTTGTGCTCCTCGCCGGTGAGGGCATCGAGAACCGCCGGGCTGTGAGTGGTGGCCAGGAGCTGCACCCGTCGTCGCTCTACCTCGGCACGGATCAGGTCCACCAGCTTCGTCTCTTGAGAAGCGTGCAGCCCATTGCCCAGCTCCTCGATCACCACGGTGGTCTGTCCAAGAGGATCTTCCGAGGCCAACGGTTCGGGCATGGCGTCCACGGTCGGCACCTGCATGAGTGCCACGAGAATGGCCAGGAAACGGAGGGACCCGTCGCTCATGATGCGGGCCGGCACCTGGCGCTGGGCTCCCCTGAACCGCTCGACCAGCGTGAGCATCAGGTCGTCGAGCTCCGACCGGCTCGTTGTCACGTCCACGATCTCCTGGTCGTCGAGCTCGCTCAGTGCCGACCGGAGCTGGTCACGGGGTCCCGGTGATTCCAGCAGAGAGGCCACAGCGGCCGAGAGATTGTCGGCATCGCTGCGGAGCAGCACGTCTCGCCGCGCCACGTACTGCCGCATCTGGCGTGGCGCCGGGTCCAGGACGAATAGTGCTCGCAGAGCGGCAAGAACCTGGGCCGCGGCCAAGTGGACCCGCTGCCCCGCCGAAGTGGCCGGTACCCGGGAGAGAACCTGGGTGGCCAAGAGCCGACTGTTTCGGAACATGAGTGCTGGGCTCGGCGGGGCTTCGTCCCCATCCCATCGAGCAGAGACATTGCTGGAGTCCGGCGGCGGGGGCTCGGTGGCAAGAAGCTCACGGTCTCCGATCGCCAATCGCTCGTGCACCACCTGGACGACGGGCTCGCTCTGGATGGTGACGTCCAGGTCGACCACGGACGCCCCGGTTCGCACGCTGCAGCCGAGCGTGAACAGAGACTCACCGAAGGGGGCACACCCGGTCACGCCACCTCGTACGGCCGGCCCCTCGCGACCGCCATCGAGAGCATCACTGACGTTCTCACCCTGAGCCAGCCGGGCCAGAGCCCGCAGGCCGTCCAGGGCGTTCGACTTGCCGCTGCCGTTGCGGCCGACGATAAGCGTGAGGGCGTCGAGGGGAAGCACCGCGTCGCGAAAGCTCTTGAAGGCGGTGAGGCGTACCTCCTCGATGACCGACGGTTCCATTGACGCCCCGTTGCTCACAGGAGGGCTTCCGGTCTGGACCTCTCGCTTGGCGCATGACCGCGGATGTTCATGCGAAGGCCAGCGCAAGGCCGCATTAGTCCGTCGCTGCTATGGGTTGCCCAGCCCAGCGGCAGGCGATGTACTTCTGACGCTCAGCGGGGTCAGTGATCTCCCAGGTGCCGTTGCCGATCCGGACGTAGAAGGCCGTCTTCTTCTGGAGCTGGCCGCCCTTGTCGACCACGACGTTGGCCTCGACGGGGAAGCTGCTGGGCGCCACGTGGACGCGGCAGATGTCGTCGCCGTTGATGGTGTGGAGCTGTGTGGACACGGTGCTGGCGACGGTCTCGCCCATGGCGTTGACGAGCAGCTGGTTGAGGTGGAGCAAGAAGAGGTCGCGGTCGTCCTTGCCCTCCTTGCGCAGCGAGGCGTAGTCGCTCGACAGCCCGTG
>JALZJE010000059.1 GCA_030859955.1 Chloroflexota bacterium | reverse complement strand
GTTATTGAACTGCGCATTAGCCATATCTCCAAGACCTATCCCAACGGCACGCAGGCGTTGAAGGACGTCTCACTCGACGTTCCACCAGGGATGTTCGGGCTGCTCGGCCGGAACGGCGCCGGCAAGTCGACGCTGATGCGGATCCTCGCCACGCTGCAGGAGCCGGACGCGGGGTCGGTCCGGCTTGGCGACATCGATGTGCTGCGCCAGAAGGACGAGGTGCGGAAGACGCTCGGCTATCTGCCGCAGTCGTTCGGCTTCCATCCGAGAGTGAGCGCCGAGCGGCTGCTCGAGCACTTCGCCGTGCTCAAGGGCCTCGTCGAGGCGGGGCCGAGGCGCGACGTCATCGAGTCGCTCTTGCGGCGGACGAACCTGTGGGAGGTGCGCAAGCAGCGGGTCGGCACCTTTTCCGGCGGCATGCGGCAGCGCCTCGGCGTCGCGGTCGCGCTACTGGGCAACCCGAAGCTCATCATCGTCGACGAGCCGACGGCGGGCCTGGACCCGGAGGAGCGCGTCCGCTTCCTGAACCTGCTGAGCGAGATCGGCGAGGCGAGCGTGGTCATGCTCTCCACGCACATCGTCGAGGACGTCGCGGAGCTGTGCAGCCGGCTCGCGATCATCGACCGGGGCGAGATCCTGCTCGAGGCGGAGCCGTCGCGCGCGATCGAGGAGCTACGAGGCCGGATCTGGCGCCGCAGCGTTAGCCGCGACGAGCTGCCCGCGCTCGAGCAACAGCTCCCCGTGATCTCCACCAAGCTGATGGCGGGGCGGACCATCGCGCACGTCTACGCCGACGCGTCGCCGGGAGCGGCGTTCGAAGCCGTCGAGCCGGACATGAAGGACGTGTACTTCAGCGTCATGACGGGGCATCACGACCGCCGGGCAACGGTGTCGCAGGCGGAGGTCGCTTCGTGAGACTTCGCGCAGTCTTCCGGTACGAGCTCGGGTACCGAGCTCGAAGCGCATCGACCTGGATCTATGCGGCCTTCCTGTTCCTCGTCATGCTCTGGGGCCTCGCTGCCACTGGCGGCGGCGAGGCGGTCCATGTCAACGCGCCACGGGAAGTCGCCGAAGGCATCGTATTGTTCGGCGGATTGTTCGGGATGCTGGTCTCGGCGGCGCTCTTCGCCGATGCGGCGCTCCGCGACGTCGCCGTCGGCATGGATCCGCTCCTCTATACCACGCGACTCAGCAAGACGGAGTACCTCGGGGGCCGCTTCCTCGCCGCGCTGGTGGTCAACGCCATCCTCGTCGTCGCGCTCCCGCTCGGACACTTCATCGCCACGCTGACCCCGCTCTTCGAGCCAGTGGATCTCGGCCCGTTCCGCCTCGCGGCGTACCTGCAGCCGCTGCTGGTCTTCAGCCTGCCCAACCTCGTGCTCATCGGTGCGATCCTGTTCACGATCGCGGCGTTGGCTCGGCAGGTGATTCCGGTGTACCTCGGCGCGATCGGCATCTTCATCGGGTACATCGTCGCCGCCAACTACTGGAGCGGCATCGACAACCCAATGCTGTCGGCACTGGCGGACCCATTCGGGATCAACGCGGTGCTGGAGATGACCCGGTACTGGACGGCGGCGGAGGGCAACGCCCGGTTGATCGGCTTCCCGTCGGTGCTGCTGTGGAATCGCGTGCTGTGGCTCGCGACCGCGGCGGGGGTGCTCACCCTGCTCCATCGCACCTTCCGCTTCGCGCACGCGGACGGCGGCCGTCGCCGACAGAAAGCCCGCGAGGCATTTGTAGAAACGCCGTCGCCGCGGTCATCGCCGGTGGCGGTCCCGAACGTCGCCGGGGTGTTCGGCTTCCGGACGGGAATGCGGCAGACGCTCGGCGTCGCACGTCAGTCGCTGGCGGAGGTGATGTCGGGGCGCGCGTTTCAGGTGGCGTTCGTCGGCGCCATCGGCCTCGTGCTCCTGTGGGGCTGGAACGTGGGGGACACGGTGTTCGAGACGTCCACCTGGCCGGTCACGCATCTCGTGATCTCGACGGTCCTGTCCCAACGGATCGTCGTCATTCCCTTGCTGCTCATCGCCGTCTACGCGGGCGAGCTGGTATGGAAGGACCGCGAAGTGGGGGCGGCGGAGATCGCCGACGCTGTGCCGGTGCCCACCGGCGTCGCGCTGCTCGGCCGTTTTCTGGCCCTCGTCGCCATCATCCTGGTCTTCCACGCCGCATTCATGGTCGGCGGCATCCTGCTCCAGGGGCTGCGGGGCTACTACAACTTCGAGCTCGGTTTGTACCTCCGCGCGGTCTTCGGCCTGAACCTCGCTGGCTACGTGCTCCTCGGCGCGATGGCGATGACCGTCCACGTGCTCGTGAACCAGAAGTACGTCGGCCACATCGTGGTGATCGCAGCGTTCATGCTCAGCATGCTCGCCGGCCCGATGGGTTTGTCGTACCTGGTGGTCTACAACAGCGGCCCGGGCTGGACGTACTCGGACATGAACGGCTTCGGGCCGTATGTCGGTCCGTTCCTGTGGTTCAAGCTCTACTGGACGGCTTGGGCGCTGCTGCTCGGCGTGGTCACGGTGATGTTCTGGGTGCGCGGCCGGGAGCTCGGGGTGCGGAGTCGCATCGCGGCGGCGCGCGCGCGGCTCCACGGCTCGCTCGCGCGGATGGCTGCGGTGGCGACGGTGCTGATCGTCGCATTGGGCGGTTTCATCTTCTACAACACGAACGTCCTGAACGCCTCCCCCTCACGGAACGAGGCAGGACGGCCACAGGCCGAGTACGAGCGGCGGTACGGGCGGTTCGAGGACTCGCCGCAGCCGGTCATCACCGCGGCGGATCTGCGCGTGGAGATATACCCCGACGAGCCCGCAGTCGACATGCGCGGCACGTATCGATTGGTGAACCAGACCGGCGTCGCGATCGACTCGGTGCACGTCGTCACCGATCTGGATATCGACGCGCGGTCGATGTCATTCGATCGCCCGGCTCGCGCGGCAGTCGTGGACGAGGAAACCGGATATCGCATCTTCGCGCTGGAGCGCGCACTCGAGCCCGGGGACTCGCTGCGGATGTCGTTCGACGTGGCGTTCCGGCCGCGCGGCTTCCGGAGTAGAGGGATTCAGACTGCCGTGGTGGGGAACGGAGCCTACTTCGATCGAATGTGGCTGCCGTTCATCGGCTATCAGCCGGCACTCGGGCTGTCCGACGC
>JALZJE010000081.1 GCA_030859955.1 Chloroflexota bacterium | reverse complement strand
GCACGACCCGCGAGCCGGACGCCGAGCTGGCCACGTCCGTGATGCAGCGCTGCGCTGACCTGGGGCTGCTGCTGCTCACCTGCGGCACGGCTCACAACGTGATGCGCTGGATCCCGCCGCTGGACGTCACCACGGACGAAGTGGCGGAAGCATCGAGCATCTTCGAGGAGGCGCTCGGCGCCCCCTGACCTCAGTCGCGAGATCGGCTCAGCGTCATACCTTCAAGGTCGATCGCGGCGGACCGTCCGGCGACAAGGTCCGAGACGACCTTTCCGGCCCCGGCCGCCATGGTCCAGCCGATGTGGCCGTGGCCGACGTTCAGGAACAGGTTCGCGATGGGCGAACGGCCGATGACCGGAGGCCCGTCCGCGGTCATCGGACGAAGGCAGACGTATGGGTCGGGTCGGTCCCAGTGAGCGCCTTCGGGAAAGAGACCCCGCCCGATGCGGACCAGCCGGTCGATGCCTCCTGGGTCCATGCGCCGGTCGGTCCGACCGAATTCTGCGGTACCTCCCAGCCGGATCCGATCGCCCAGGCGTGCGATCGCGACCAGTCCCTCTTCGTCGACCATGCCTATGGGCGGGATCGACTCGCCGCGGGCGGGCACCGTGACGGAGTAGCCCCGGATCGGAAAGACAGGCAACGAGAATCCCAGACCGGCGGTGAGGTCACGTGATGCGCCGCCCGTGGCCAGCACGAAGCTGTCCGCCCGCAACGTGCCCGCATCCGTCGTCACACCCGTGATCGACCCGCCATCGCGCTCCAGCTTCGATGCGCTTGTCCCCAGCCGGAACTCCACGCCGTGAGCGCGGGCGATGTCGGCCAGCCGGTGCGTGAACAGGCGCGTATCGCCGACCTCATCGATGGGGGAGTAGAGGGCGCCAGCCGCTTGACGAGCGACCGGGTCAAGACGCGCATCCAGTTCGCGCAGCCCCGCACCGTCAAGCACGCGCAGGTCGATGCCGGCATCTCGCCAGAGCCGCACGCGCATCGACGCAGCTCTGAGCCCGACCTCGCTGCGGTAGAAGAACACCGCTCCCTGGGCCGCCCCGTCGTAGGTCAGGCCGGTCTGGTCGCGGATCTCGATGAGTCGCTCGCGGCTGTACTTGGCCAGTCGGATCTTGACGCCGGTGTTGTAGCGGTAACGCTGGGGCGTGCATTGACGTGCGTAGGCCAAGGCCCAGCGGCCGAAGTCGAGGTCAGGGCGGGGGTGAAGCCGGTACGAGAGATCGCTTCGGTAGATCGAGCGGATGAGCGTGCGCAGGGATCGAGGTGAAGCCCAGGCACCGCTGTGGCCCGGCGCGATGTGCCCTCCCGTCGCGTAGCTGGCGAGGCTGGCCAGAGAAGCCTCGCGCTCGACCACGGTCACCCGGGCACCTTCAAGGGCCAGCCAGTAAGCGGTCGTGACGCCGACGACGCCCCCGCCGATCACGATGACGCGCACACCGTCTCCAGACAACGCTCGGCCATGGCCGCCCTGTGCGGCTGAGGAAAGGCCGATGGTATCATTTCCGGGAACGTACCCAGCCCTCTCTGGCAGGAGCGATCGCATGGTGGACGCGCTTCCCGGAAGCATCAAGGACTTGCGCGACGAGGAGCCCTGGGACTTCTATGAGACGAGGCGGGCCCAGGGCCAGGTGGTGTGGGACGTTCCAGCCAAGGCATGGCTCGTGCTGGGCTACGACGAGGCGGCCTACGTCGAGCGGAACGAGGGCATCTTCGCGGAGACGACGGCCGCCCTGCCCGGCGCCGACCGCCTGACCCATCCGCGGGAATTCCGGCTGCTCAACGGCGAGCCGCACCGCGTCCTGCACAAGTTCCTGTCACAGCTCTGGGCACCGTCGGCATTCGAGCAGTACCGGACACCGGTCGTTCGCCGCATCATCGATGAGCGGATCGCTAACTTCCGCCACCGTGGGGAAGCGGAGCTGTGGAGTGACTTCGCCTCGATCGTGCCCATCGCCGTGGTCGCGGAGCTCATCGGCTTGCCCTCGGACGACGACGAACAGCTGCGGGCCTGCAAGGACTGGACCGAGGCCGTCCTTCTCTGGCGCCACACCTATGGCGAGGATCGGGCCGTGGTCGATGCCGCCGCGGACGCCTCTGGGCGCCTGGATCCGTTCATCGGCCCGATCATCAGCGCGCGGCGGGAGCGGCCGACCGGCGACCTCATCAGCCGTCTGTGGGAGGTCGGCCCGACGATCTTCCCCGACTGGGGCGAGGAAGACATCCTGGCCAACGTCAAGCCGCTCTTCGAGGCCGGTTCGGACACCTCGTCCAACCTCATCTGCTCCGTGCTGTACGCCGTGCTCACCGACGAATCCATCCGGACGGCCGTGCGGAACGGCGGCGAGCCGCTCATCCGGCTCATCGAGGAGACCCTTCGCCTCCGGACGGTGGTCCACTGGCGCGCTCGCGTCGCGATGCGTGACGTGGAGCTTGGCGGTGTGTCGATCCGTGCCGGCGACCGGGTCCACCCAGTCAACGCGGCCGCCAACCGCGACCCGCGACGCTACGACCACCCCGACCAGATGGATCTCGGGCGCAAGGGCTACTTCTCGCACCTGGCGTTCAACGTCGGACCGCGCCAGTGCGCCGGCTCACCCATCGCCCGGATGGAGGCGTACGAATCCGTGCTGGCCATGCTCGGATCGCTCCCCGATCTGCGCCTCGATACGAGTCAGGAGCCGCCGCGGTACCTGGGCTACGTGGTGCGCTCCTACCGACCGCTGCACGTCCTGTTCACAGCCTGACACGGTAGCGCGGCCGCCCGCCCTCAAGGGTCCTTCTGATGTTCTCAGCGGCCGCCGCCACGGTCCCGGCCAGCATGTGGTCGGTGAGTCCGCCGCAGTGCGGAGTGGCGATCACCTCGTAGGTCAGGATCTCGTCTCCCTTCGGTACCGGTTCCTCCCAGAAGACATCGAGTCCGACCGCGGAGACACGGCCTGATCGGAGCGCTTCGAGCAGCGCTTCGCGGTCGATGGTGCCGCCGCGCGAGACATTCACGAGCCTGGCGCCCGGCTTGATCGCGGCCAGCTCTCGCCGCCCGACGATCCCCTCCGTGGCCGGCGTGAGGGGGATGGTCACGGCCACGAAGTCGGCCAGCGCAAGCGCCTCTGCGAGACGCTCGGGAGGCCAGACCTCAGAGCCTGCTTCGCGCCCACCGGCCGTGGCCATGTGGCGCCGGATGCCGATGACACGGCAGCGGAACGGTCTCAGCAACCGCGCCAGGACACGGCCGATGTTGCCCAGCCCCACGATCACCACGGTCTTCTCGAAAAGAGAGGTGGCAAAGGGCGCCGCAAAGTCCTCGTCGGCGACCATCGCCTGAAGGGACTTGAGTTCTCGTCCCGCGGCGATCAAGTGCATCAGCGCCATCTCCGCCACCGACTCGGCGTTGCCTCCCGTGCGCGAGGGGACGTTGCAGACGGCGATGCCTCGTTGCTTGGCGGCGGCGCGGTCCACGGTGTCGACGCCGGCCCCGACCTGCTGGATGATGCGGCAGTGCTCGGTGAGCCCCAGAACGCGAGCGTCGATGACCCCTCGCAGCGGGACGAGCGCGTCCGCGGTAGATAGCACCGCCCGATGCTGCTCCACATCCGCGGGCGGGCGGTCGCGCGCGCCGAGGTCGATGGCGGTGACCGTGTAGTCGGGCAGCTCGCTGCGCATGCGCTCGACGATGTCGGGCAGGAAGACGGAGGCGAGGACCACGGCGGACATCGTGGTCAGGGCTCGCCCAGTACCGCGTTCGGGAGCCAGAGCACGAGTTCAGGCACGAGCGAGATCACCACGACCACCAGGATCAGGGCGATGAAGGGCCTGATCACGGCTCTTGTGAACTGCCCGGTCGTAACCCCGGCTATCTGACACGTGATGAACATCGATATGCCCACCGGCGGCGTGATGAGCCCGATCATCGTGGCCAGCACGAAGACGATCCCGAAGTGGATGGGGTCGATGCCGAGGCCGATCACCACCGGAGCCAGGATGGGTGTCATCAAGACCAGCATCGTCACTTCCTCGATGGCAGTGCCGAGGAGCAGCGTCACGGCGGCGATGACCACCAAGGTCAGCCCCGGGTTGGACTCGAACGGGATGAAGAGCGGCCGCAGGATGTCGCCGGCGCCTTCGGCCGTCAGGATCCACGAGACGGCATTGGCCCCCATGACCACGAGCAGGACAGTGCCCGTGATGGCCGCCGTGGCCTGCATCGATTTCCAGAGCTTCCGGTGATCGAGCGTCTTGTATACGACGGTGCCGATGAGGATCCCGTAGGCGACCGCGACCGCGGCGCCCTCCGTGGGCGTGTAGATGCCCAGGAACATCCCGCCCAGAATGATGGCCGGCATCAGGATCGAGAAGAAGGCATCCTTGGTCGTTCTCAGCAGGATGCGCAGGTCGAACTTGGTGCGCTTGAGGCCCGCGGCCTCCTTGGAGA
>JALZJE010000026.1 GCA_030859955.1 Chloroflexota bacterium | reverse complement strand
CGACCTTGATCAGCTCCGTGCCGATCCCTTGACGCTGCGCTCGCCCCGCGACGAGCGTGTCGAGGATGAACGCGTGGATCCCCCCGTCCCAGGCAACGTTGACGAAGCCGAGCAGCTCCTCGCCTTCCCGTGCGCAGACCCAGCCAAGGCTGTGACGCCCGAGCTGCGATTCCCAGTCGATCGCGACGAGAGGATGCCCGAAACCCTCCGCGTGCAGCGCATCGAGCTCGAAGTTGCCGAAGTGGCCGCGCCACGCGTAGTCGATGGCCATGGGAAGCTCCTATGTCATGCAGCGACGCGGACGTACCATCGACGCGCCTGTCCAGGTGGGTAGCGGCGCATGAGGACTCGATGACCTCGCTTGGCCTACATCACCGGGTCGCGGCTATCGCCGGCGCCCCCGCCCCGGGAATCGAACGTCGGACGGAAAGGAGCGGTCGCGTGGTGCAGTTGAGCATGGTCGGTCTGATGGTCCGCGACATGGCGGCCTCGCTTGAGTTCTACCGCAGGCTGGGGCTCGATATCCCGGCAGGCTCCGAGGCGAAAGAGTTCGTCGAGGTGCGCATGGAGAGCGGTGTCACCATCTTCTTCGACACCGTGTTCGCGGACAAGTACGACCCCCATCGGAAGAGACCAAGCGGCGGTTACCAGATGATGCTTGAGTTCTTCCTGGAGGACAACGACGCAGTCGTTTCCAAGTACGAGGCGCTGACCGGCTTCGGCTACCGGGGCCGCCTGGAGCCCGTTCAGACGTTCGGTCCGTACGCGGCGATGGTGGAGGACCCGGACGGCAACGTGGTCCTGCTCACGGCCGGATAACGAGTCGGTCGACCGATGCTCAAGGGTTCGCGTCGAACAGCTCGATGTCTGCCACCTGACGACCTGCCCGCGCCAGGCGAGCATCGCAGGTGACGAGGGGAGCGCCCAGCGCTTCGGCAAGCGCCAGGAATGCCGCGTCGTAGGCCGAGACGTTGTGCCTGAGCTCCCACATCCGATCGGCCAGTGGCTGGTGCGGATAACGGACGATGGACAGATCGGCAAAGTCCGATCTCAGGTCGGCAGCGCGATCATCGCTCAGCGATTCGAGCCGTACCAGGCGGCGCAACGTGTGGACGATCTCGACATCGATGAGGTGCGGAGCGTGAAGGTCCCCATCCGCTTCCAGCCGATACGCCAAGCCGGGGATCCTGGGCGCTCCGGCCAGGGCGCCGATCACGGCCGAGGTGTCCACGACGATCACGGCCGGTCGCGGGCGATCCGGACTGCGTCCACGATGGCGCGGAGTGGTGCTCCTCCCGACCGTTGAGCCGCGCGGAGCAGGACATCGCTGATGGGCGGGCGATCGGCCAACCGGGTGATGTCCGCCAGCAGGTAGTCGGACAGCGACTGTCCGTTGGCGGCAGCTCGTGCACGGAGGGTTCGATGGACTTCCTCGGGAACGCCGCGAATCTGGATGGAGCGGACCATGAGGGACACCTTACACCCAATGTGCACGATGCACATGCAGTGAACATGCTTCAATGCGCTAGGTCACACCACGCAGCTCGCGCCACTCGGCCGCGCAGAGGATACGGATCGAGCATTGAGGTATTCATCATGGAGGTCTCATGCCCATCCCTGAGTTCGTTCACCGATCGTCCGTCACGCGAACGGCTCCGAGATGGACGATTTCGCCAGGAAGGTCGGCGTGACCACGCCACTCGACGCCTGGCAGGACTCCGACGAGCTCCGCGCCCACCGCGACGCGTTCTGCGACGCGATCCGGGAGCACAATGCCCGGGGCTCATCGGCCCGGACCTGGACCGTCCAGTTCCTCATCCGGCGCTGCGCCTACCACATGCTCGACCACGCTTGGGAGATGGAGGACAAGAATCTATCCAGCGGAACCTGACTGTCGCGGCGTCACTCTTGGCCGCGCTCCAAGGAGACAACATGCAGACGATCACGCCATACCTGCTCTACGAGGACGTTGAGTCGGCGCTCGACTTCCTGACACGAGCATTCGGCTTCCAGGAGACGCTGCGCTACTCCGGCACCGCCGGCTATATCAACCACGCGGAGATGGCGTACGGCGACGGCTCGATCATGATGGGCGACCCCGGCGATGACTACCGCAACCCGAAGCGGCTCGGGGTGGCCAGCGTGCAGATCTACGTTGACGTGGCGGACGTCGACGCCACCTACGAGCGAGCGAGGTCGGCCGGCGCGGAGATCATCGAAGAGCCCGCCGACCAGGACTACGGCATGAGGCGCTTCGGGGCGAAGGATCCTGAGGGACACAGCTGGTGGTTCGCGCAGCAGGTCCGTGAGGTCGCGCCAGAAGACTGGGGGGCGACCCCCACTTCGAAGTAGATGAGCCTGTCCGTTGTCCCTTCCACCTGGACGGGCCACCGAGTTCCCGAGAAGGAAGGGCAAGACGGCTCCTCGGGAACTGGCCGCTCCTGACCATCAGGGGTGGCCGCGCCATTCGAGCACGAAGTCGCGCACGTGCTCAGGGCGTCCGAAGACAGCGCCTGGATCGATGCGGTCGCGATAGACGATGAGGTTGTACGTGTCGGGGCGATCGAGGAAGGCGACCGACGGTGCGATCAATGCCTGGACCTCGGCCTGCGTGCGCAGATAGTTCGCCGTCGCCTGAGTCGTCCGGGAATCGAAGATCCAGTCCTCGATAGGTCCGCTGCCCATCGCATCGATCGTCCGCGGGTGCCGCAGGTCGAGGGTTCGCTCCAGCCTTACCTCGACCTTCCACAGGCTGCGCGCCAAGCGTTCGGGCACGCCATCGGAGACTTCTGTCGCCATGTGTCGTGCGTACTCGGCAAGCACCACCGCGATGTCCGAGGCGAAGTAGTAGGTCGGCGTGCCAGCCTCGTTCCAGCGGTTACCGGACGAGCGTCCGAGATAGGAGTCATCGAGGGCCGACCGAGACACCCCGGCCGGGATGTGACGGTGGGCGACGCCGGTCCACGGACCTACGAGCTCGCGAAGCGCCATCGACGCCTGATCAGGCCCACTGGCCCTCGTACGCCTGGGCCAGGATGCCCATGACTTCCTCGATGTCGCCACGCAGCACGGTGGCAGCCGGCGTCCGGTGCCCTAGGCTTCGCCGCGGCGTGGTCATGAACCGAGCCAGGTCGTCCCCGTACACCTCCCGACCGAGCGTCGCCAGCTCTGCCAGCTGGTCCACCCGGCGAAGGACGTCGGTCGCTGCAGGCATAGCGCCGCTTTCCCACCGCTCCACCGTTCGAGCACTGACGTCCAGCGCGCGTGCCAAGGCCTCCTGCGAGAAACCCAGGTTCGCACGAAGCCCTCGGATATCAGGGCTGCTCAACTGCAAAGGCATCATGACCGGTGCTCCCTTGTACCGACACGCGTCGGGACATGAGCCTATGCCCCATAGGCAGCACTGTCAAGCCATCGCTGCGACACCGGCGAGCGTGCCAGCACGGTCCGCGACGGACCCGGCCAGATGACGTAGGACGAGCTGGTAGCAGGTTGTAACGCTTCGGCTCGACCGGGGATACCGTCCGAGTCGTGCTTGCGGGCACCATCCGGAGGCGATGACCAAGAGTCATCGTCAACCCACGAAAGGGGAACACAGACCATGGACAACAAGAACGAAGGGCGACTCGAAGAGGGTCGCGGCAACGTCAAGGAGAACGTCGGTGACGCCATCGACAACCCCGAGATGAAGCGAGAGGGCCAGATCGACCAGGCCAAGGGCAACATCCGCCAGGGTGTCAGTGACCTTCAGGACAAGCTGCAGGGCGACGACAAGCGCTAGCCCATCCCGATCAAACGAAACAGAGCCGGAGCGCCAAGGGTGCTTCAGCTCTTCTCTTGGTTTGCGAGGCACCGACGGGTGCGCAAGCGGCCGATAAGGGCACGGATAGAGCGGGACAAGGACCGCACGTCACGATGGCGCCCATGTGGAGCCCTCGGACGCGGAACGATCGATCGGAGAAGAAGAGCCGGTCCCGCGGGAAGGATCGCGGCGGACGCGCCGACCGGCGGCGACGAGACGAGTCGCTGGTCGAGATGGCGACCGTGGAGGAACTCCTTGACGCCCTCGAACGGGTGGATCTGGAGCGGCCGTGGCCGCACATCGGCGAATCCCTTCTCCCTGTGCTGCAGCGGCGCCGAGCGCTGCCACCGGGCGGCGACAGTCCGCTGAAGAAGCGCTATCCGCCGGGCAT
>JALZJE010000022.1 GCA_030859955.1 Chloroflexota bacterium | reverse complement strand
GGTGGAGGGAAAGAGCGTGCCTCGGCCACGATCATCGACACCAACTTCAGACCCGTAACCCTTACGGTCGAAGCGGGAACCACGGTGGATTGGAAGCAGATTGGTGACCAACCCCACTCGGTCACGGCGGTCGATGGTTCGTTCGATTCCAGCCCCGACTGCGGACCACTAGATTCGGACAAGTGCCTGGGCGAGGGCGACGCATTCAGCTTTGCCTTCGAGAATGCCGGCGAGTTCGACTACTACTGCAGGGTGCACGGCTTGCCGGACGGCACCGGCATGTTCGGGACCGTCGTCGTCAGATAACCCCCTCCGGATCTAGGGAGTCAACGATCACCTCCCAGGAGAGCGACGAGACCCTCCATGGAGCGCACGAGCCAGCTCATAAACCAGGACGTGGTCGGCGGTTCGTCATCTTCCACCGCTGCGACCGCTTGCCGCTCGCCTGTGTCGGCGCCGGCGCATCTGCTCACGGCTAGCGCCGAATACTGATTGACCGCGCCCGAATAGGGAAGATCGGGCGTGCAAGCCCACTTGAAGCCGTGAGCCACGTCGAATGCGACGGGATCACTTCCCTCAGTGCAGCCAGCGACTGGATGTGCTTGGACGTGGATGTGCGCGTAGTCCCCGTTCGAAGCTTGTGGCCACGCCACGGTACCCACCCGCGCTCCCGTCGCCACCCGCGTGCCGCTGGCGATGCGGTTGCTCAAGTGGCCAAGCGCGACACTCCCCCCCGAATCGAGGTTGACGCAGACGAAATCGTCTCCGCAGCAGCCGGGCCACCGGAAAGCCGTACCGGCTGCAGGCGAGCTGACGACGGACCCTGCCGACGAATACTTGCTGCCGGCGGTGCAGCCTCTCGACCCCGCGGACCGTCGTTCGAGGGAGAGGTCGAGAGCGACGGTAGCGGCGTGTGTGAGCTGGGCGTTGTAGCCCTGACACACGTACCAGGTCTGACCGGGAGGGATGGGAAGAACGAAGGGGCGGGTCGAGGCCCCCGCGTGAGGTATGGCAGGTGGGGTCGTGAGCGCCAGCGCGACCAGAACGGCGATGAACCTCCATCTGCACGTGCAACGAGCGGTCGCCCAGATAAGAAGCCTCCTGCGGCAAGCGCCGCTGAGACTTAACGGCGAATCCATGTCCCGGTTCTTTGGCCCCTGGGACGGGTTGCGTTCGAGCCACCAGGATATTCCACCCCAGGGGGTGCTTAGGGGAAATCTTCTCCGCTCGGCCCCCCCCAGCGCGTCGCCTAGGGAGGCGGGTACTGCCCGAGACCGCTCTGGGGCGCGGTGTCGGTGGCCGTGGCCGACTCCGCATCGCGCCGGTCCCCGTCGAGCGACGTCGTCAGCCGCCATGTGAACTGTGAGGGAAAGCCCTCGATCTCGGGCGGGTTGATCCAGATGAACAGGCGGCTGCCGGTGCTGTCGATGCCGCCGGGCAACGTCTTGTCGTTGGTCGACGCGCCGTAACCGGATCGGGTGCCAAGCACGGAAGCGATAGGAGTCCCCACGCTGATGTTCGCCGAAACGATCCAGGTTTCGGCGCCGTCCTCGAGGATCTCCCAACGCCACGTCATCATCCCGTTCTTCAGCGACTTGGGTATGGGGGCCGCCATCTCGGCTTCGAACACGATCTGACTGGCTTCGAGATAGACCTGGGCCGAGCGCACGTCCGCCAGCGAGTGCTCTTCGGGAGGAGCCGGGCCCTCCGACACCGTGACGTCACCGGCTTCGTCTTTCGCCGACTCACCAGCCGGTGGTCCGCCCGTCACGAGCAGAACGATGATGACCGCCAGAATCGCAGCTACGACCGACGCCACCACGGCCAGCTGCTTGTTGTTCACCGGGCCTCGGGCATCCGGCGCTCCAACGCGTCACGCAACCCGCTCTGGATGCTCGAAGTCGTGAAGTCACCCCTCGTCCGCTCGATGATCGAGCGAGCAACATCGGTCAGCCTGCGGAGTCCCAGCGTGATCCCGTCCGGGTAGTCCAAGGAAACCAGCAGGTAGTAGATCTCGTCCATCGCTCCGAGAAGCTCCTCACAGCGCTTGAGCTCCCCGCGGCGCAGGAGGTCCAGCAGGTGACGGCGGACCTCGCCGATGGCCTCGGCCATCCCTTTGACGTAGGCCGCCGTGGACACGTCGACCTCGTCGATCGAGGGAAACGCTTCCTTCAGGACCAGAGATCGCGTGATGCACGCCTCTGCGAATTCCTTCTCCGCGTCGTGCACGAAGCCGGCGTGCAATAGCTCGGGATGGGGTTCCAGCGCCGACCGTGCTTCGTCCAGCGAAGCGCGAGCTTCCTCGATCAGCTCCCCCGCCCGGCCGGCTTCGTAACGGTGAAGCGCCCGGATCGCGTTGCCGCAAGACCGGATCGCTGTGCGGCTGGCCGCCAGGCCTTGCTCGCGCGCGGACGTCTTGGCATCGAAGCTCTGCCGGAGGGACTCGCCCAGTTCACCCAGTTCCATCGCGCGGCACCCTAACCAATTGGACGCGAGCGTTAGGAGCGTTCGCCTCCCATGGAGACGGACCCGGCAACATCCATCTCGTCACTTGCCGGCGGCGCGAGGGTGCGTACCTTCGTCAGCTTCTCCTCGCGACGTCGCTTGGCTTCGTGCAACAGGGCAACATAGAAAAGAAGCGCCCCATCGGCCATCAGATGTATCTCTAGCCAAGGTTGTCCACGCAATACAGCGGCCACCGCCGAAAGCAGCGCCGTAGCGACCAGGAGAGCCAGCATCCGGCGGCGTCGGTGTTGGGCTTTCTTCACAGCCGCCCGCTGCCGACCTCTCTCATCGGAGTAAGGAACGATCACCCATCGACCCGAGTCCGTGCGCCTCCTGGTCGCCGACGGCCGCGGCGCGGCGTGCCGGGGAGCAGGGCGAGGGGGAGCGATGGAAGACATCACTCTTCTGAAGCGGGCAGCTGCAGGAAGAGGAGTCCGCTGTCTTGCCCGTACTGCACCGGGCAGAAAAACGCCGATCCAGATCAGCGCCAAGAAGGCGAGGAACCATGTGGTCAAGAGCTCTTCCCCAAGCTCTAGCCGGCTGAGTCTGCACCCAACGTAAACCCGCGCAC
>JALZJE010000363.1 GCA_030859955.1 Chloroflexota bacterium | reverse complement strand
TTCCGCAGCAGATGATGGAGAGAGCGTGCACCAGCCAACCATCGACCTGGGTTTCCACCGTGGGATGTCCTCCCGCGTCCTCCGTTTCTTCATGGCGGCTCTGTTGCTCCTCGGGGCACTGCTGGGGCAGGCGGTTCGCCCGTCATCGGCCCTGGGCGCCGACACGTACGACAATCCGCTGCTTCCCGCCGTGCCGGGGGATGGTGTCGTCGAGAGCTGCGCCGATCCGTCCACGTTCTATGCGGATGATGGATTCTGGTACACGTACTGCACCACCGATCCGCTGAACGGAGCGGATCGTAACGCGGCTGGCGACTTGAACTTCCACAAGCTTCCGACGCTGCGCTCAGCCGACCTCGTGACGTGGACCTATGTCAACGACGCCTTCACGTCCGTTCCGGCCTGGGGCGAACCGACGGCCGGGATGTGGGCACCTGAGATCAAGCAGATCGGCGAGACCTACTACCTCTTCTACGGCATCACCGACGTCAAGGACGAGGTGAGCGGCGAAGCCGGCTGTCCGCACGACAATGCCATCGGATATGCGACGAGCGACTCACCAACCGGGCCGTGGGAGGATTCCGGAGGGCCGTTGGTCGCGCCGCGTCGGGGCGGTGGTGGCTGCAACTTCTTCTGGACATACGATCCGGAGGTCCTCATCGACGAGGCCGAGAACCTCCACATCTACTTCGGCAGCTACTACGGTGGCATCTTCGTGCGCGATCTCCTCGTGGGGGAGGGAGGCGTGTTGACCGCCCCCGAGGCAACCACGACCCAGGTCACGATCGCAAACCGATACGAAGGGGCGGAGGTCGCGTACCGCGACGGCCACTATTACCTGTTCGTGTCGGCGACCGATTGCTGCCGCGGTCCGCTGACCGGCTATAGCGTGTTCGTCGGTCGCTCGGCGTCACCGACCGGTCCATTCGTCGACCAGGTCGGTTCCTCGCTGCTCGAATCGCGCGTCGGCGGCACGCCGGTGCTGAGCATGAACGGCAACCGTTGGGTGGGCACCGGCCACAACAGCGTGCTGATCGATTTCGACGGCCAGTGGTGGACCACGTACCACGCCGTCGACCAGGCGGACCCGTACTTTGCCGGCGCCCCGGGCTTCACCAAGCGGCCGCTCATGATCGACCCGATCGACTGGGTTGATGGCTGGCCGCAGGTGCGCGGCGGCCTCTGGGCGTCCGATCAGTCGATGCCCGCCCCGGCCGCCCAGCCGGGCGACACGACAGCATATTCTCCAGTCTTCGCGGCGTGGGATGAGCCACGGACGGCCGTCAAGGGGCTCTCCGACGAGTTCAATGGCACTGACCTCGCGAACCGATGGCGCTGGGTGCGCGGTGAATCTGCCGAGTGGAGCGTCGGCGGTGGTGTGTTCACGTTCAAGACCCAGGCGGCGGACCTGTTCGAGGGCAGCAACAACGCCTCGGTGCTGACGCAGCCCATGCCCGGCGGCGACTACATCATCGAGACGAAGGTTCGGTTGAACGTTCCGGTGGACGGATGCTGCTTCAACTTCACCCAGGCAGGCCTCGTCATCTACGGCGGTGACGACAGCTACGTGAAGCTGGCGCACGTCTCGATCTGGGAGACGCGTCAGACCGAATTCGCCAAGGAGGTCCCGCCGACACAGGCACTTCGACCGTATGGCAACACGGTCGTCGGACCTCCCGGTGACTGGACCTGGCTGCGAATCGCGAAGCGCGTCATCGATGGCGTGGAGCACTACCGCGCGTACACCAGCAACGATGGTACCGACTGGGTGCGCGGTGGGGTCTGGACGCACGACCTGGGATCCAACGCCCGCATCGGGCTCGTGTCCATGGGCGGCGCCGGATTCACCGCCGAGTTCGATTACGTGCGGGTCTTCCGACCGTAGAGGTGGTCGGACCGCGGGTTCAGGCGACTCGCGGTCCCTCCTCCAGTCGCGCGTAGGCCGAGAGGGTCAGGAACTCCGCGAAGTCATCGGACAGAACAAGCTCGTCCAGGATCGCGGCGGCATCGCTCCAGGGATAGTCAGGAAGCGATGAACGCAGCGTGACGAGCTCCTCGTCACGGCTCGTGGTGTAGCGCTCGGCGGTCATCGGCGAACCGTCCTCGAGTGGGACGGCGTGGACGCGCCATTGCCAGAGCTGGGATCGCGAGATCTCGGCGGTGGCCGCATCCTCCATCAGGTTGTTGATGGCGGCAGCACCATTGCCGGTCAGCCAGCTCGCGAGGTACGAGAGACCGATCGAGATATTCGCCCGGACGCCGGCCTCGGTGACCGCGCCGCCGGCTACCTGCACATCGAGGAGGTCGCGAGCCGATACGCTGATCTCTGCGCCCGATCGGGCCTTCTGATGCGGCCGATCACCGAGGGCGGCATCGAAGATCTCGCGTGCGGCGGACACGAGGTCAGGATGGGCGACCCAGGTGCCGTCGAAGCCGTCGGCCGCCTCCCGCTGCTTGTCGGCTCGCACGGCGCCGAGGGCGCGCTCATTCGCCTCGGCGTCCCGGCGCGATGGAATGAAGGCAGACATGCCGCCCATGGCGTGGGCGCCACGGCGGTGGCAGGTCTGTACCAGCAGCTGCGTGTATGCGCGCATGAATGGCACTGTCATGGTGACCGACGATCGGTCCGGCAGGGTCATGCCGGCGTGCGACTGGAACTTCTTGATGATGCTGAAGATGTAGTCCCAACGGCCGGCGTTCAGCCCCGCCGCGTGCTCGCGCAGCTCGAACAGGATCTCGTCCATCTCGAAGGCGGCCAGGATCGTCTCGATGAGCACGGTGGCGCGGATTGAACCGTGCGGGATGTCGAGGCCTTCCTGCGCGGCGACGAATATCTTGTTCCACAGCGCCGCCTCGAGGTGGCTCTCCAGCTTCGGCAGGTACAGGTACGGACCCGACCCGCGATTGAGCAGCTCGCGGGCATTGTGGAAGAACCAGATCCCGAAGTCGAAGATGCTCGCTGAGATGGGGGAGCCGTCCACCAGGACATGCGCTTCCTCGAGATGCCACCCGCGTGGCCGGATGCAGAGGGTCGCGATGTCGTCGTTGAGGGCATACGCCTTCTCATCGGTCTGGAAGGTCAGCCGTCGGCGAACCGCCTCCGACACGGCCCAATGCCCGGTCACGATGTTGTCCCAAGTTGGAGACAGGCTGTCCTCGAAGTCGGCCATGAAGACCGATGCGCCGCTGTTGAGTGCGTTGATGAGCATCTTCGGCTCGGCCGGGCCGGTGATCTCGACGCGCCGATCGTCGAAGTCGGCCGGTGCCGGCGCCACCAGCCAGGCTCCGTCGCGGCTTTCGATCGGGTTGGGCAGGAAGTCCGGCATCTCACCCGCATCCAGCCGCGCCTGACGCAGCCGACGGTCGGCCAGAAGCCGCAGACGCTCTCGATTGAAGTGTCGATGCAGCTCCGCGACGAAGTTGAGCGCCCCCGGTGTCAGGACGTCATCTACGTGATCGGTGCGTTGGGTGAGCTGGACACCGGCAGGCGGATGGATCATCGGAGCATTGTCCCAGCCCCAGGGTCGCCGCGAGAGGGATAGCCGCCGGCGATCGCTATTCCTCGAGGGCCGCCAGTTCAGGATTGATTGATTGCCGCACTGCTCGCGAGATCTCATCGAGCACCGCGCGCTGGGCGCTGTTCCAGCCGGGAAGGCTGAGGTGGCCAGTGACGTCATTGTCGCCGTCCGGGTTCAGAGCCGGATCGGTCCATTCCTTCCCGCCGTAGCCCAGGAAGCGAGTCGGCGTGATGCGAACCGGCTGCGAGTAGGTCGTCACGAAAGTCTCGCGGTCGAGCGCGGCACGCGCCATGAGCCCAGAGTACTTCTCGAACATGGTCGGTCGGATCACGTCCGCCGTGGGATCCGGCAGCACCTGCGCGATGCCTTCCACCAGCTCCACCTCGAACTCCACGGTCGGTTGACCGATCGCGAGCATCAAGTCTGAGTGCTCGCGCAGGTTACGCACCTTCTGGGCGTTCGGCTTGCTGAACAGATCGAAGACCGATCCGTCCCAGTTGAACCAGACCGGCACGACGTGCGGTCGACCATCTGGTCGCATTGAGCTCAACCAGACGGTCGGCTCGGTGCGGAGTCGATCCTCGATCGATACGCGGTGTTGCGGAATCGGCCGGGCCATGTTGCCCTCCGTTTCGGCGCTGAGCGCCGGGCTCGTGGGGTGAGCTTATTCGTCCGGTGGGTCAGTGCCAAGCCCGACAGCAGACACCAAGACTGTCGGCAATGCGACACGTCAACCGTGGTCGGGGCGCAGACTCGGTTAACGTCAATGACCTTGGCGGATGAGGGGACGTGGGATCAGCCCGATCCCGCATGTCGGCCGTATCGCATCGGCTTGATCAACCGGCCGGCCGCACAGTCCTCGATGAGGGTCGCCAGTCGGCGGTCACGGGTCGTTTCCTGCTTCGCCGATACGACCCACCAGGTCGCCCCGCGCCGATATCCCGGCGTCTGAGCCTGCCACCAGCTCCACGCGGCCTCGTTCTCGCATAGCCGCGCGAGATACGCATCCGGCAGGTCGGCGGGTCGATTCTCGTACGAATAGATTCCTGTGTTGTCGGCCGTCCGCGCCTCGAAGGCGCGCAGGCCCGCCGGATGGACGCGACCGGCGGCGATGAGCTCGCCCATGCGCGCCACATTCACGGCGCTCCAGCTGCTGCGCTTCGTACGCGGCGTGAACCGGTTGGCGGACACCTCGTCGTCGATGCGGCGCCCGACGCCATCGATCCAGCCGAAGCAGAGCGCCTCCTCCACGGCTTCGGGATACGTCATCGAGGTCTTCGGCACACCTTTGCGGTAATAGCCGATCCACAGCTCGGTCTCACGGTCATGGTGCTCCTCGAGCCACCGCCGAAACTCGGCCGGAGTCGCGAACACCGTTGCGGTCGGAACTTCCATCACCAGCCACCCGTATCGCGGATGAGCCGATGCAGGACGCGGCCAGCCACCAGCCGTCGATAGTCGGCGGTCGACCGGACGTCGTCGATCGGTTGGAGCTCCGCGCCGAGCGCCTCCATCGCGGCATCCGCCGTCTCGCGCGTCGGCCGTGCCCCTTCCAGCGCCAGTTCCGTCGCCTGTGCTCGTACCGTGGTTGCCGCCACCGACCCCAGGGCAAGGCGCACATCGGTCCAGGGTCCGTCATCGGTGGATGAGCGCCAGGCAAGGGCAATCACGACCTTGCTGATGGCCTGTGCGCGCCGCGTGCCGATCTTGCGAAAGCGCATCTGCGTCTCCGGCACCAGCGGAATGCGGATGCGAATCAGCAGCTCATCGTCGCGTCGCGCCGTTGTCCGATACGACGGCCAGAAGTCGTCCGCGGGCACCGTTCGCTCGCCGTCTGCAGAGCCCAGAATCATCTCCGCGCCGAGCGCCAGCAGGACCGGCAGCGTGTCGCCGGCCGGCGAGGCGTTCACGACGTTTCCGCCGATGGTTCCACGGTTCTGAATTTGCGCGGCACCGATCGTGGCGGCGGCCTCGGCCAGCGCTGGAGCCAACTCGGCCACCGCGTCGGACTGCCGAAGCTCGGTGTAGGTGGTCAATGCGCCGATGACGAGCGCATCGGCGCTGACGGTGATGCCTCGAAGGTCGTCGAGCGCCCAGATGTCAAGGATGCGCTCCGGCGGCTCGCCGATCTCGCCTGCGATCTGGACCATGAGATCGGTCCCGCCTGCAAGCGGCTTCCAGACTGGACCTGATGCATCGGCTAGAAGCGCGTACGCCGCATTCAGGTGCGTGGGGGATTCGGACGGTGGCTCGACGGCGTTGGGCATTCCTAGTGCCGCAGTCTGCGGATGATACGAAGCAGGACGAACACGCCGATCACGACCAACACGAGCTGTCCGGGGGTGAGGACGCGAGTGATGTCACGTTGATCGACGGAGTCGGAAATCTCGCTCACTGTTGGGGACCGCGTTCGGCCGCGAGCGCGATGGCGTCGATGATCTTCGTGTAGCCGGTGCAGCGGCACAGGTTGCCGGCGATCGCCTCGCGAATGTTGTCTTCGGACGGGTCCACCCCTGAAGCCAAAAAAGCTTCACCGGCCATGAGCATCCCCGGCGTGCAGATGCCGCACTGCGCGCCGCCGGTCTCCAGGAACGCCCGCTGGAGCGTGTTCAGGCGCCCGTCAGCCGCGAGTCCTTCGACCGTCCGGACCGACCTACCCGCTGCCTGGCTCACCGGGACGAGACAGGCATCGACCACCGCGCCGTCGATGAGGACGCTGCAGGCACCGCATTCGCCCTCGCCACAGCCTTCCTTCGTGCCGGTCATGCCGAGATCCTCGCGAAGGACATCAAGAAGGCGGCGGGTACCCTGCGCTTCGACCTCGACGGGATCGCCGTTGACTGTAAATTGGAAGCTCATGCGATCCCCCCGAAGGTATTTCTCAGCGCATGAACACTATTCGGACTTCGGACGCGAGACGGCCGTTCCAGGCGGGGTATCGTTCGCCTCGCGAGAGTTGAGCATGGGGCCTGGCCCGCCGGCGGCGATACGGCTCGCCCGGCGAAAGTTAACGAGGCAGCCGGCCCCTTACCCCGGGATAACCCTCGTTTCGCGAGAGTTGGCCTCCGCACCCGCACCTCAGCGCTCCTTCCCCGGGTCAGTGGGAGCCCGAAAGGGCATCTCGTCGCCGCCGGCGGGCAGGTCCTCGATGAGCGGCGTCTCGGGCGAGTTCTCCTCGAGCGAGATCCCGGGTGCGTGAGGCATCGGGCCACCGGTCAGGCCGGCAAGGATACGTTCGGGCGTGGCCGGCAGGTCGTGGATCCAGATGCCGGTCGCATCATGGATGGCGGCGAGCACGGCCGGCGCTCCGACGTCCATCGGCAGCTCGCCGATTCCCTTTGCGCCGTGCGGTACTCCCGAAAACGGCTTCTCGACGAAGATGGAGCGCAGGCGGGGAGCGTCGAGCGAGGTCGGGATCAGGTAGGTCGCCAGGCGGTCATTCAGATAGCGGCCGTCGACCAGCTTCATCTCCTCGATCGTCGCGTAACCGATGGCCTGGAGCGTGCCACCCTCGATCTGCCCCTCCGCCAGGATCGGGTGGATCACCGTGCCCATGTCGTTGGCGCTGACGCATTCGCGAACGGCCACCTCGCAGGTGTCGAGGTCGACGTCGACCTTCGCCACGGCGCTGGCCCAGCCGAACGCCGGATACGCGTCACCGCGATACGTCTTGTCGTCGAACGGCTCGCCGGGATAGGGAACGAACTGCTCGTCGACGCGCATCGGGCCGGCATCGCCGTACGTGTCGGCGAACGAGCCGCCGGTCGCTTCCTCCACCCGGGCACGCAGCTTCTCGGCCGCCTTGATCAGCAGTCCACCGACCACCATCGCCGTGCGCGAAGCCACGGTCGGGCCGGAATCGGGCACAATCGAAGTGTCCTGGGGCGCAATCTCGACCTCCTCGTACGTGACACCGAGCGCATCGGACACGATCTGCGGGAAGATGGTCTTGGTGCCCTGGCCCATCTCCGTCGAGGCGGTCAGGATGCGGATGCGCCCGTCATCGGTCAGCTCCAGGGAAGCAACCGATGCGAGCTTGACCTCGCCGGAGCCGGTGAAGCCGGCACCATGCCACGCCAGCGCCAGGCCAACGCCGGTGGCGGTCCGAGCACCGTCGGTCCGGGCGTCACGCATGGATCGCGTCTGGGCGTGCGTCCGGTCGAAGGCCGATGCTTCCGCAGCCGCCTCCAGCACCTCGATCCCGCCGACCGATTCGCGCAGGATTTGGCCGGTCGGTGTCGTGTCGCCCTCGCGGTACACCCAACGCCGTCGCAGGTCGAGCGGCGAGGCGTCAAGTGCTTCGGCGATGCGGTTGATCTGCATCTCGGCCGCGAACTCGGTCTGCGGCGCGCCGAAGCCGCGGAAGGCGCCGTTGGGCGGCGTATTGGTGGCCATGGCCCGACCGGTGATGCGCACGTTCGGACACCGATACGGCCCACCGGCGTGCAGCGTCCCGCGCGACAGGACCACGGCAGTGAGCGTGGCGTAGGCGCCGCCGTCCATGATCACCTCGATCTCCTGCGCAATCAGCTCCCCGGTGCCCGAGACGCCGGACCGATA
>JALZJE010000070.1 GCA_030859955.1 Chloroflexota bacterium | reverse complement strand
GATGCCACCCGGAGACGCCATCATCCTGATGTGAACGGCGATGCATCCGCCACCGCGGCCACCGCGACTACCGCGGCCACGACGCAGGCGGCCCGCGTGACGATCGGCGGCCTGACCGACGAGGAGCGGCTCCTCCAACGAACGACCCGGGACTTCGCCCGGCGGGAGATCGCACCGGGGGCCGCGGAGCGCGACGAGGAGGAGCGCTACGACCGCTCGCTCTTCCGGCGCCTCGGCGAGTTGGGTCTGACCGCCGTGCCGTTCCCGGAGTCGGTCGGCGGCGCGGGGTTCTCGTATCGTGCGTGGACGCTGGTCATGGAGGAGATCGCGTACGCCGACATGGCCCTGGCGGTCTCGCTGAGCGTGCATATCCTGTCGCAGTACCCCGTGGTGACCTGGGGCACGGACGACCAGAAGGCGCGATGGCTCCCGGAGATGCTGACGGGTGAGAAGCTGGGCGCCTTCGCGCTGACCGAGCCGCAGGCCGGATCCGACGCCGGCGCCCTCACCCTGCGTGCCGAGCGGATCGGTCCGGCGGACACCCCCACCGGCTATCGACTGACCGGAACGAAGATCTGGATCACCAACGCCATCGAGGCCGAGCACTATCTGGTCTTCGGAACGGTCGACCCGGCCGCCGGGACGAGGGGCATCACGGCATTCCTGGTCGAGGCGGGTACACCGGGGTTCCGGTTCGGCCGCCGTGAGCGGAAGCTGGGGATCCGCTCGGACACGGCATCCGAGCTGATCTTCGAGGCTGCCGCGGTGCCCGCCGCGAACCGGCTGGGCGAGGAAGGGCAGGGCTATCGCATCGCCCTCTCGGCGCTGGGGGAGGGGCGCATATCGATCGCTGCGGCGTGCACGGGGCTGGCCCAGGCGGCGCTGGATGCCGGCGCGCGGTTCCTGACCGAGCGGCGCGCGTTCGGCAAGCCACTTGCGGAGCAGCAGGGGCTCCGGTTCATGCTGGCGGAGATGGCCCAGAAGGTGGCCGCGGCGCGGGCCCTGACGCGGGCTGCGGCCGATGCGAAGGACCGCGGCGAGCCCATCGCCGAGGCGTCCTCGCTGGCCAAGTGGACCGCCTCGGACGCGGCCATGAGCGTCACCACTGACGCCGTGCAACTCTTCGGGGGCAGTGGCTACTCGCGCGAGTTCCCGGTCGAACGGATGATGCGCGACGCCAAGGGCGCCCAGATATACGAGGGCACCAACCAGATCCATCGGCTGATCGTGGCCGATCATCTGCTGAAGCGGGATCGGAGGTCAGGATGACTAGGTTGGACTACATCGGCATCACCACCGCCGACATGGGAAAGGCCCTGGGTTTCTACCGACATCTCGGTCTTGGGTTCCCGGAGGGAGCGGAGGCCGAGGTCCATGTGGAGGCGACGCTCGACGGGGGCGTGCGAGTGGGTCTCGATACGGTCGAGACCTCCAGCAGCACGGATCCGCACTGGACGGCGCCGTCAGGCAGCCCTCGGATCTCCTTGGCCTTCCGCTGCGACAGCCCGGCCGAGGTGGACGCCAAGTACGCCGAGCTGGTGAGCCTCGGCCATCAGGGCCGACACGAACCCTGGGATGCCATCTGGGGACACCGCTACGCGACCCTGCTCGACCCGGATGGCAACGGCGTGGACCTCTACGCCGACCTCTAGCTCAGGCCCGATCAGACCCGACGGCCCCCGTGCTCTCGATGAGTAACGTCACCGCCTCGAGGTAACCGCGCCAGCCCTTGCCGATGACCTGGCCGGCACACGCCGGCTCGATCACCGACACCCTCCGCCACTCCTCGCGGGCGCGGATGTCGCTCACGTGGACCTCGATGACGGGTTTCTCGGCCGCGACCAGGGCGTCATGCAGCGCGTAGCTGGTATGCGCAAGCGCCCCGGGATTGATGATCACGCCGTCGTAGTCGCGCTGCTCCAGGCGGTCGATGAGCGTGCCCTCGTGGTTCGATTGTAGGGCGTCCACCGTCGACCCCCGATCCTCGGCCGCCGCCCGCACCGCCTCGACCACCTGCGCCAGGGTGGTCGACCCGTAGATCTCCGGCGCACGCGACCCCAGCCGACCGAGGTTCGGGCCATTCAGCAGGAGGATCCTCACGGCGCGCATCGTAGAGGGGAGCGACGGCCGCGGTGTAGATTCGGCCCATGGAGGAGCAAGCACCCGGCATGGGACGCAACGGCGGCGTCTACATCGTCTCGGCGGCGCGCACGCCCATCGGCAAATTCGGCGGCAGCCTGATGGACGTTCCGGCGACGACCCTGGGCGGGATCGCCATCAAGTCAGCCGTGGAGCGCGCGGGCATCCCGACCGACAGCGTCGACGAGGTGCTCATGGGCCAGGTCCTCCAGGCAGGTGCGGGCCAGGCACCGGCACGGCGAGCGGCGCTCAAGGCGGGCCTCGCCGACACGACCAGCGCGACGACGATCAATCGCGTCTGTGGCTCGGGCCTGAAGGCCATCATGCTGGGCGCTGCCCAGATCCGAGCGGGCGATGCCGAGATCATCGTGGCCGGCGGCATGGAGAGCATGAACCAGGGGCCGTACCTGCTGCCCAAGGCGCGGTTCGGCTACCGGCTGGGAAACGCCGAGATCCTTGACTCGACCGTCAGCGACGGGCTCTGGTGCTCGGTGGAGGAGTGCCACATGGGCACCCATGCCGAGCGCGTCGCCATCAAGGCCGAGGTCAGCCGTGAGGACCAGGACCGCTTCGCCCTCGAGAGCCACCAGAAGGCCATCGCCGCCATCGACGCCGGCCGCTTTGCCGAGGAGATCGTGCCGGTGCCCGTGCGCCAGGGACGCGAGGAATCGAGCTTCGATACCGACGAGGGGCCACGTCGCGACTCCACCATCGAGGCGCTCGCGCGGCTGAAGCCGGTCTTCGCACTGCCCGACCCTGAGCCGGACTCGGGGCGTGGGATGCCGGGAGGGACCGTGACCGCCGGCAACGCCCCGGGCATCACCGACGGCGCCGCCGCCACGGTCGTCGCCAGCGAGCGGGCCGTCGAGCGGCACGGTCTCCAGCCACTCGCGCGGATCGTCGGCTACAGCCAGGCGGAGGTCGCGCCGAAGTGGCTGTTCCTGGCTCCCATCAAGGGCGTGCAGAAGCTGCTGGCTCGCATCGAGATGCCCATCGAGGCCTTCGACCTCATCGAGATCAACGAGGCGTTCGCGGCGCAGGTGCTCGCCGACGGCCGCGAGCTCGGATTCGACTGGGACCGGGTGAACGTGAATGGTGGGGCGATCGCGCTCGGCCACCCGATCGGCGCGTCCGGCGCCCGGATCGTGGCGACCCTGCTCCACGAGCTCCATCGCCGCG
>JALZJE010000319.1 GCA_030859955.1 Chloroflexota bacterium | reverse complement strand
GAGGTGACCTGTCGATTCGTACGTCACCAGGCGGGACCCCGGGATGACGGCCTTCAGCCTGACCGCATCTCCACGGGGCAGCACGTCATCGCGGCCGCCCGAGATGATGAGCGTTGGCGCTGTGATCGCACCCGTTTCCGTCGGCACCTGAGCATCGGAGAGCCCAGCCAGGGCCTGCTTCCAAACACGTGCCGGCATTCGGACGCCGTCGTCAATCCGGTCCGCCAGGAATTGCGACGGCACCGCGTGCTCCAGCGGGAACCACTCGAGCGACGATCGCACCCATCCTTGATCGACCGGATCGGTCAACCGTTCAACATCATCGGCAAACGGCGCCCGTCCGCGCAGGCTGCGTGGTGCTGCGACAAGGACGAGGCCGAGCGTCCGTGACGGCTCGTCGATCGCGAAGCGCTGTGCAACGTATCCGCCGCTCGAACTGCCCACCAGGATGCAGGGACCAAGGCCGAGTGCGTCTTGGAATGCGCCCAGATCCTCAGCAAAGTCGGCCAGTGTGTAGTCAGATGCTGGCTTGTCGGCATCACCGTGCCCACGCTGGTCCATGGCGAACGCGTGGATCGTCCTCGGCAGGAGCGGAAGCACTCGGCTGAAACTGCCTCGCGACTCGCCCCAAGCGTGAATAAACAGCGCCGGGACACCGGAGCGTTCACCGGCCTCGACATACGGAAGGGATACACCGGTCGCCAACCGCGCGATGCCGACTGTGAGATCACCGACCATGCCTTCAGCATACGGATCTCGCCGCCACTTCCTCGGCAAAGTCGTGGAGGACGAGTCAGCGGGTCATTGAGTACGTCAGGCCGATCGGACCTCATTTGTGGCAGGCACCGGCCGACGAGGTGCTCGAACGTCCGCCACCGGTGGGTGGGCGACGGCGGCGTCCAGCTGAGCGAGGTACGGCCTCGCACCGAGTCGCTCGAATATGGCGCGAGCTTCATCGGAGACGCGTTGCCGCTCTGCCGGCTCGAGCGCATGGGCGACGATCGCATCGAGGCCCATGCTGGCAACCAGCCACGTGACATTCATCTCTCGAAATTGCCGGAGCGACTCGAGGTAATGGGCTCGGGCATCGGCGCCGCGGCCTTCCAGTGCGGCCAGCGCACCGTCGATGGCGGCGCGATGAGCGCTCGTGACGCGACCCTTGCGAGCTCCGGCGAAGGCCGCCTGCATCTCGCGAATGGCATCGGCATCACCAAGGCGCAGCGCTGCCCGACCCACAATCGGTGGTACCAGATCGAAGCCGGCTTGGCCGGCCCACGACAGCGTGGGCGGGCCACGTTCGACGATCTCGTTGTAGCGGCCGGACGCCATCATCGCCGTCCAGGCGGCGTTTTCGACGATCCCCAGGTACTGCGGATCGTCGAACTCGGCGGCGGTGCGCTCTAGCTCATCCACCAGCTCATCCACCGGCTCGCCGCGCGCCGCGAGGATCTCGGCCTCCGTCGCCCCGATCCACAGGCGCTCGGCCGGCTCGGCATCGTCCCAGATCGCGTCTCGAGCCTCCTCGAGCGCCCAGTCCCAGTCGCCCACCATGATCGCGGAGGCGGCGGCGTTTCCGAAGAGGTAGCGCAGGCCGAATCGATGGCCCCAGCGACGCGCCTTCTCGGCCCCGTCGCGCGAGATCCGATACGCCAGCTCCGGGTCGTCCGGGTCGAGCGCGTACCCGAGATTGATCGTCGCGCGGAGCTGCGCGTCGCGGAGATTGAGGCGCTCGGCCAGCGCGATGATGCCCGTGAGCGCAGAAACCGACTCGATCGACCGGCCGATATTGGAGATCGCGACCGCGCGAGTGGTGAGCAGCTCGATGGTGAGCCGGGTCAGTCCACGCGCCTCCGCCGCAGGGAGGGCTCGCTCGGCGATCGCCACGGCTTCGTCGAACCGTGACCGGCGCATGCTGAGCTTGGCGAGCGCCTCCGCGATTTCGACGTAGCCGTCGTCATCGGCGGTGAGTCCGGGCTCGGCCATGGCATCGGTCAACAGATCCAACGCGCGCTCCTGGTGGCCCTCGATCAGCATGTTCCCGAGGTTGGCGACCGCCCGGCGCCGTGCCACGCCGTCTCCCAGCTGCGTTGCCAGCTCGATCGCGCGCTCGAGATGCGGGATGGACGCTTCAACCTTTCCGGCGTCCGCGGCAAAGCCGCCCGCTTCTCGGCGAAGACCGAGCTCCTCGGCCGGGTCGGTGGTGACCTCGAGGGCCAGCTCCACGTAGGTGAGGGCGTGAGCGGGCGACGCGAGCG
>JALZJE010000292.1 GCA_030859955.1 Chloroflexota bacterium | reverse complement strand
GTTCCGATCCAGGTCGCGCGGCGGCTGGGCCGCATCGTTCCGGTCGGCGTGGCCGGTGGGCTGCGACCGGAGAACGTCGCGGCCGCCGTCCGTGATGCACGTCCCGCGTTCGTTGATGCCGCGAGCGGGCTCGAGCGGGCGGGGGAGAGCGATACGTCACGCATCGGCGCATTCATCCGGAACGCGCGCCGCGAGCCGGCCGGTGGCGACCGCGTGGACCGCGACGGTCGTTTCGGCCGGTTTGGTGGGCGGTTCGTGCCCGAGACCCTCATCCCGGCCCTCGACGATCTCGAGGTGGCCTGGAATGTCGCGCGCCGCGATGCTGGCTACCGCGCCGAGCTGCGACAGCTGCACCGCGACTTCATCGGCCGACCAACCCCCGTCTTCGGCATTCCGGCACCGGTCCTGGCGGAGCGCGGGGGTCGAGGGGCATCGGTCTGGCTCAAGCGAGAGGACCTGGCGCACACCGGCGCGCACAAGATCAACAACGCCGTGGGCCAGGCGTTGCTCGCGCAACGAATGGGCAAGCCGCGTGTTATCGCAGAAACCGGGGCCGGCCAGCATGGCGTGGCCACGGCGACCGCCTGCGCCCTGCTCGGGCTGGATTGCGTCGTCTACATGGGCAGCACGGACATCGAGCGGCAGGCGCCCAACGTGCGACGCATGGGCCTGCTCGGCGCCGAGGTCCGGCCGGTCACCACCGGCAACGGGACGCTGCGCGACGCACTGAATGAGGCGCTCCGCGACTGGGTCGCGAACGTCGAGGACACCTTCTACGTGCTCGGATCCGCCGCCGGCCCGCATCCCTATCCGGAGATGGTCGGATCGCTCCAGGAGGTGATCGGGCGCGAGGCGCGAGCACAGCTCATGACGCATATCGGTCGTGTGCCGGATACCGTGGTGGCATGCGTCGGTGGTGGCAGCAACGCCATCGGGATCATGCGCCCCTTCCTGGATACCGCGGCTCGCCTGATCGGCGTGGAAGCCGGAGGTCGCGGCGATTCGCTCGGCGACAATGCGGCCTCGCTCGGCCTCGGCGCCCCCGGCGTCCTCCACGGGGCATTCACCATGCTGACCCAGGATGCCGCCGGCCAGGTCGTCGAGCCCCATTCGGTCAGCGCCGGGCTCGACTATCCCGGCGTCGGTCCGCAGCTGGCGGCGCTCGCCGAATCGGGCCGCCTGGAGGTCGTGCGGGCGACGGACGCGGAGGCGCTCGAGGCCACGACCTGGCTCGCGCGCACGTGCGGCATCATTCCGGCGCTTGAATCGGCGCATGCGGTGGCAGCCGTGCTGAGGATGCTGCCGCAGCTGCCCGCCGACACGCAGATCCTCGTCAACCTATCCGGGCGCGGCGACAAGGACCTGGGCATCCTCGAGCACGAGCTGCCGGGGCATTGAACGGTCCTCGGCGCATCCGCGAGGCGTTCGAAGCTGCCGCGGCCAGAGGGCGCACCGCGTTGATCGCCTACATCCTGGCCGGGTACCCAACCGGGGCGGATGGGCTCGCCGCCGCCGAGGCCGCACTCGACGGGGGCGCCGACCTCCTCGAGGTCGGTGTCCCGTTCAGCGATCCGCTGGCCGACGGACCAACCATCGCCGATGCCGGCCGCGTGGCCCTGGCGGCCGGTGGCGGGCTGCCCTCGGCGCAACGCCTGGTCGCATCCCTGCGTGAACGAGGTCACGCGACACCGATCATGGTGATGAGCTACCTGAACCCGCTCCTGGCAGCCGGCGAGCATGAGACGCTGCACGCGTTGCACGCGGCCGGAGCAGATGGAATCATCGTGCCGGACCTGCCGTCGGGCGCGTCGCCGCGCATCGAGCGCCTCGCAGCGTCGCTGGGGCTCGCCACCTCATTCCTGGTCGCGCCGAACACGTCAGCCGCGCGCATCGAGATCGCCCTCAAGGCGTCGACGGGGTTCCTGTACGTGGTGCCGTTGTTCGGCGTGACCGGCGCCCGTGACGCGGTTGCGTCAGGAGCCGGTGCGTTGATCGCCTCGGTTCGTGCGCGGGCAGCCGGGCGCGCACCGGTTGCCGCGGGGTTCGGGCTCAGCACGCCCGAGCAGGTAGCGGCGCTGGCGCCTGCTGCTGACGGGCTCATCATCGGCTCCGCGCTCGTCGCCGCCATGCGCGACGGCGGTTCGCCGGCCGTGGGGTCGCTCGTGCAGAGGCTGACGGAGGCCACCGCCCTGTCGGCACGTGACGTGCGAGCGTGACGCGGCATGTGCTTCGATACTGACGCGCGGCCCCCGCTGCCGCCCATTCGTGGCTCCGCCGTCGATGCGACCCAGCTGACGCTCACCAGTCGCGACGGGACCGAGATCCGCGCCCACCTCGCGAACGCCGAAACTTCGTCGGGTTCCGGCGTGGTGATCATCCCCGACGTGCGCGGGCTGCACCCCTACTACGAGGAGCTCGTGCTGCGATTTGCCGAGGCCGGGATCGATGCCGTTGCGCTCGACCTGTTCGGTCGCACGACGGAGTCGACGCGTCGCGGGGAGGGCTTCGAGCACGAGCCGCACGTCATGCAGCTGGGGTCCGATACCGTCGATGACGACGTGGCCGCGGCGGCGGCACACCTGCGCGACCGCGTCGATCGGCTGTTCAGCATCGGCTTCTGCCTCGGTGGACGGATCAGCTTCCTCCAGGCGGCTCGCGGGCTCGGGCTTGCGGGCGCCATAGGCCTGTATCCGTGGCCGGTCGGCTCGCATCGGACCGGGCTGCCCGCACCCGCCGACGAGGCGTCAGCGTTCGCCTGTCCCGTGCTTGCCATCTACGGCGGCGCCGATGCCGGCATCCCGGCAGAGCACCGCGAGACCTTCGACCGCGCGCTGGATGAAGCGGGCGTCGAGCACCGCAGCGTCGTCTACGAGGGAGCCCCGCACTCGTTCTTCGACCGCAATGCGGAGGGCTCCGCGGATGCCAGTGCCGCAGCGTGGCGCGAGATCCTCGACTTCATCGGGGTCTCTGTTTGAGGTTGGGCGTTGGCCTCGCCAGATCGTGGCAGCGCGCCGGATGACCCTAGTCGCCTTCGAGCGGGTAGACCGGAACGTCGCGGGCGCGCGCGTGGGCGATCACCCGGGTGCCCACCTCGATCGTGGCGCTCGACGGCGTCGCCGCCTCGAGCTCGAAGCCGGTAGAGCTGCGGAGCACGTGATGGACCTCCGAGCCGTGAAAGACTCGGCGAACGACGGTGAGCACGCTCTCGGCGCGGGGAACGCTCGTGAGGCGGTCGACCGGCAGCATGTGCAGCTGCTCGGGTCGCAGGAGGACCTCGGCCCGGACTCCATCGGCCAGGGCGCCGGGCTTGCCGCGGAACCGGCCGACCAGGGTCTCCACCTCGCCGTGTCGCACTTCACCCGGAAGCAGATTCGCCTCACCGACGAATCCTGCGACGAAGCGATTCACCGGTCGCAGGTAGAGCTCGGCAGGCGTGGAGACCTGCTCGATGCGCCCGGCACGCATCACGGCCACCCGGTCGCTGATCTCGAGCGCCTCTCCCTGGTCATGAGTGACAAAGAGGGTCGTGGCTCCCGCGCTGCGCAGGATCTCCCGAACGTCGCCACGCAACTGCGAGCGGAGCGTCGCGTCGAGGCTGCTGAACGGTTCGTCGAGCAGGATCAGGGCCGGGTCCGGCGCGAGCGCGCGGGCGAGCGCCACTCGTTGCTGCTGGCCGCCGGACAGCTCGTGCGGCATGCGTCGCTGCAATCCCGCCAGACCGACCAGTGCGACGAGCTCGGCGATCCGGCTTCCGCGGCCGCGACGAGGCAGCCCGAAGCCGATATTTCCGGCAACGTCCAGGTGCGGAAAGAGCGCAGACTCCTGGAAGACCATGCCGATATGCCGCTCCTCGGGAGGCAGGTGACGCCGCGGACCTGCGACTGCGCGTCCATCGATCTCGATGCCGCCGCTGTCGGGTCGCTCGAAGCCGGCCACGAGCCGCAGCAGGGTCGTCTTCCCACAGCCTGATGGCCCGAGCACCGCGAGAAACTCGCCGCGTTGCACGTCGAGGTCGACGCCATCGACCGCGGTGATGTCGCCGAATCGTTTCGTGAGCGCCAGGGTGCGGAAGGCGGGTAGGGCATCGTCGATGGGAGCGGTCATCCGCGGCATTGTGACGCCCGGTCGCTCGGCGGTTGTCGTCACCGGCCGCGCTCGTGGCGCAGGACAAGGGACAGCGAGACGGCCGCAACCAGCACCATCAGCAGCGCGGGCGCCGCGGCGCGGGCGAAGAACCCCTCGCTGGTGGCGCTCCAGATGCGCACGGCGAGCGTGTCGAAGCCGGTCGGCGCCAGCAGGATCGTGGTGGGCAGCTCCTTCATCGCCGTCAGGAAGACCAGCGCACCACCAGCAGCCAGTCCGGGACGAATGATCGGCAGGGTCACGTCCCGCAGCACGGACCCGGGACGGCGTCCGAGCGTCCGCGCCACCTCCTCGATGCGCGGACTGACCTGGAGCATCGCGGCGCGCGTGACCCCGACCGCTTCCGGCGCGAAGCGCACGAGATACGCGAGCAGGAGCAGCGGCAGCGTCTGGTAGATCACAGGGAGGAAGCGGGCGGCCACGAAGACGAAGGCGAGGCCGATGACGATGCCGGGCAGGGCAAACCCGGCGTAGGTCGCCCGCTCGACAAGCATTCCGACCCAGCCCCGGTGGCGCACCGCGAGCACCGCGACCGGGATCGATGCCAGGACCGCCAGGACGGCTGCCAGCGCTGATGCGAAAACCGAGTTGATGGTGGCGTCCCAGACGACGTTGAGCGGCTCACCGGCCGATACCCCGCGAGCCAGCCAGAAGACGATGGTGCCGACCGGCATGACCACCGACAGCCCGACCACGAGCGAGCAGAACGCCAAGGCCGGCCAGCGCCACGCGCCGAGGCGCACGGCGGTGGGCGCACGGGCCGCACCGGCTCCCGCGCGGTCGTAGCGGGCGCGTCCGCGAAGCCTCGACTCGGCCAGCAGGACGCCGGCCGTGCAGGTCACCAGCATCAGCGCGAGCACCGCTGCCAGTGTCGGATCGAAGCTCGCGCGGTATTGGACGTAGATGGCGCGCGTGAACGAATCGAACTGCAGAAGGCTGACCGCCCCGAAGTCGGCGAGGCTGTAGAGCGCGACCAGGAGCGCGCCCGCAGCGATCGACGGACGCAGCTGCGGGATCGTCACGTTCCAGAACGTTCGCCACGCGCCGCGGCCCAGGGAGCGGCTGACCTCCTCGTATGCGGGATCGAGCCGCAGCAATGCACCGCGCACGCTGAGCACGACGTACGGGAAGCTGAACAGGGTGAGCGCCAGCGCCGCGCCGGGGAACCCGTACAGCTCGGGAAGCCGGCTGATGCCGAATGGCTCGAGGAGGGACTGGAGCGCCCCGCGTGGCCCGAGGGCGGCTACCACGGCGTAGCCGCCCACGTAGCTCGGCACCACCAGGGGCAGGACGCTCAGCACCACCCAGGCGCGACGGCCTGGGAGGTCGCTCCGGATCGTCAGCCAGGCCAGCGGGAGCCCGATCAAGACGGACACGGTGGTCACGGTCGCGGCCAGCGCCAGCGTTCGGACCAGGACCCCGAGTGTTCGGTCGCGGAGTACCAGCGCGATCGCACTCTCGCCGCTGTTGGCCGCGAGGACCAGCAGGTAGACGATCGGCAGGAATCCGAGCAGCGCCACCAGCGCCCCCGCTCCGGCCAGCCAGGCCGGTGGCGCGGGGGCGCGGGATGCGCGACGGGGCGTCGTCAGGGTGGCCAAGCTCTGGGGTCTACAGGACGCCAGCCTCCTGGAGCAGCTCCAGCGTGCCCTCCAGGTCTGAAAGCTCGGACAGGTCCAGCTCCGGCGACCCGACCTCGGTCAGCGGGGGGAGGGCCGGATCGGCTTCGACGCCCTCGATCAGCGGGTACTCGTACGTCTCGGTGGCGAAGTAGGACTGGGCCGGTTCGCTGAGGAGGAACGCGAGCAGCTCTCGGGCGGCATCATCGTTCTCGGCGGTGGTCAGGATGCCGGCACCGGCCACGTTGACGAGAGCTCCGGGATCACCATCGGTCATAAAGTGGTTGGCGACCGCAGTGTCCGGATCCTCGGCCAGGCGCTGGAAGAGGTAGTAGTGGTTGATGAACGCCACGTCGATCTCGCCCGCCGCCACGGCCTCGAGCGCGGCGCTGTTGCCGTCGTACACGTTCGGCTCGTTGGCCTGGATGCCCTCGAGCCACTCGCGGGCGCGATCGTCGCCCTCGATGACGCGCAACGCGGTCACGAACGACTGGAAGGAACCGTTCGTCGGCGCCCACCCGATCCGGCCGCTCCATTCCTCGTCGGTGAAGTCGAAGATCGACGCGGGCATGTCCGCCTCGGCCAGGTTGTCGGTGTTGTAGGCGACGACCCGGGCGCGACCGCTGACGCCGACCCACTCACCGGTGGGTGACTTGAAGCGGTCCTCGACGGCGCCAAGGATCTCCTCCGGCAGCGGAGCGAGCAGTCCCTGCTCGGCGACGGCGCCCAGCGCGCCGGCATCCTGGGCGAAGAACACGTCGGCGGGCGAGTTTTCGCCCTCGGTCAGGATCAGGTTCGCCATCTCGGCCGTGTCGCCGTACCGCGCCTCGACCTCGATTCCCGTCTCGGCGGTGAAGTCCTCGAGCAGGGGACCGACGAGCTCCTCGCTGCGTCCGGAGTAGATGGTCACGATGCCTGCATCGGCCGGAGCGGAGGTAGTCGGGTCGGCGCTGGCGTTCGTCGGTGCCGATCCGATCGGCGCCGAGCACGCGGCCAATGTCAGGGCGATCACGGCCATGTGCGCCGCCGTGGCACGCGGATGAAGTCGCAAGAGAGGTTCCTCGTGTGGTTTCGAACGTAAGTTAGGCTAGCCTAACTAAATTTGTTCGTCAACACGAACTACCGACGATCTAGTCGGAATTACGCAGGCACTCGGCTTCCCATAGTGGCCCGACGGCTGTCTGTTAGCTGATATATCACTATGGATATAATCGCTGACAACTCACCGTCGGTCTCCGGGGTTGAGGATCAACCCGGCGATCGAGCCTATTCGTCGGGGTGCTTGCCGCCTTCGTCGAGGTCCTCGGCGGTCAGGACCGTATCGGCCCAGTGGTCGTGCATCCAGGCCAGATGCTCCCATCGGGAATCGACGATACGCATCGTGTCCCAGGCCGGCATCTCCTGCTGCTCGATGATCCTCATCTTGGCCGGGTCGACCTCGTACACGTGGTCGAAGCGCCGGATGACGCCATCGGTGATGCGCCGAGCCTCCGGGGGTCGCTGGGCGGAAAGTCGAAAGCCGATCATCGGAACACCTTCTCATCGAGGCCGTAGGCTCGGTCTAGCTCATACTTGCCCGGGTTCATGATGTTGTTCGGATCCAGCGCGGCTTTGATCTTCATCATCACGTCGAACCCGCCGCCCATCTCGACCGGGATGAGTTCGGCGTCGCCCTCGCGCGTCGCGCCGTGGCAGGCGGTGATCGAGCCGCCATGATCGAGGGCAACCTGGGCGATCTCGCGCTTGCAGGCCACCCAGTCGGGCCAGTTGTCATCCGACAGCTTTTGCTCCCAGATGCCGATGTCGATCTCGGTCAGGTAGTCGCCCCACGGCTTATAGGCGCCGTTCGTGTACGCGAACATGCCCCAGTCGTCGAGGATGCCGGTCCGCTCGATGTACTTCGCGGCGATGGCATGCCATTTCTCCATGACCGCGGGGAGCTGGCTGTAGTTGATCGAGGCGTCCTCGCAGTGCCAGCTCATGGGCACCACCTCCCCGGTCCGCAGCCGACCGTGGAGCGGCGTTGCATACCGATCGTGGCGCGAGGCCCAGTCGCCAGAGCTGATCTCGTCGCCGAGATACGTCCCGCCCGACTCGCGACCGATACGCATGATGCGCCGCGCTGCGGGTTCGACCTCGTCGCGAGTGCCGTACATCGCCGTCGCCACCACCGCCCGCACGTGATCGGGACGCGGGATGTACGCCTCGTCGTCACGTCGCAGGTAGCGCAGCTTGTATTCGTCGAACAGGACCACCCCACCGAGCGATGCGAGCCCGGACTTCGCCAGGGCCCCGGTCGACTCCCAGGCAGCGGCGTACGAGGGGTAGTGGAAGAAGGCCGCGAACTCCATCTCCGGCCGCGGGACCAGCTCCAGCGTGGCTTCGGTCACGATCCCGAGCGTCCCCTGGTGGCCCATGAACAGGTGCTTGAGCTGGAAGCCGCTGGATGACTTGCGAATCTTGCGTCCGCCGCCATCGCCAACCTCGATGATCTCACCGGTCGGCAGGACGATCTCGAAGCTGATCACGAGGTCTCGGGTGTGACCGTAGCGGCCGCCGATGAGCGACCAGCCCGAAGTGCCGATGCGTCCGCCGACGAGCGAGCACGGGTACGAGGCCGGATCATCGGGAAACATCACGTTGTGCTTGCGCAGCTCCTCGTTGAGCTTGAGCATGTTGATGCCCGGCCCGACCGTGACCGTGCGGTCGACGAGGTCGACCTCCTTGATCTGGTTCATGCGCTTGATATCGACCACGATGCCGCGCTTGAGCGGCAGCGCTCCGTCATTGAGCCCCGTTCCGCCGGCGCGTGGCACGACGGGGATGCGCTCCCGGTTCGCGAGCTTCACGACCTCGCTGACCTGCTCGGCGCTGCGGGGCAGGACGACGAGGTCCGGCACGTACTCCGCCCAGCGATGGACGGGGAACGGCGCCGGGACGCGGGTCCGGTTGTAGCGTGCGGCCTTGCCGGTGAGTACGCCCTCGTCGCCGAGGATGGCGCGCAGCTCATCGACCACGCCGTCACGAATGGCGACGAACGTGGTCACGCCGGTACCTCCTGCTGTGGTCCGGCGGCGCCGTGGACGCCGCGGGGATCGAGACCGCCGGACTCGGCGACGAGTTCCATGAGGTCGCGCACGTCGATGCC
>JALZJE010000290.1 GCA_030859955.1 Chloroflexota bacterium | reverse complement strand
GTTGACGCTCTCGCAGGCCCTCGCCAGGACCGGGGACGCAGCCGGTGCGTTCCGGGCCGCGGGAGCGGCAACCCGACTGCTCGCCGGGGCGGCCGAGGCGCGCGAGGCTCTTGCCGACGCGCGCTGGCTGAGCGACTCGGATACGGCCGCCTTCGAGGACTATCGCTCGCTCGTGCACGACGTGAGCGGCGAGGATCGCGCTCGCGTGATCAAGAAGGCGCGCCAGCTCTGGCGACAGCACGCGGGGCTGCCTGGGCGGCTGCTGGTTCGCATCGGCCCGCTGTTCGACCTGGTGTTCAGCCGCGGCTGGCTTCGCATCGGCTCATGAAAGCCGGCATCCTTCGCGAGCGCCTGACGGCGGCGCTGGAGACCGCCATGCGCAACCGCGAGGCTGATGCCATCGCCCTCACCGCCGACCGCACCAAGGCCATGGCGGTCGCGCTGGCTGGCGTCGGCGATGACGCCGAGATCGAGATCGCCCAACTGGACCTGCCGACGCGTGGGGTGGCCACCATCCTCGGGTTCCACCCGGAGCACGTGCGGCGGTTGATCCGAAAGGGCCGTCTGCGGGCGCGACGGGTGGGCGCTGACTATCGCGTTCTGGTCGACGCCCTGTGGCCGCTGCTCGAGGTGCGCTACCGCGAGCCCGGCCGACGTCGGCTGAAATCGCGCCGATGAGCACCGCTCGCCTGCGACTCGCGCAGACCGAGGAGCTCGGCGCCGATCGGCTCGATGAGCTGACCCGCCTCTGCGAGGCGGCTTTCGAGGAGCCGTTCGCGGCCGTCTGGGAGCGCATCGGTCCCGGGCTGCACGTGATGGCCGAAGCCGAGGGTCGCATCGTGGCGCACGCCATGGTCATCGACCGTCGCATCTACCTCGGCCACGAGATGGACGTCGCGTTGGATGCCGGCTACGTGGAGAACGTCGCGACGCTCCCGGAGGCGCAGGGTGCCGGCCACGCGGCGTCGGTGATGCGTGAGATCGGCCGCATCATCGGCGACGAGTACGACCTTGGCGCGTTGGCAACGGGGAGCAATGCCTTCTACGAGAAGCTCGGCTGGGAGACATGGACCGGGCCGACCGGCCTGCGCATGGCCGATGGCGAGCGTCTGCGCAGCGCCGATGAAGACGGCCACGTCATGGTGCTCCGCACATCGCGCTCTCCGTCGGACCTCGACCTCGACGCGCCCATCGCCGTGGACTGGCGCGCCGGAGACCCCTGGTAGGCCGACATGGCGGTGCGCTTTGCCCCGGTGGCAACTATCGGCGAAGTTTGCCCTCCGTGACCATGCTCCGCTGGCGCCACTTGCCGCAATGGCAATAGGCGACGGGGATCGGCGTTCACGTTCGCCGTTACTTGCCGGCCAGGCAACCCTCGTGATCGCGCAACATCCAGACCTCGCCGGCCATCTTACGTGGCGAGGAGGAATTGATGCGCGTTCGACCGATCCTGCCGGCGATCCTCGGCCTGGCCGCGGGTTGCGGGCCGTGGATCATCACGCCCGAAACGTCGACGCCGTCCGTTTCGCCTTCGGCGCCCGCCTTTGCCGACGAGCGAGTTTTGCTCGCCGCGCAATTCGACGTGGACCCGCAGGCTCTCGTCCCGACCGCCGACGGCCTCGTCTTCGTTGTGGAGGCCGGTGACGAGCTCCATCTCCTGCTCAGCCGCGCCGGAAACACCGAGGAGATCGAGGTTCTCGCGCGCGTCGAGCGCTTCGAGATTGCCGACAACGCCTCAGGTGGCAGCAGCAACGTTGTCGCTTGCCCGGTCGGCACACTTCAGGTCCGCTACTACCTATTCGGACAGGACACGCGCGAGTTGACAAGGGTGATGGTCGGACTCGAAGCACTCGGCGGGGATGTGGTGGAAGGGCTGTGGGTGATGGCCATCCTCGACGACGAGATCACGCTCGACCAGCAGTGGGAGATCCGCGACGGACTTGGGATTGCTCCCATGGAGAGCGGAACCGGCGCCCACTTCCTGGCGGATGGCACCGGCGGCGACGGGCACACTACGTTGTGCGAATCGCTCCACTGAGGATCCAATGCAACATTGCCCATTGGCCGTTCATCTGACGCGCAACTGAACGAGGGGAGGAGGAGCCGTTTGCTCGAGCCGGCAGGCACCGCGGACGTCATCGAGGCGACCGGGGTGACCGATGCGCGCGCCGAATACGACGCCCGCTTCGCGCTGGCTCGCGAACGGCTCCTCCGGATCACCGCCTCGCTGGTCGGGGCGGTGGATGCGGAGGACGTGGTGCAGGACACATACCTGCTGGGACGGCGACGGTTCGACCAGTTGCGCGACGAATCGGCCTTCGAGCCGTGGGTGACGCGCATCGCGGCGAACCTGTGCTTTGGCCGGCATCGGCGATTGAAGCGGCTGCGGGAGCTGATTCC
>JALZJE010000244.1 GCA_030859955.1 Chloroflexota bacterium | reverse complement strand
ACAAAGATCCTTGCCGCCGCCCAGCGAGCCGTCGATAGCGGGCAGCCGCTGCGCGTCGTCGCCGACGAGATCGGCAACCCCACCTGGACCCCCGACCTGGCCATGGCCATCGCCGATGCGGTCGCCGGCCCAGCCGGTCGTACGGTCATCCACGCGGCCGGATCGCCATCTGCCTCGCGGCTGGACTGGGCTCGTGTCGCGCTCGACGCCGCCGGATCGAGCGTCTCCATTGAGCCGGTCGCGCTCGCGTCCTTCGAGCGGGCGTCGACGCCACCGGCACGTGCGGTCCTTGCTCCCTCGGATGGTCTGCCGCAGATGGACTGGCGCCCGGCCACCGTTCGATGCGTCAACGACACGCCGGTGCCACGTCCTTGAGTCCCCTGCGACGCGTCGACACGCTGCTGGACGGACTGGTGCTGGTCGAGCCGACGGTGCACGGCGACGAGCGCGGCTTCTTCGTGGAGACGTACAGCAGGGCCATCTATCGGGAGACGGGGATCGGCGAGGAGTTCGTCCAGGACAACCATTCGCGTTCGTCGCACGGCGCGTTGCGCGGCCTGCACTATCAGCGCCGGCCCGGCCAGGCGAAGCTCGTTCGCGTCTCCCGGGGCTCCATCTGGGACGTGGCCGTCGACATCCGCCGCGACTCACCCACGTTCGGACAATTCGAGGCGTTCGAGCTCGACGACGTGAATCATCGGCAGCTGTTCGTGCCCGTCGGATTCGCGCACGGGTTCTGCGTGACCTCCGACCTGGCCGACGTCGCCTACAAGGTGAGCTCGCCCTACGATGGAGCCGAGGAGCGGGGAATCGCCTGGGACGATCCGGCGCTCGGAATCCAGTGGCCGGCGGTCGATCCGATCCTCTCCGACCGTGACCGGCACAACCCGACGCTGGAGGAGGCCGCCGAGCGCGGTGAGCTCGTCCAGCCCTGACCTGCCAAGATGGATGCGCGCGTCGACGTATGGACAGGGTGCGGATAACTTCGGCCACGACCCCGATATTCGTGGATAAGTGGACTTGATCGCGATAACGGTCCAACCGACAATGAGGTCGTCCCGAAGGGGCAGCTGGTCGGTCAGAGATCACCTCAACGATCGCCGCGGTTCCTTCGGGACACTTCACGTCCATCGAAGGTTCGCGTTGGACCCTCCGACGCTCGCCTGTTAGGATCGGTCCTTCGGTCGGGGCGTGGCGCAGTAGGTAGCGCGCGTCGTTCGGGACGACGAGGTCGGAGGTTCGAGTCCTCTCGCCCCGACCAGCACTGTTCCGCAGAATCGTAGCCTTCGGCCCACCGTTTACTGGCGATGGCTCTCAGTTCGTTGAATCCGTAAACGAATAATCGATCGGGTTCCTCCGGCCACGCACCCCTTGCCGGATCTGTGACTCCTGTAGTCCATCGAGCGCATCCAGGACCTAAGGTGCGGCTGGCTGCGGTCGGCGCTTCAAGATCTCGAAGGCCACCCGCCCGGCCTCGCCGCCTGGCAAGCAAGGAACCCTCCCCCAACGAGCGCTGCGGGTGCCCGACGATCATCCGAGGTCGACCGTCCGTCGCAGCTGTATTCAGGCGCGGCGCCGGCGTGAGCACCACCACGGACAGGCCGATGCTCGCTACGCCGGCCAGCGCCAGCGGTGCAACTGCGATGACCGGGTCTCGAACGCATCAGCCATACGGGTCTCCGGGAGACCTGGGAACAGGCTGCTGCCCGGAACGCCAGCGTGGCGGAGCTGCCGACTGCCAGAACATCGCACACGCGCCGGCGCCGTTGACCAGCTCGACCGCCGAGCCCGACGCCGTGGTCAGCGTGCTGCCGACCTGGAAGATAAAGGTGGCGTTGGTGCTGCACTGGCCGTCGAGGGTCAGGGTGCCGGTCAGCTGCGCGGAGCTGTCGAAGGTGTAGGTGGGTAGCGCAGCCGCTCCATCAGAAGCCGCTCTGGTTCTCCTGGCTTCGACTCAGGGACGCCATTCTCACGAACCTGTGGCGGCTCAGATCGCTCTGGACTCTGCCCCGCGCCTCTTAATGAAGGGGACGGGCGTTATCTTTCGTGCCCGTGCCTGATCGCGTGCGCCCAGAAGAGGACTCGGGCGGCCGAGTAGGTAGCCCTGGCCGAACGTGACCCGCAGGCTGAGCAGGGTTTCGAGCTCCGCCTGTTCCTCGATGCCTTCGGCCACGAGCTGGGCGTTGGTCTCACGGGCGAACTGCGCCAGCGAGGACACCAGTGCCCGACGGGCGGGATCCTGATGGATGCTGCGAACGAGACCGATGTCGACCTTGATGAGGTCCGGAGCCAGCTGAACGATATGCCGTAGGCTGGAATAGCCGGCACCGGCGTCGTCGATGGCCAGCCGCACGCCCTTGCGCCGCAGCAAACCGACGCTGTCGCGCAGCGCGGCATAGTCGTCAATCTGCGTGTGCTCGGTCAGCTCGAGCACGATGCGCCGGCGATCGACCGTGGCCAGGAGCCGGCGCAACCGCGGGTGGCTGATCGTGGCGGGCGAGCAGTTGATGGCCATGAACGTGGCGGGCGGCAGCTTGGACAGCTGTCGTACGGCGGCCGTGGCTGTTGCCAGCTCGAGTTCGACCTGCAGCCCCGCGGCGGCGGCATCGGTGAACCAAGCATCCGGTGGCTGAGTCGGCTGCGCACTGAATCGGCTCAATGCTTCGTAGCCCGCTGCCCGTTCGCTGCGCAAGGCGATGATGGGCTGGAAGACCACCTCGAAGCTGGCCTCTCGAATGACCTCGGTGATCCGTTCGTGGAGCGCCTGCTGTCGCTCGTCGACCGCTGTGGCGGCCTCGACTTCATCGGCGACCAGGCTGGCCAGGACGGACAGGAAGCGCACGTCGCGCTGATTGAGCGTCGGCTCCGAGGCGTGGCTCATTCCGCACAACATGCCGTACTGGCTGCCATCCGACAGCAGGACCGGCACCCCGATGTAGGCGCCGATGCCCCGTTCGGTGGTGGCCGGCAGATTCTGAACCGCCCGCTCAGCGCCCGTGTCCGGGATCGTGTTCGGCATGCGACCGTCGACGACGCGCTGGCAATACGAGTCCGGGAGCGGCGACGCTTCATCACGGCGCAGGCCGAATGAATCGGCGGTCCCGTCGAGGCTGCGGAAGACCTGCTGTCCGTCACGCCACTCGGACAGGAATGCCACGTCCATGCCCAATTGCTGGCGTGCCAGCTCCACGACCCGGTCAGTCCCAGGACGGTACGTGTGCAAGCCTTGCATCGTCGCACCCAGCTCGCGTGCGACGAGATCCTCGTGGATCATGCTGGAGCCATCCCCCTGACGAGCGGATGCAGGCAGGCTACCGGGCTGGGGGCGTGCGTGCGCCGGTACCTTCGGTTGGTCGCCTCCCCTGACGGACTTTCTCCTGACTCGTACTGACATTGACAGGTGGCTCGGAGTGGGAGCGCCACCTGATTGTGGCTGTAGGGCAATCGGAAGCGCCGGCACCTCCATTCAATGTCGCATCACGTGACCACGCGCCCGCGAGGAGAACACTTGACACGGTTCATATATTCACAATATGACTCGTATCGTCGCACGGCCAACGCGGGCCTATCGGAGTGGACTGCGATACGAGCAGACGGAGGAGACGCGAGCCCGCATCCTGGACGCCACCCTGCGGGTGATGGCGACCGGCCTGGCGAGCCTGTCCGTTCCGGCCGTGGCCAGGGAGGCTGGCGTGTCCGTCCCGACGGTCTACCGCCACTTCCGCACGAAGCCCCAGCTTCTGGCCGCGGTGTATCCCCACGCCGCGCGCCGCGCCGGCCTGGACGCGATCGCTGACCCGCGGTCCCTGGACGAGCTGCGACCGATGATTCGGGCGGTCCTCGAGCGCCTCGACAATCTCGACGATCTGTCGCGCGCAGCGATGGCCAGCCCGGCCGCGTCCGAGGTGCGGCACGCGACGATGCCAACTCGTTACGACCGCATTCGACGCCTCGCGGACTCGATCGAGCCGAAGCTGCGCAAGGCCGACCGCGACCGGATCACGCGGCTGGCCACGGTCATCACTGCATCCTCGTCGCTGCGGATGTGGCGAGATCACCTGGGGCTATCGGTCGACGAGGTTGCAAAAGAGATCGACTGGATCGTTCGGGCGGCGATCTTCGCGATCCAGGAGACGAAGGAACGATGACTGCACCCGCCGTCCGGCGCCTGGGAGACCTGCGCATGGTCGATGCTGCCAAGGTCGGCGGCAAGGCCGCACAGCTCGGTGAGGTGGTCGCCGCCGGTGCCCGCGTTCCCGACGGACTGGTCCTGACCGTTGCGGCCGGCGGAATGTCGGCGGAGCAGCGCAGGTCGCTGCTCCGCGCGGGCATGGCGGACCTCGGCAGTGGCCCGTTCGCCGTTCGATCGAGCGGCATCGCGGAGGACGGGGCGGAGCGCTCCTTCGCCGGCATGTATGAAACGGTCCTGGGCGTGTCGGCCGATGGGCTGCCCGCCGCTGCAGATCGCGTCCTGGCCAGCGCGCACGCCGCCCGGGCGAAGGCGTATAGGCCCACTGCCAACGGCCGCATGGCGGTGATCGTCCAGCGCATGGTGGCGCCGGCCGCCGCCGGCGTGGCGCTCACCGCCGACCCGATCAGCGGGGATCGGCGCTCTTGTGTCATCACGGCGGTCCGCGGCCTCGGTGAACGGCTCGTATCCGGCGCAAGCGGCGGTGACGAGTGGGTCGTCGCTGACGTCGTCGCGACGGCGCGGCGCCAGCCGGAGCACGCGATCGATCGAGACCAGGCCTTGCGGGTGGCGAGCGAGGCACGGCGGATCGCGGCCGCCCTGGGCGTCCCGCAGGACATCGAGTGGGCAATCGATGCGGACGGCGGGCTCTGGATCCTGCAGGCCCGACCGATGACGGCGCTGCCGCCCGACGTCTCATGGGAGCCGCCCGCACCTGGCGCCTTCACCCGTCAGCTCCGATTCGGCGAGTGGATCTCCGAGCCGGTGACGCCGCTCTTCGAGTCCTGGCTGCTGACCGCGATGGAGGAGCGGACGCATGCCGACTACCTGAGGCTGATCGGTCAACGGGTCCCGCGGCCGTACCACGTGGTCGTCAATGGCTGGTACTTCTACACGCTCAACTGGGCCACGCCCGCAGCGTTTGCCCGCAACCTGCCGAACATGCTGTGGCACCTGATCCGAACCCCACGCGTCCTCGCCGGGATCAATCCCTCCACCGTTCGGCACAGTTTCCCAATCGTTGAGCAAGAGTGGCGAGCGGATTTCCAACCCCGCTATCGGGCAGCGGTGGGGGATGCCGAGCGGCGGGTCGAGTTGCTTGCGGTGAACGAGCTGCCGGCGCTGATTGACGCGCTGGCGGACCTCGCTGGCGAGTCCTTCACCTCGGTAACGGCCCTGGCCGGAGCGGCATACAAGCTGGAGATCAACCTCGCGCAGTGGTACCGCCGCCACCTGGCGCCTTCGCTCGGCGGCAGCCACCTGCCTCTCCTGACCGGCTTCGAGGCACCGACCGATCCAGCTCGACATGCCGTAGCCTCCCTGGATTGGTGGCATGCACCCGGGCCGCGAGCCGGGTCGGCGACCAGGCCGGCCGCAGATCACGCTGCGCTGGTTGAGACCAGGCATGCCGCGGAGGAGGCAGCATTCACCGCTCTCGCTTCGTCCTCGCGCCGTCTTCGAGCCTTCCGGAAGCTACTGGCGGATGCCCAGCACCTCGTCCCGTTGCGCGAAGAGCAGGTGGCAGAGCTGACGATCGCGTGGCCGGCCATGCGACGGGCGGTGTGCCGGATCGGCGAGGCGCTCGCCTCCCGTGGGGTGATCGCCGAGCCTGACGACATCTTCTTCCTGACCCGGGACGAAGTGCTGTCGGCGCTCGGCGACGGTGGCCCGGCTTCGCGCGTCGACGTGGCCGCCCGCCGCTCGACGCGAGAACAGCAGGCTCGCCTCGTTCCGCCCCTGCTCGTCGGACGGCTGAACCCGCTGTTAAAGAAGCTGTTCGACGCCATGCCACGAGTGCTCGGTGCTGTTCCATCGGATACCGCAATCGTCTCGGGCACGCCGGCGTCGCCGGGTCGCGCCAGCGGGGCGGTCCGGGTGATCCGCGGCCCGCAGCAGTTCGACGAGCTGGAGCCCGGCGAGATCCTCGTCGCGGCGCTCACCGCCCCAGCCTGGACACCCCTGTTCACTCGAGCGGCCGCGGTCGTGACCGATGTCGGGAGCCCAGCGGCGCACGCCTCGATCATCGCTCGCGAGTATGGGATCCCGGCCGTGGTCGGCTGTGGCGACGCGACGGCCCGCCTGCGGACAGGCATGCAAGTCACCGTCGACGGCACCGCGGGGAACGTCGAGCCGGCCTAGCCTCCGCAGTGGACGACCGATTGCTGTCGTCGGAGAAGCACTGCCGTGAGCATCAGCGCGTTCGCAAGTCATCCGACCGATTGAGGACGTTCAGCACCAGTCGAATGTGGGTTGAGTTTGCGGCCCGTAAGCGGACCAAGCCGTGTGCGGGCGTGCGAATCGGAGCGGTGCAGAGCCCGACGGCCAAATGGAGAGATGGTAAGAGGCCCGCGAGGCTGGCTGATGAGCTAGGTCTCGACGGCATCGGGTTCTGGGACCACTACCACTCCCCCGTCTGCAGTGGGGATGCGTGTACCCCATCACTTACAGCAACGTAAGCCCGAAAATATGGCGCAGTACAGTTGCGCTGGGAGTACCAGACGACCCCGCCCAACCCGCTTCGGCAGTCCGTCTTCAGCGGTTCAGCCGCAGCGGAGGAAAGCCGTCGATCAGGCCGTCGGCTACCACCTGGAACAGCTCCTGCTCGTCGGGGATACCGCGTAGCGGGTGCGTTCCCAGGCCCCGCAGCTCCATCTGGATCTCGTTTCCGAGTGCCGCGCGGGCGGCCCGCGATAGGATGATCTGCCCGCCGTGCCCGCAATCGCAGACGCGCGAAACGACGTTGACGGCAATCCCCACGTATCCCGACCCGGCGAGCGTCGGACGGCCCGCATGAAGCCCGATGCGCACGCGTACCTGGCGACCGTCGACCCAGGCAGTTGCGTCCATCGCGCGTTGGATCGCGACAGCCGCGTCGAGCGCCGCAGATGCGCCCTTGAAGACGGCGAAGAACTCGTCGGCGCGGGCATCCACCTCGTGGCCGCTCGCCTTCCGTATGGCACCACGGAGGAGGCGCCGCACGACACTGAGCATCGGTCCATAACGGTCTTCCAGCTCCGCCACGTGGCGCGACGAGGCCTCGATGTCGGCGAACAGGAGGGTGAGGTTCCCGGTCGGCAGCCGCGGCCGCAGCTGCCCGTCGATGAATCCGACCGGCAAGATGCCGTACCGCTTGGCTGCCTTCAGCAGGCGCGTCCGTGAGCGGTCACGCACCGTCTCGTCGTCGAACAGGATGCGATTGAACCGCGCGAGGGCGTTCCGGACGTGAGCTTCGTCGTGAATCGGCAGGCGGCGCCGACCGGTCGCGTCGATATAGGCGAAGGCGGAATCGGGGAGCTTTGCCCGTTCGCGCGCACCCAGCTCAGCCATGGCGTCATGATCGCAGAATCGCGGGTAGGCGCCGGCCCTACCGGAGCTGCGGGAGGACCTCGCGGCCGAAGACCTCGACGAAGCGCTCCTGGTCCGGTCCGACCTCGTGCAGGTAGAGCCCGTCGAAGCCGCGCTCCAGATCCTGCCGGAGCCACTCGACATGGCGCCCTACATCCGCCGAGATGCGCACCGCGCCGTCGAGGTCCGTTGGCGTCACGTGCGTCGCCGCCGCCGAGATCTGCGCCGGGTGGCCGAGCGAGGTCATGACGCTGTTGTCCAGGCAGTTCTGGCTCCACTCCGAGAACGCGGCGGCCCGCGCTTCACCCTCTGACGGCGCGTAGGCGAGATGGACCTGGAGATACATCGGCTTGTTCGCACCCCCGTTGGCGCGAAAGGCCTCGACGACGGCGTCCAGTCGGTCGTCGGGCTGGACGACGGTGATGAGCGCATCCGCCCACTCGGCCACCCACCCGGCCGTCTGCGGCGTCACGGCGGCACCCACCAGCAGCGGAGCGCGGTCCGGTCGCGTCCACAGGCGCGCCTCGGACACCTTTACGTGTCCAACATGCGTCACGGTCTCACCGGCCCAGAGGCCGCGCATGATGTCGGCGGACTCTCGCAGTCGTTCGTTACGATCGGCCTTGATTGGCCATGGATCCCCGGTGATGTGCTCGTTGAGCCACTGCCCCGAGCCGATAGCAAGCCAAAAGCGATCCGGGAACATCACGTTCAGGGTTGCGGCCGCCTGCGCGATGATGGCCGGGTGGTAGCGCTGGCCGGGTGCGTTCACCACGCCGAACGGCATGCTGGTCGCCTGGAGGGCGGCGCCGAGCCACGACCACGCGAAGCCGGATTCTCCCTGCTCCTCGCTCCAGGGTGCCCAGTGATCGCTGCACATCCCGGCGTCGAAGCCGGCAGCTTCCGCCGACTGGACGAGCCGCAGCAGGCGATCCGGCCGGAACTGCTCATGGCTGGCATGGACGCCGACGACGGGTGCCACGCTCAGACGCCCTCCCGTCGGCCCAACCAGTGGTAGCCGTACGGCGGCAGCTCCACGCTAAGCCGTCCGTTGGTGATGGCGGGCTCCTTGATGTGCGCCGGTCCGAAGATGTGCCGCCATCGGCCGCTGACCGCGTCGGCCGGAAGGCGAACGGCCACCTTGATGGGCGTATCCGCGAAATTGTGCACGGCCAGCACGCTGCTCCCGTCCCACGTTGCGATGTGCGCGAGCGCGGCGCTGTTTCGCGTTCCGAGCACCTGCCATGCACCCCATCCAAACTCCGGCCACTCCTTGCGCGCCCGGATCGCGCGTTCCATCCAGTTCAGGAGCGAGTCCGGGTCGTGGCGCTGGTCCTCCGCGTTCAGCGCCCGATATCCGAACGGTCCATCCCGCTGCAGCGGTCGTGGCAGGCTCTCCTCCACGGCGGTGGTGAACCCGGCACCACGCTCGCCCGACCAGGGCATGGGGGGTCGGACCGCCTCGCGATCTGTCATGGCGAGGTTTTCGCCCAGTCCGATCTCCTCGCCGTAGAACAGCACCGGCGTTCCCGGCAGGCTGAACATGAGGCTGTATGCCAGCTCGATCCGTCGGCGGTCGCCATCCACCATGGTTGTGAATCGCCGGCGAATGCCACGGTCGAACAGGCGCATCGACGCGTTCGGCGCGAAGGAGGCGAAGACCTCGTCGCGTTCCTCATCGGAAAGCTTGTCGAGCGAGGCTTCGTCATGATTCTTGATGAAGTTTGCCCATTGGCTTTCCGGCGGAATGGCCGGAAGAGCGCGCAGCGCATCGGCCACCGGTGTCGCGTCATGGCGCACGAAGGCCAGGTAGAGCGCCTGGTTGGTGATAAAGCTGAACAGCATGTGCATCTCGCTGCCGTCCTCGCCAAAGAACTGCGCGATCTTGTCGACCGGCTCGTTCGCTTCCGCCAGGAGCATGACGTCACCCCGGCGGCGTCCGGCGAAGTCGCGGATGTCGCGAAGGAAATCGTGCGGATCCTCGGTTGCCGGGTTGACCTGGCCCTCCTGCTCGATCAGGAATGGCACGGCGTCGACTCGAAATCCCGACAGCCCAAGCTCCAGCCAGAAGCCGATGACCTTGTGGATCTCGTTGCGCACGATCGGGTTGTTGATATTGAGGTCCGGCTGATGCGGATAAAACCGATGCATGTACCAACGCTTCGCCGCGCGGTCGTAGCTCCAGACGGTCTCCTGCTTGCCTGGGAAGATGACGCCCTCGCTCGCGTTCGCGGGCTTCTCATCGGCCCAGACGTAGAAATCCTTGAAAATGGGGTGACCCCTGCGCGCCGCCTGGAACCAGGGATGCTCGATCGAGGTGTGGTTGATCACCAGGTCGGCGATGACCCGGATGCCCCGCTCCCGCGCCGTCTGGACCAGCTCCACGAGGTCGCCGAGCGTGCCGTACTTTTTGGCGACGCCGTAGTAGTCGGCCACGTCGTAGCCGTAGTCACGCTCCGGCGACGGGTAGATCGGCATGAGCCACAGGCAGGTCACGCCCAGGCCGGCGAGGTAATCGATGCGCTGTGTCAGCCCGTCCAGATCGCCGACGCCGTCACCGTCCGTGTCGAGGAACGCCTGGGTATCGACGCAGTAGACGATCGCGTTCTTCCACCACAGGTCGCTGGTCGCTTCCAGACTCATGCCCGGACTGCCCTGCACGGCGCGTTCCGTGCCGCTCCCGGCTCCTAGGCTTCTCTGCGGCCCCCTGCCTTCCCGTCACTTATGCACGGGGAGAGTGAACGGCCGAGTTATGAGCCGCTCCATGACCGATTCACCTTCTGCCACGCTCGCGGCGGGCGCATTCGGGCCCCTGATCAGGCTGGGAACGTCTCATCCAGTCGTCCGGTGCATGGATGAAAGGCCGGCGATAACCCGGGACCCATAATCGTGCACTCATGCCTGGTCCGCTCGCCACCACGACTGGCCACCGACACGGACCGATGCCGGCGCTGCCGCACCGGTCGCCGTCCTGGTTCATGGCATCACCGGATGGCGACCGTTGCTGACCCACCGGCTCGTGCTCGAGGACCCGCCCGGACAGCCCCGGGCGGACGACCTGGATTTTCAGGCCGGCCTCGAACGGGAGGTGCAGGCGGCCGGGACCGATGCCGATGCGGAGGTGCGGCGGGGCCTTCGCGGAGAATCCGAGATGGCTCGAGGAAGATGCCCGCCAGGATGTCGAGGGCCGCGTGCGGTGCGATCTCGAAGGCATCCTCGCCTCGCTGCGCGCGAATACCGGCGTGCGCGCCTCGCTTCGAGGAGTACATCGGGCCGTCGCGAGGTGGCTGGAAACAGCGTGAAGGCCGTCGATTGCTCGACGGCCTGCGGGCACTGGAAGCTGGGACGGTCTAGCTGAGCGGGACGGCCGTCGGTTCAGTCCGGGCGGGCAGTATCCGTCAGCGCGGCCTCGAAGGCTCGGAGCTCGTCACCGGCGATCTTGTATTCGTGCTCCGCCGTCGGGTACGCCCCCGAGCGCACGTCCGCGGCGAAGGCTTCCAGGCCGCGCCGCGTCTCGCCCGCGAGATCGGCGTAGCGCTTCACGAACCGCGGAGCCGCTCCCTCGTTGACGCCGAGCAGGTCGTGCCAGACCAGGACCTGGCCGTCGCAACCGGGACCTGCGCCGATGCCGATGGTCGGAATTGTCAGCGCCGCGCTGACGTGCGCCCCGATGCGCGCCGGCACCGATTCGAGCACGAGGGAGAAGCACCCCGCGGCCTCGAGCTCGCGGGCATCGGCGAGGAGGCGGCTGGCTGCGGATGCCGTCCGGCCCTGGGCCTTCATTCCGCCCAGCATCGTGGCGGACTGTGGCGTCAGGCCGAGGTGGCCCATGACCGGGATGCCGGCCTCCACGATGCTCCGCACGCGCGAGGTCATGGGCCCAGCGCCCTCGAGCTTGATGCCATCCGCGCCGGCCTTGATCAATCGAACGGCGTTGGCGATCGCATCGGCGTCCGACGCCTGGAAGGAGCCGAACGGCATGTCGCCGATGACCAGTGACCGGGGGCGCGCCCGGGCGACCGCAGAGGTCAGGATGACGGCCTCGTCCATGGTGACCGGCACAGTGGTGTCGTAGCCCAGGACGTTGTTGCCGGCCGAATCGCCGACCAGGATGAGGTCGATCCCCGCATCAGAGGCGAACCGCGCCGACGGATGGTCGTAGGCGGTGACCATCACGATCTTCGTGCCGTCTCGCTTCATGGCGCCGATCTCCGGCACCGTCCGCGCCTCGCGCATCTTCACGCGCGAAGCGTCGCCTCAGCGGTCGGCGTTGTCAACGTGTCCCAGGTGCACATTGTCGATGAGCCGCGTGGCGCCGACACGAACTGCCGCGCAGAGCGTGGGACCGTCGAGATCGGCCACGGCCACGTACTCGACGGCCAGGCCGCGTTCTTCGTCCAGGGCCGAACGTGCGGCCTGGACTGCATTTCCGCCGGACCGATGCGCCGCCAGGCCGGCATCTAGCGCCCTGGGCAGAGCCAGCGCGGTGGTTCGTTCGCCCGTCGACAGGAAGACGTTGCGCGATGAGAGCGCCAGCCCATCGGCATCGCGCACGATCGGCACGGCAACGATCTCGAGCGGAAGATTCAGGTCGGCGACGAGACGTTTGACCACGGCCACCTGCTGGGCGTCCTTGCGCCCGAAAAAAGCGAGGTTCGGCTGGACGATGGAGAAAAGCTTCGTGCACACCGTCGCCACTGCTTTGAAATGATCGGGTCGTGATGCGCCCTCGAGTGTGGCCGCCGGCTCGCCCGGCACGACCCAGGTATCGAAGCCGGACGGATAGAACTCCTCGACCGATGGAGCGAACAGCAGGTCGACGCCCGTATCCGCGGCGGCTCTCGCGTCTGCCGCCTCGTCGCGTGGGTAGTGCTCCAGGTCCTCCGCGGCGTTGAACTGGGACGGATTGACGAAGAGGCTCACCACGACGATGTCACACGCCTCCCGGGCCGCCTGCATGAGCGCGAGGTGGCCACCGTGGAACGCACCCATGGTCGGCACGAGGCCGACCCGCCCCCCGGCGTGACCCAATGCCTCTCGCACCTCTGATGTCGTGCGGAGGATCCTCACCGGTGCGTCGCCTCCGCCAGTGCCCGGTACAGCGGGACCATCTCCGGCGCCCGTTCCTCGAGTGCCGCCAGGTGAGCCTCGATGGTCGCCTCGTCACCGCGCGCGATCGGCCCGGTCAGCTCAAACCCGTTCTCGATCGTGCGCACCATCAGCGGCACGATCGCCTCCGGTGGTGCGCCTGCCTGTGACAGTAGCTGCGTCGCGACCCGGTAAAGGGTGACCAGGAAATTGCCGCCGATGACGGCCGCTGCGTGGTAAAGCGCGCGATCGCCATCGGCGATCTCGAACGGTCGCAGCCCGAGGGCTTCCGCCAGCCACCGTGCTCGGTCGAGCGCGGCTTCGGTCGTACCGCTGATGGCGCCCCAGGCACCGTCCAACTGATCTGGACCGCGCTCGAGCGTGAGTGTCTGGAGGGGGTGCACGCTGAATCGGTTCTCATGGGGGTCAAGCGCCACCAGATCCGTGGCGCCGCTGACGTGGCAGATCCACGGGCCGGTGGGAACGTTTCGGGCAACTTCGGCGATGGCCCGATCGGGAACCGCGAGGATCACCAGATCAGCGTTCGGATCGGGAAGCCTGCCGACCGTGACAGCTACCCCGGCGTCCCGAAGGCGCACGGCAAGCACGCCTCCGGCCCGCCCGTCGCCCACGAGGTGGATGGAATCGAACATGTATACGTCCAGTCTAGGCGCGCACCCATCTGCATCGGAGCGGGCCGGGGCTTGCTCGCCGATGCGAGCGGGGGTGAAATCCGTATTTACGGCATGGGCACACAGACTGACGACCTACGGGCATGGACGCAGCTGCGCATGCGTCAACGAAATCTGTCGCACGCGCAGCTCGCGCTGAAGTGCGGTCTTGACCGCAGCACGGTGACGCGTTTTCTCGGGAAGGACCGGCGGCCGAGGTTCGATGTCGCCATGCGGATCGTGGGTGCACTCTACGACTCCACCTGCATCCCGCTCGTCGACCAGATGCACGATCTGCTTGCCGGTCCAGAGCGGGTCGAGGCGGCGCTCAGATCCGATCCGCTGCTCCACCCGGCGCATGTCGACGAGATCATGCGCCAGTACTTCGAGCGACGCGCTGCCTGACGTTCGGTAGGTGACGATCGTCACCGTTCGACCGTCGCGGCATCAACTCTGCCTTCGTGCAAGGCCAGACCAACATTCAAACTGAGGAGAACCCATGCGTAGAATTCTCGTAACCCTGGTCAGCACGGGCATGTTGCTCGGCTTGGCCGCCCTGCCCGTGGCAGCGGCATCGGCGGGCGAGCCCGCCACGGTCATGGTCATGAAGCACCTGTGCGACGAGTCCATCCAGTCCGAGGCGGACTTCATGGAGCTCGAGGCCAAGGCCGCCACCAACGAAGAGACCCCGATGGGCATCCCCTCGCTGGGCGCCACGGCTGAGACCGTCCTGGCCTGCCCGGTGGTCGTGCTGACCGGTGACACCCAGACCCCCGACGCCATCGGCTCCGGGGAGCAGGACTTCGACTTCACGGTCGAGGATTCCGAGGGCACCACCCAGACGCTGACCGCCGACACCACCTTCAGCGGTGAGAACG
>JALZJE010000203.1 GCA_030859955.1 Chloroflexota bacterium | reverse complement strand
CACGTAGGCGGCGCCGATAGCTCTCCTGCGCGCAGGCAACCACACCTGCGGCGAGCACGCGAAGTGTCGGCCGGATCTCCTCCGGCAGCACGACCCTCATCTTTGCGACGTTGGTCTGGAACGCACTCTCAAGCGATGGAGGGATGTCGATCGCGATCCGTGCCAGTTTGCTGTGCTCGTCAGTCGTCCGCAGACGATTCCATCCCCCGCTCTGGATCATGCGATCCCCGCGGTAGATGTAGAACCCCTGCTGCCGATTCCACCTCTTCGGCCCAGCGGCGGCCGCATGAGCGTCACTGCTGGAGAACTCGATCTGGCTTGGAAGGACGTACGGGCAGACGCGAACCCAGTGGGTCTCGCCACCGTACTCAAGAGGTAGCTGCTGCTCGGCTAGGCGCTTCACCTCACGCTCCGAACGAGCGATTGGATCCCATGGCCGCAAGGGCTCCCCGTTGAAAACAATCCGCACCTTCCCACGTGCGTTCTCGCCGGAGAGGAATCGATGGAACACCATCGAGAGGTGCTCGGCGATCTGAGTCGCTGCCGCTTCGAGAGCCCGACTCGCGAACTCACCCTCGGGGCGGCTATACGCCAGAACTCTGTCTAGCTTCTCCCAAAGGACTACCGAGCCCGGCCGATCTCGGAGCGGTTCGACCAGGTACGACGGGCACTCCGACGAGACGAGCCGTTCGAGCTCCCAGGCGTCGGCTTCTCGCACGTGGTCAAGGTCCCAGCGACGAATCCGGATCCGCCCCTTCGCGGTTGTCCGTGTCGCAACCGTCAGACACCGACACTGGCTGAGAGAAGCGGTCTTGAGACCGAGTCCGAACTTGCCGAGGTCGTAAGATCTGTAGGCGCGCCGGCTCCCGTAGCGCATCGCCTCATCAAGAACACGCTCAGTCATGCCGACACCGTCGTCCGCGAGGCGAATGAAGGACGATGCGCCCTTCCGACAGACGGTGATGCTGACGGTACGCGCACCGGCATCGATGCTGTTGTCGACGAGATCGGCGACTGCGCTTGGCAGGTCGTACCCGATGTCGCGCAGCGACCCCATCAGGCGAGCAGCCGAGGGGATGACAGTCGATCTACGCGCCAGCGTCAACACCCCCAACGAGGATCTGAAGCCGGCTGGGGTCCGTGCGTTCGCTACCGAGCCGACACTCACCGCTCAACGGGCAGTCCGCGCAGAGCGGCCTCTCGGGCCGACAGATCATCGAGCCGTGATCGAGGAGTGCGTAGTTAAACTCGGCATCCGGGCCCGAAGATCCGGCTAGCTGGTACAGGTCAAGTCGGAGCTGCCACCGCCGGGTGTCCCTATGACCTACAAACCGGGAGATCACACGCCCGGTCGTCGCATCCAGGAGAACGGCACGCCGGCCGAACCCGAAGCAGAGAGTCGCCTGGGCGACGTAGTCACCAACGCCGGGCAAGCTGCAAAGCTCTAGTTCGTCCTCGGGCACGTGTCCACCGTGTCGCGCGACGAGGGTCTCGGCGACGGCGACCAGAATGTCCGCACGTGCTCCGAGGCCTAGTGATCGAAGTCTGTCCGCAGCATGTGGCGAGACGAGCGCTGCCGGTACAGGCGCAAGATTCCGGAGGCTCTCGAACATCGCCGGTACGAGCTCAGGCCGAGTCCTTGACAGACACAGCTCTCCTGCCAGCACCAACCACGGGCTCGTGTGGCCAAGACGCCACTGGTATGGCCTGCGCTTCTTCCTGTGCCAGCCGAGAAGTGCCGAGCGGAAGTCAAAGGCCGGCCGATCCGCAGGCGGGGTGTCATCCTGAAGCGCGAGTTGCAACTGGCGCCCGACGCACGCGGCCAGTTTTGGCGGGACAGCGTTCCCGATCTGGCGAAGTCGGAGGCTCGGCTGACCGGCGAAGCGAAACCAGTCGGGGAACGTCTGGATCCTCGCTGCCTCGCGGACAGACAGCGTTCGGTTCTGCTGCGGGTGGATGTACCAGTAGCCATCTTTCGCGATATGGGCGGTGATACTCCGGCTGACCTCTGCCCAGACGAGTCGCTTGTACTTGTCGGTGAAGATGTCGCTTCGGTACCGGCGCAGGCGCATCGGGAGGTCATCGTACGTTTCGCCTTCACGGAGCAGCTCGAACGCCTCCGCGTCGTCGGGACGGATATCACGCGTGATGTGGTCATAAATCGACGCGCGATCGGCTTTCAGAACCCCCTTACGCATCCGTTTCTGGAAGGCCGTTCGGGCGCCGCGATAGGGGAGACGATCCGTGCGCTGCGCTGGGGGAACGGGCGGCAAATCACCAATCGCGTCGCGCAACGTTGTGATCTCGTCGGACGGCTCGGGCCAAACAAACGCGCCAGTCCCGCGAAGCGCGATCAGCATCAGCCGCGCGCGGTGCTGTGGCACGCCGTACTGGAAGCCGTCGAGAACTCGAGCGTCGACCACATAGCCAAGCTCTCGAAGCGAGTCGTAAAAGCCCATCAGAACGCTGCCCTCGTCCCACGACGGCAGATCAGGCACGTTCTCGACCAGAACCGCCAGCGGCTTCACTTTCGCAACGACGGCCATGAACGCCTGCCACAGCTCCGCTCTCGGATCCTCCCGCACACGAGTCCCGCTCTCGACGAGGCTCCTGATCATCGACCTCCCAGCGCGCGAGAACGGCTGACACGGGACTCCGCCCGCGATCAGATCGACCCTATCGATACCCCATCCCTCGAGATACTCGAGTAGTTCCGTCGGGTCGGTCAGGTCACCGACGTACCCGAGACCACCGACGTTCGCCGTATGCGTTTCGACGGCGCGGCCATCAGAATCGGCACCGACGAGCACCGTGAAGCCGGCATCGCGCAGACCCAGGCTGAGGCCACCGGCGCCGCAGAAGAGATCGATCGCCGTCGGGCCGGTCGCGCGCTTCACCCAAGCCCGCACGCCCTGCAAATCGGTGGGGTCGGGCGAAGCAGCATGCGGTGGTAGCCGCAGATCCGTTCCACGGTAG
>JALZJE010000170.1 GCA_030859955.1 Chloroflexota bacterium | reverse complement strand
TATTGTTGTTCTTGTCCCGGAGGAGTCCGTGGACCCAGAGATTGCATCAACGGGTCCCGTGGTTCCTTCGGGACACTTCGTTGCCGGCCTGATGTCAAGCTCCGGGCCGAGGGTTTTCAGGCCTGCCGAACGTCTAAGGGATGATGCATCGCGTGGAGACGATGCACGATCGCACGGACGAAGCGCAGGATGACCGTACCCATGGCCGTCGCGTCGGGAAGAGACCTCGCCGTCATCGTTGGCGACGAGGATCGGTTCCGCGATTGGTATGACGCCACGCTTCCCCGCGTGTATCGCTATCTTGCCGCCCGCTGCGGGGGTGACGAGGCGCTCGCCGAGGAGCTGACACAGCAGACCTTCGTCGAGGCCGTTCGAAAGCCCGATCGATTCGACGGACGGTCTGACCTCGTCACCTGGATGTGCGCCATCGGTCGCAACCGGTTGATCGATCACTACCGGCGCCACGGCCGGGAGGCTCGCCGGCATGACCGGCTCATGGCGGAGCGGGCGCCGGGGGCCGATGCGCCGTGGCGCGACACCGAGACCCGCGATGGAGTCGAGGCGGCCATCGCACGGCTGCCGGCCGACCAGCGCATGGCACTGCTGTTCCGCTACCTCGACGATCTCAGCGTTCGTGAGGTGGCCGCCGCCATCGGACGCAGTGAGAAAGCGACCGAGTCACTGCTCGCGCGGGCTCGCGAGAGCTTCCGACGTGCCTATGGAGGGCGATCCGATGCATGACGAGCAGCTCCGGGACCTGTTGCGAACCCTCGAGACCGAGCGAGTGCCGTCGGCCGCGTTCGCCGACACCCTGTACGGCCGGCTCACGCTCGGCGCCGGCGCCCAGCCCCCGCGCCGTGCGCCGTGGGCCCTGTTGGCCGCCGCGACCCTCCTGCTCGTCCTGGCTGCGGGCGTGGCCGTCGGGTCGGGATGGGTTCGCGTGCCGGTGACCGTCGACGCCTCAACCTCGGCGGCTCCGAGCTCATCCGCGGTCGCCCTCGCCAGCCCATCCGCTCGCCCTTCGTCCTCCGCCGGCGCGAGTCCCAGCCCGAGTTCGTCGGTTGAGCCGTCGGCCGCACCCGATCCGGCGCTGGTGGGAGCCATCCTGTTCGCGGAGGCGGACGGGCTGCGGATCCGCAGCGAGCCGTCCGGAGAGGGTGAGGTCCTCGCCACGTTGCGCCGAGGGCAGCTCATGGGCGCCACCGGCGAGCAGCGGAGCGTCGATGACACGGAGTGGTATGAGGTCCGCATCGGGCCGGGCGAGCTTGCGGGCTGGGTCGCCGCCGGCCCCGGAGGATCATGGCTGAGGCTGGTGGAGGACGGCGCCGTAACCTTCCGATGCGACGGTTGCGCCGACGACGGCCCGCGGGTCGTCAGCGTCACCCCGTTGGGCGACGCGAACCTCACCACCATCGGAGACGAAGACCTTACCGAATGGCGCTGGTCCCCTGATGGCAGCCGGCTCGTCGCATCGCTGGGCGGCACGACTCTTCCCTATCGAATCGTCACGCTCGCGCCGGACGGCATGCAGCTCGATGATCTCGGCGTGGGTGTCGCCGGTGCATGGTCGCCCGACGGGAGCCGCCTGGCCTGGCTGGGCGAGGGCGGTCTGGTGGTGACTGATAGCGAACTCATACCAACCGAGCTCGACCTCGACACCGGCCGCGCCGGCGCGCCGCGATGGTCGCCAGATGGCAGTCGCATTGCCTTCGGCGCCATCGATTGCCCCGAATGCCCGCAAGACGAGCCGATCATGGGTGATCCACCCGGCGCTACCTGGCTCGTCGGCGCGGATGGCTCGAACCTCCGCAAAGTGACCGGCGGAGATTACAGCGGCCTCGTCGACTGGTCGCCGGACGGCTCGACCCTCGCCTTCGTCCAGCACGACCTGAGCGGCGAGTTCCCGTCCCGGGCCTATCTGATGCCGATCGTGGGCGGTGACCGGCGCTATCTCCTCGACGGTGGGGCGGTGCAGGCCGCTGGCCTGTGGTCGCCGGCCGGGACGCAGCTGGCCGTGGCCACGCCGGAGGGGATCATCCTCACAGATGGCGAAGAGAATGGCGCGGCGCAGCTCGTCACCACCAGCGCCGTCATCGGCGCCGTCCGCTGGTCGCCAAGCGGGAACTGGCTCGTATACTCGGCATCCGACGGACCGGACGTCGGCCTCTGGATCGTCCCGGTCGACGGGTCCGAGGAGCCGCGCCGCATCTCCCCGGTCGACGCAACGGCCAACACCGCAGAGTGGCAGCCGATCCTGGTGGAGCTGCCCTGAGGCTCAGCCGCGGCGCAGCAGGTAGCCTCGGAAACTCGGCCTGAAACCGATGTCGGTCAGCATGTCCGCCAGCGGCGACTCGCCGACCGGCGCGCGATCGATGCGCTCGATGCGCAGCTCCCGATATGGCCCGTCACCCGCCACGAGCGCCGGCAGCGTCGAGATGGCTCGTTCGAGCATGCCGACATCCTCGGACGCCGGCAGCCGCAGGACTCCCCGACCTCCGCGCTCGAGATAGAGGGTCGCACGGCCATCGACGATGACCACGTAGGCGCCCGCGGCACGCTGGAGCGGCAGACGCTCGTCGTCCGTGGATCGGGGCCACGCCAGGGCAGCCCCGTAAGGCTGTGCCGGATCGGTCGCCGCGAGGAGATGGACCGAGCCCTCGTCCGCGCGAACCGCGCGCAGCCGATCCACCGCTCCGGGAAGCGCGAACTGGGCGGCGCCAAGGCCGGCGACGAAGTAGCCGCGACGCGCGCGTCCGGCCTCCTCCATGACGCGCAGTACGGGGTAGACGGATGCATAGCCACCGCTGATCCCCTCCGCGGCCACGCCTTCCCGCGTGACGACGCCGTGGCGCTCGAGCAGTGAGGCGGCCATGGCCCGGCCCCGCTCCGTCGGAGGTCGATCTTCGCCAACGAGATCGGCAACCAGCGACCAGCGACCGGCCGCGCGTGGCGGGCCGAGAGCGGTCAACCTGCCAGGCCGCGGCGTGGCCTTCGAACGGCTTCGGGGAAGCGAGAGAGCGCGCAGGGCCGCGAAAGTGTCGTTGGTCACCTCGCCGGACCAGACGAGGTCCCACATCGCGTCGAGCAGCTCGTCGTCCGTGCGTGCCTCGGCCACCACGGCGCGCAACTGCGGAAAGAAGGAGGCGCCGCGACGCTGGAGATGCGCGCGAATGGTCTCGTGAATCGGATCCGACGGACGGTCCTGCGATGCACCGGCGCTGACCAGCAGGTCGACATGGTCGCGTCGGTACAGCGCGATGCGGCCGTCGTCGCGTCCCAGCGAGCCGCGGCCGATCCAGACGACCTCGCCCGCGGCACCGAGCTCATCCAGGAGCCGTGGCGTATAGCCGGCGACCCGCGCGCGCAGGACATCTCGCTCGAGGACGGACGCCGGCATCGGCACGCCTTCGAGCTGGGCAACCACCTCGACCAGGCGTCCGATCCCCCCGGCTGTGGCGCCGATGCCGTGCCAGGCCGGCAGGAAGCGTGCGAGGACGTCGGGCTCGACCGGCTCCACCTCGCGACGCAGGCGGGCCAAAGAGCGGCGACGGAGCTGGCGCAGAACGTCCGGATCCGTGAACTCATGCGCGGCGCCGCCCGGCCGGAACGCGCCTTCCAGCAATGAGCCCGCCGCGGCCATCGCGCGCAATCGCTCCTCCACCGTCGCGCGGGCGATCCCCCACCGGGCGGCCGGTGCATCGGCGGTGAACGGGGCGTGGCTCCGGGCCCAGCGCTGAAGAAGCGCGTCGAGGGGCGCATCCGCGGCGGCCAGCCACGTTTCCGCCACGCCACGTGGTGGGCTGGTGCCGATCGCGTCGCGGTAGCGGGCGACATCCTCGACCGCGATCCAGCGTTCCTGGTTGGCGATTCGCACCCGGACGGCCCGTCGTGTCTTCTCCAATTCACCGATGGCAGTCTCGGCGTCCAGCTCATCGGTCACGCGTGCCGCCAGCTCGTCGGTGCGCAGGTCGCCCACCCGGCGCAGGAGGTCGGCCACGCCGTCCACGCTCCGCGCCCGACGCGAACCTGCCAGCGCCTGCAGCTCGAGCTCCAGGTCGGCGACCGCCTCCGGGTCGAGCAACTCGCGCAGCTCCTCCGTGCCGAGCAGCTCGGCCAACAGCTCGCGGTCGAGGGCCAAAGCCTGGGCGCGACGCTCGCCGAGCGGCGCGTCGCCCTCGTACATGAACGAACCGAGGTAGTCGAACATCAGGGAGCTGGCGAACGGCGAGGCCGAGCGTGACTCGACGCTCACGACCCGGATCCGACGAGCGCGGATGGAGCCCAGCAGCTCTACCAGCGCCGGCATGTCGAAGACGTCACGCAGGACCTCGCGGTACGTCTCGAGGATGATCGGGAACGAGCCGTATTTCGAGGCGACCTCGAGCAGGTCGGCCGAGCGCTGGCGCTGCATCCACAGC
>JALZJE010000145.1 GCA_030859955.1 Chloroflexota bacterium | reverse complement strand
TGACCGGCGACGCGGTGGATGGCTACGTCGACCAGTTGGAGCACGAGGTCTGGAAGTACACCGTCCAGGACCCCAACTACGGCAAGGCCGCGCGACGCATGTACAACATCTTCCGGCTGACCGGCCGTTACCACGAAGCCGCCTACCTGCGCGAGCTCTTCGACGACCAGGTCACGGTCATGTACCAGGTCGCGGCCCTGGTGCGGACCTTGGACGAGGCCACCGAGGAGGGCTCGCAGTTCGACCCCGAGATGGTCGTTGGCCAGACCGACCAGCTCATCATGTCGGCCATCAAGGCGCTGGAGGGCGAGGCCGAGTCGACCATCGTGGGTCATCTCTTGCGGCTGCGCGACAGCCTGTCGGACCGGGGCGATCACGAGACCCGTGACGTCGACATCGAAGGGATCCGGGTGGCGGCCATGCTGGCCGTCAACGACTACTTCCGCGAGCGGATGACGTCCATGCCCGGCATCAAGACGTATCTCGACGAGATCGCCGCACGGGATGGGTGAGGACCGCGCCTCGCGGCCCTCGGCGGGATCACGGCGTTCGGCCCTGGCCGTCGCGATGCTGACGATGCTCCTGACCGCCTGCGGTGGGGTGGCCGAACGATCCGATGAGGGCGCCGAGCGGTCTGCCGAAACCACCGAGCGCGTCCCTGCGACCTCTGTGGCCGCACCGCCGCCTGTGGTCCCATCGCCGAGGCCGACTCTGACGGCGAGTCCATCCGCGGCCTCGACCGAGATCGCTCCGGCGGCCGAGCCAGGGCGCCCGTTGTTCGAAACAGCCTTCGATCCGGCCTCCATCCCGGTCCAGTACAGCTGCGGTAGCCATCACTTTCCCTTCGCTGCGGCGGAGTTGGCAGCTGCTCCCGATGTTGCCGAGCTGGACACACCCGAGGCCGATGCGCTGCGCGCCGACGAGGACTTCCGCGACGCCACCGATTGGCGGCTCGCAGCACGGCAACCGGGACGCGTGCTCTTCCTGGCGCGCTTTCCTGGCGGACGTTCCCTCGGGTACGTGATCGTCGCCTGGCAAGAGGATCGATGGCAGTGGGCCGGCTCGGGCGACTGTCGGGCTGAAGCCCTGCTGGACGAGTGGCCGCCGGGAACGTGGCGCCTCGATCCCGATCGGCCGCTTGAGCGCGACGACCGTCGTCTGCATCTCCTGATGACCGGACCTCACTGCTTCGACCGCCGCCGCGTCATCGGCGCACCGATCATCGCGTCGTTGCCCGATGACGTGCTCATCACTATCCCGGTACGGAACGACGAGGTCGGCGTTGGCTGTGCTCCTCGCGACCCTGACCGATACACCGTGGACCTTCCCGAGCCGCTCGGCCTACGCCGGCTGTGGGACATCGGCACATATCCGCCGAGGCCTCCCCACCGCCCCGAATGGTGGCGGTGAGCATCGGCAGTTCCAGCGCCGCTCAGCCATACCAGCGCGCCGCCATGGTGTCTTGACTATCGACCGGTAGGCGCGCGCTCTCTGACCGCCGCTGCTTCGCCGCGGACGGCTCCAAGGAGCAGCGCACCCTCTGACGAGACACTGAAGAAGGTGTAACCGGCGGCTACATAGCGGTCGACGTCCTCCGGTTTCCAGAGCAGGACGCCGGCCGCCTTGCCGTGAGCCTTGGCGGCTCGGCCGACCTTCTCGATGGCCGCAAGATAGTCGGGATGTTCGATGTCGCCGGGGTTGCCGAGCGCGTGGGACAGGTCCGCGGGACCCACGAACAGGACATCCACCTCGTCCAGCGAGGCCAGCTCGTTGGCTGCCTCGACGGACGCCACGCTCTCGATCTGGACGATGCCCACGATCTGGTCGTTGCGCTTGGCTGGAGCCGCGTGACCGCCCCCACCCCAGTCCAGCCCACGCGTGAAGAGCGCCACGCCGCGGATGCCGGCCGGCGGATAGCGCAGCGAGGAGCAGATCTCGCGGGCCTCTTCCACCGTGTCGATGCGCGGCACCATGTTGCCCTCGGCGCCCAGATCCAGGGCACGACCGACGCGCAACCGCGTGCCCTGCTCGACACGCACGATGGCCGCCGTACCGGTGCCCGCGATGGCCTGAAGCATGGCTAGAAGGTCGCCGTCTCCTCCGGCGCCGTGCTCCAGATCGACCAGCAGCCAATCAAGACCGGCACGTCCGCAC
>JALZJE010000144.1 GCA_030859955.1 Chloroflexota bacterium | reverse complement strand
CGAGCGTCCTTGCAGCGCCGAAGATCAGTGCAGCGATGAACGCACCGATCGGTGTCCAGCGCCCGAAGATCATCGCCGCAAGCGCGATGAAGCCGATCCCGGCTGTCATCCCGTCCTGGAATGACCCTATCGACTCGAGCGTGAGGTAGGCGCCCGCGAGACCTGCGAACACCCCGCCGAGGATGACGTTGCGGTATCGGACCCGGATGACGTCGATGCCCACCGTGTCAGCCGCCTTGGGGTGTTCCCCGACGGCCCGTGTCCTGAGGCCCCAGCGCGACCGGAAGAGCATGACCTGGAGGAAGATGACGGCGAAGATCACCCCGGTCTGGAGAGGACCCTGGCCGAACACGGCGTTCAGCACCGGGCCGACGATGGGCGCGTCATACACCTCGGACGGCAGTCCGATGACGTTCTTCGGCAGCGTGCGCGCACCGGACACGCTGGCGGTGGAGATGAACAGCTGGTTGAAGTACGCAGTGCCGCCGAGCGCCAGGATGTTGATGACCGTGCCGCTGATGATCTGGTCCGCCTTGACGGTTATCGCGAGCCAGGCGTGCAGGGCGGACAGGACCATGGAGGCGCCGATCGCCGCTGCCACGCCCAGCAGGGCCGCAGGCAGGTGGCCCATCACCGGGTTGAGGTATGCCCCCACCAGGAAGCCCGTGAAGGCGGAGGTCAGCATCATCCCTTCGATCCCGATGTTCACGACACCCGACCGCTCGCACATCACGGCGCACAGGGCGCCGAACCCGATGGGCACCGCAAACCCCAGGATGATGTACGGGCGAGTCGTGGCGAACGAGACGAACCACTGCCCTAGCTGGAACAGCGCCTCCCAGTAGCGGGCCACGAACAGCGCCAGCAGCCCGACAAAGATGCCCAGCAGCGCGAGGCGCATCCAGCCTCCGGCCGTCGTGGGACGGGCCAGGCGGCGTGACGCGACCGCGTTCAGCGCACTCATGCCGCGCTCGCTGCCCGAGCTGGTCCGCGGCCGGATCGCCCGATCCGTGGCAGCAGGCGGCGGATCACGACCTCGGCTGCCACGAACAGGATGATCGCTCCCTGGACGACGCTGATGATGTCGATGGGGATGCCGGTCTCGCGTTGCATCGCCCCAGCGCCCGACCGGAGGACCCCGAACAGCAGGGCGGCGCCGACGACGCCGAAGGGATGAGCTCGACCGAGCAGGGCCACCGCGATCGCATCGAAGCCGTACGTCGTGTTGTACTCGGCAGGGTAGTTCTTCGTGATCCCCAAGATCTCGATGGCACCGGCGGTGCCCGCGAGGCCGCCCGCGATGCTCATCGTCAGGACCGTGATGAGGGCGGGTCGGATCCCGGCGTAGCGCGCCGCATCCGGGTTGGAGCCCACGGTCCGGATCTCGAAGCCGAGCGTCGTCTTGAACAGGACGAACCACACGGCGACCGCTGCCGCCAGCGCGATGAGGATCCCCGCATGCATCCTCGTGCCCTCGACGATCGTCGGCAGCAGGGCGGAGGGCAGCGCGTCGGGCGTTCGAGGAAATGTCGCGCCGGGGTCGCGGAAGTACGTCGCAGCGAGCCAGTTGAGGCCCAGGGCGGCGATCGAGTTGAGCATGATCGTCGTGACCACCTCGTGGGCCCCGCGCCATGCCTTCAGGAGACCCGGGATGAACCCCCACAGCCCTCCGAAGAGGAATCCGCCGAGGATGGCCATCGCGACGTGCAGCGGGAACGGGATCCCGGCCACGCCGCCGAAGATCGCACCCGCGAACGCGCCCAGGAAGAACTGACCCTGTGCCCCGATGTTGAACAATCCGGCTCGGAAGCCGAAGGCGACGGACAGGCCGGCCAGGATCAGCGGAGTGGCCGAGTTCATCGTGTTCGCCCAGCCACGGGCGTCACCCAGCGAGCCGGAGAGGAGCGAGGCATATGCTTCGAGGGGCAGGCTAGGTCGAAGACCCTCCTCCGAGAACGCGCTGGACAGGAGGATCAGGGCGGCGCCGACGATGAGCCCGAGCACGATCGCCACCGCGGTGCTCGCGAGCTGGCGGCCGATGCCCGAGTCGCCCCCAAGCAGGGAGGTGGGGTCGACGCTCATGCCACCATGGCTGACCGGCGGGCTGGTCACGCGGGGATCTCGGCCCGTTCGTCAACCTCTCCGGTGGCCATGATCAGCCCGATCCGCTCCTTCTCCGCGCCTTTCGCGTCGACCGTCGCCACGAGTCTGCCGCGGAACATGATCCCGATGCGATCCGAGAGCTCCAGCACCTCATCCAGCTCTGCGGACACGAGCAGCACGGCCGCGCCGGCATCTCGCTTGGCCACGATCTGGTCATGGATGAACTCGATCGATCCGACATCGATGCCCCGCGTGGGCTGGTCAGCGAGGAGGAGGATGATCTCTCGGCTGAACTCGCGGGCGACGATCACCTTTTGCTGATTGCCACCTGAGAGAGTGGATGTCAGAGCGGTCGCCGAGGGGGTACGGATGTCGAACCCCGGGACGAGCTCCGCCGCGCGTCTGGATATCGCATCCTCGTCGATCACGCCGTATCGGGAATACGGCCGCTTGTGGTAGTCCGTCAGGCACAGGTTGTCCTCGATGGGATAGCTCAGCACGAGCCCGTAGCGCTGACGATCGCCAGGGATGTAGGCGAGGCCGCGCTCGGAGAGCTCGCGCGCAGAGCGGCCGGTCACGTCTCGCCCGGCCAGCATGACCGTTCCGGACATCACCTTCCGAAGCCCCGTCAGGGCCTCCACCAGTTCGTCCTGGCCGTTGCCGGCGACGCCGGCCAGGCCGAAGATCTCCCCGCTGCGTACCTGGAACGAGCAGTCCGACACGACGGGCGTGCCGCGGTCGTCGCGGACGGCCAGCTTGGACACGTCGAGCACGACGTTCCCCAGGGAGGCCGGTCCCTTCGTTACGGTGAGCGACACCTCGCGGCCGACCATCATCTCCGCGAGCTGTTCCTCCGTGGCCGTGCCCGGATCGGCCTGTCCCACGACCTTGCCACGGCGGATGACCGTGATCCGGTCAGCGATCGCCAGCACCTCGTACAGCTTGTGACTGATGAAGACGATGCTTGTCCCTTCGGCCGCCAGCCTGCGCAGGACGCCGAAGATCTCCGTCGTCTCCTGCGGCGTGAGGACTGCCGTCGGCTCGTCCAGGATGAGCACCCGGGCACCGCGATACAGCGCCTTCAGGATCTCGATGCGCTGCTGAACGCCAACCGACAAGTCCCCTACCTTGGCCCCGGGATCGATCTCGAAGCCGAACTGGTCGGCCAGGTGTCGGATCCGCGCCTCCGCCGCCTTCACGTCGAGCAGCGGTCCCTTGCCCATCGTCTCGTTGCCCAGGATGATGTTTTCGGCCACCGTGAACACCGGCACCAGCATGAAGTGCTGGTGGACCATCCCGATGCCTCGGGCGATGGCGTCAGACGGGCCGGAGATCTGCACCGCTGCGCCGTCGATGAGGATCTGGCCATCGTCCGGGCCGATCAAGCCATAGAGGATATTCATCAGCGTGCTCTTGCCGGCGCCGTTCTCGCCGAGGAGCGCGTGGATCTCGCCAGGATGGACTTCGATGTCGATGGCATCGTTGGCCACGACGC
>JALZJE010000134.1 GCA_030859955.1 Chloroflexota bacterium | reverse complement strand
GGTCGACCGGCCGGTCCAGTTCGCATCCAGCACGGCCTGCGCGGCCTCCAGCAGCTCGGCGTCCGTCCTCGCAGCAGATCGCTTGGCATGCCCACTGCGCCCGGGCAGACGAATCACGCGCCCTTCTCGCGCAGCGCCGAGGGAGCGCTGTACGGATAGAAGGCGGATCGGTCACCGGCCTCCCATGCCGCGCGCAGCTCGGGGTCGGTGATGTCCCAGTCGGGACGGACCTTGTTCTGTACATCTCGAAGGTCGCGGCGAAGGTCGTCGACCGATGGGCGGCCCCAGAACCAGTAGCCGTTGTAGACGCTGTGCACGATGAGCCCCGGCTCCAGGACGATCGTGTGCGGGATCATCGGATCGTGGGTCGGATCGGTGTACTCGGCGATGTCGAGGTCCTTCTGGACGATGCGACGCGAGTCGGACAGGAACGTCCACTGGGCGCCGACCGACGCTCGGAACTCGTTGAGCTCGAGCAGGTTGTCGGTGCTGATCGTGACGATCTTCGTGTAGCTCACCGCGATCTTCGAGTAGAACGCGGCCAGCTCCAGGTGCTGCTGATGGTCCTTGGGGCAGAAGTGGCCCCGCGACAGGACGAGGAGCATCGGGTCGTCGCCCTGGAGCTCGCTGAGGGTCCGCCGCTGGCGGGTGTGGTCGGTGAGCTGGTAGTCGGGGAACTGGGCCCCCGGAATGATGTCGGATCGCATGGGATGGGTCTCGCTGGTGGTTTGCTCGCATCGTCCGACGTGCGCAACCGGCGCGCTGTAAGGCAGGCCACGGGAGCAGCATCCGGTACGCGCTACGTTGCTCATGCGTCGTCCCGGGCAAGGGCCGCTCTGGCGGTGCTGCTGGCGGCGGCCGATCGTGCGCTGCCCGCCACGGTGGCGGCCGCGAGCCTCGCCGTGCTGCCCCTCGCCGCCGTCGCGGTCCTCCGCTTCACGCGCATCGATTCGCCAACCTGGGCCGTGGCGACCATGTGGGGCTGATCGCTGTCCAGCTCGTTGCGTGGTGGTCGCTGGCGCCGGGCGCCTGGGCTTCGTAAGCGCTCGGCGCATCCCTGGGCAGCTCGCGACGGGCCAGGCGTCGGCACTGCCACGGCGACGCGATGGCTGCATTGGCTGGACCGACCCGACTGTGACTTGCGTCACGGCGCAAGTCACGTGGCGCCCGATACGGTGGAGCCTCAAGCGATCCAACACGCGACATCACAGGAGCACCATGGCAATTCTTCCGCAGATCCAAGAGCGCGATGCCAGCGAGCATGTCCACGAGGTCTACGAGCAGGTGAAGTCCCGCTACGGCGGGTTCCTGCCCGACATCTACAAAGCGTTCGCGAACGACCCTGCGTACCTTGCCTCGATCAACGACCATGGCGCGCGTCCTGAAGCCGCGCAAGGTCGACGCCAGGACCAAGGAGGTGATCGCCCTCGTCGTGGCGGCGATCAACAACTGCGACTTCTGCCTGCACGCGCATGCGGGCAACCTGCGCGGCCGGTACGGGCTCGACGACGAGGGGATCGCCGAGATCCTCGGGACGATCGCGCTGTGGTCGGAGGTGACGCGATTCAACATCGCGGCTGGCGTGACCTGGCCGACGGCCACCAAGGAAATGGCCGACGTGGAGGAGGCGGCATAGGTCCGACATGGGAGCGACCGGGCGACCGGCCGCTCCCGCGCCTCCGACGCCGCGCATCCACACTCATCGCATGACCACACCGATCTCCGACCTCCAGGTCACCATCGAGGCTCCGCGCGAACTCGTCTTCGAGATGGCGGGCGCCGTCGGCGGCACGCTGCCGGGCGGCCCGCCGCACCACGCCGAGCTGATCAGCCGCGACGGCGATCTGCTCGTCGTGCGCTACAGCGCCCCGCCCCCTTCCGCTTCTTCGGCTTCCTCGAGGAGGTCCGGCTGTCTCGTCCGAGCCGCATCGACTACCGCGTGCTGAAGGGTCCACTCGATCGGGTCGAGGAGTGGCTGCTCCTCGACGAGCCATCCGCGCGCCGGACGTTGGTGACGTACGGCGGCCTGGTGGAGTCCCGCATCCCGGTCATCGGTTCGCTGCTCGAGCGCCTCGTGGCGGTGCCGGCCTATCGCTGGTACATGCGACGGACGCTGACGGCCCTCAAGGTCGCGGCGGAGCGTCGCGCCTCACGCTCCCGACGATACGCAGCCGCGCCAACCGACTGATTTCACCAATCCCGCACGTGCTGCGTGGCCAGACGACTGTGGCCTGGGGTACAGCGGCACGGACGTAGGCTCCATTCATCCGTACGGTCCCGACCATGACAACGCAAACTCTCCGGGCCCTCTCGCCAGCGCGCTCGATCAGCTCTCGATCGATACCATTCGCACGCTCGATCGATGGCGTGCAGGCGGCCAACTCAGGCCATCCCGGCGCGCCGATGGGCATGGCGCCGATGGCGTACACGCTCTGGACTCGCTTCCTGCATCACACTCCCACCGATCCGGGGTGGGCGGACCGCGATCGGTTCGTCCTGTCAGCCGGACACGCGTCGATGCTCCTGTACTCCCTCCTCCACCTG
>JALZJE010000030.1 GCA_030859955.1 Chloroflexota bacterium | reverse complement strand
GCTGTTGACCGTCCGGCTCGACGATGATCCGGCATCGGAGGGTAATGCGGAGCTCATCGTATATTTCGGCCAGTTCGGGGAACGCGGCATTCTGCTGGGAGGCGGCTAGCGTTCTCTCACCCAGCGTCGGGCACGCCGCTCAATCCCCAGCGGCGGTTGCTGTCTGCGGGGCGGTGCACATCGGGCAGCGGCGAGCTGCGAGCGGAATTTCGGACGCGCACTCGGTGCAGGTCTTCGTGGTCGGTGCGTCGGATTCCGTCGACTGGCGGCGGCGCTCGAGCAGGTTCATCGGCTTGACGATGAAGAAGAACAGCGCGGCACCCACGAGCAGGAAGCTGACGAGCGCATTGAGGAACCTGCCATAGGTGATGGTCGAGCCGTTGACCGTCACCGACATGGCTGAGAAGTCGGCCGAGAAGATGATGCCGATCAGCGGAGTCAGCAGATCGGCGACCAGTGAGTTGATGATGGCGGTGAACGCGGCACCGATTACGATCCCGACCGCGAGGTCGACGACGTTGCCTCGCAGGATGAAGTTCCGAAACTCGCCCAGCATCGGTGGAGGATAGACTGCGACCGATGCGGCTCGCGACGTGGAACGTCAATTCGCTCAAGGCCCGCCTTGAGCGGGTGCTGGCATGGACCGAGCGCCACCAGCCTGACGTCCTGTGCATGCAGGAGACCAAGCTTTCCGATGCGCAGGCACCGCTCATGGACTTCAGCGCCCGCGGGTACGAGCTGGTCCACCACGGCCCCGGTCGCTGGAACGGCGTTGCGATCGCATCGCGAATCGGGATCACCGATATCGTCGCCGGGATCCCCACGCCAGACGGCTGGACCGATGATGGCGGCCGCTTTCTGGCGGCCACGTGTGGGCCGATGCGGGTCGCGAACATCTACGTCCCGAACGGTCGCGTCGTGGGCTCCGAGTTCTATCTGGCCAAGCTCGAATGGCTGACACGCCTGTCAGCCTGGCTGAACCAGAACGACGCGACCACCGAGCTCGCCATCTGCGGCGACTACAACGTCGCCCCGGAGGACACTGACGTGTGGGACGTCAATGCCGTGCATGGCGCGACCCACGTGTCGCCGCGCGAGCGGGCCGCGGTGGCGAAGCTCCGCGAGTGGGGGATGGTCGACATCGTGCGGCAGTTTCACCCCGAGTCAGGCTTCTTTAGCTGGTGGGACTACCGCGCGGGGAACTTTCACAAGAATCTCGGCATGCGGATCGATCACGTCTACGTGTCGCCACCGCTCGCGGCGCGTGCCGTGGGAGCCGAGCGCGACCGCGACGCCCGGAAGCCGTCGACCTATCCCGGCATCCCGTCCGACCACGCCCCGCTCATCGTCGACTTCGCAGACTGACGCGCTGATTGGGCTCACGTGATATGCATCTCCATTCGCCCGTTTGCCTTGGAGCGCAAGTAACCACGACCCCGAGGCCGGTTTCGGGCACGGATTGCGCCGAGCCGCAAATCATGCACGTGGAACGCCCGAAATCGGCCTCAAAGAGGCCCATCGTCGTAGTTACGTGCGCTGGGGCGCAAACGGTGCAATTGACCGGAGCCTAGATGGGGAGCGGGCGTACCAATGCGGTATGCGCTACCCAGCCGGAAGGCGACGTAGGGCGCCGGCGATGTTGCGGCCGGGGCTGGTGCGAGGCCAGACGACCCTGGTGGCGCCGACGAAGGACCGATAGGCATCAATTGCCTCCCCGAGCGCAGCGATGAATCCCGGCTCCTCCATCGGCGTGAAGCCATCCTCGAACCAGATGCCGAGGATGTTCAGCGTCCTCGATTTGCGGTCCAGACGCGGCTCGATGCGCCCGACGAACCGGTCGCCATACAGGATCGGCAGAACGTAGTAGCCCCACCTTCGCTTCGCCTGCGGGACGTAGACCTCCCACAGGTAGTCGAAGTCCCACAGCTCGCGGAGCATGCGCCGATCCCAGACGAGCGGATCGAGCGGGGCGAGGAGGGTCACCGCGGCCGCGGGCAGGTTCAGCGGATCGGCGGTGGTGTCGAGGATCGGGCCCTCGGCGGCGATGATGTAACGCGGACCCTTGAGGGTATCGACCTCGATCGGCAGCAGCTCGCCGTCTTCGACGAGCCGGGCGGTGTCCGCGACTCGTTCAGCGGCTGAGCCGGCGCTGTACATCACCTCCGACTGGGTCCCTACCGGCGTCGTCATGCCGGTCGCGCGGAATCGGCTCAGGAGGCGTCGGCGCATGGCGTCCGACTCCGACTCCTTGAGCTTGAGAAGCTCGGCGGGGACGAGCCGCTCCATCAGGTCGTAGTAGCGGCGGTTGCCGTCCCGCCGCGCGATGCCGATGCGGCCGCTGACGAAGAGCGCCTCCATCACGGCCCGGCTGGCCCGGGTGGGGGCCCACCACCAGTCGACGGCGTGGCCGTGCTCGCTGAAGGCGGCCGTTGAGAGCGGCCCATCGGTCTCGAGCCGTTGGAGAATTGCCGCTGCGACATCGGCCTGCTCCTTCAGGATGCCGCTGTCCACCCCGGAGCCGTAGCGCTGCCATGTGATGCGGTAGTGCGGCAGCTCGTGCATGGGCAGCAGATTGAGGCTCTTGTTGTAGAGCTCGATCAGACGTCGGTCCGGGCCGTACAGCCATTGCTCGCACCACGCCCGTTCGTAGCCGGCCACCCTGGCGTGGAGGACGAGGTCATGGTTGCGGGCTCCGGGCACCTCGAGTGGGTCGAACTGGAGGCTGCCAAGGCGCTCGACCGTCGCCAGGACCGATGCCGGCCTCGCCGGAAGCGCGCGCGGCGGGGCCAGCAGGTGGCGAGCCACGAGAAACCGGCGGGCGTGATCGCCAGCAATTCGGGTGGGTGACATCCGCGGATCGTACCCGGCCGCTCGTTGCGCCGGCGGGCTGGCACTCGCGTTCGTTGAGTGCCAATTGGTATGATCCTGCCCGCCATGGCCGTGAAACGTGACTACTACGACGTGCTCGGGGTCCCCCGCGGGGCCGACGACGCCGAGATCAAGCGTGCATTTCGTCGTTTGGCGCAGCTGCACCACCCGGATGTCGACAGGAACGACGGCGCGGAGTTGCGCTTCAAGGAGCTCAACGAAGCGTACCGGGTGCTGTCAGACCGCCAGCGCAGGTCCGCATACGACATGTTCGGCCACGCCGGCGTGGAGGGCGCGGCTGCGGGAGGCTTCGAGGGATTCGGGGGCGGCGGGTTTGGACCCTTCGGCGACATCTTCGATGCGTTCTTCGGCGGGGCGCCGGCCGGGGCGAGCCGCCGGACGCGCGTCGTCGCCGGCGCGGACCTGCGCTACGACCTGGCCATCGACTTTGCGGAGGCGGTCTTCGGCGTGACGAAGGAGATCGTGTTTCCGACGTCGGTGACGTGCGTCCATTGCGACGGTGCCGGGGCCGAGCCGGGCACGGAGCCCGAGCGGTGTCCCGATTGCAACGGCACCGGCGAGAAGCGACGCGTGGCGCAGACCATCCTGGGCCAGATGGTCAACATCGTGGCCTGCGCGCGATGCCGTGGCGAGGGACGCATCACTACCAATCCGTGCGCCGTGTGCGGCGGCGACGGCCTGACCCGCGAAGAGCGGACGGTGCGGGTCAGCATCCCGGCCGGGATCGACGATGGGCAGCGCATCGCGCTCGAGGGCCAGGGCGAGGCGGGGCCACGCGGCGGCCCGAACGGCGACCTGTACGTTGCCGTCAAGGTCCGCGAGCACCCGGAGCTCCTCCGGCGAGGGACCGAGCTGTATCACGAGCTGCCGATCACCTTCCCGCAGGCGGCCCTCGGCGCAACACTGTCCGTCCCGACCGTCGAGAACAGCGAGGAGATCGAGATTCCCGCAGGTTCGCAGTCAGGCCACGAGATCCGCCTGCGCGGCCTGGGCGTGCCGCGCCTGCGGGGTGCGGGTCGCGGTGACCTCCACGTCATCCTCAACGTCGTCGTGCCGACCAGGCTGTCGAAGCAGGAGCGCGAGCTGCTCCGCCAGCTGGGAGAGACGAGCGGTCCGGCCGTCATCCCCCGGGGCGGGGGATCGGTCTTCGATCGTCTTCGCGACCTGTTCACCTGATCGGCGTCCCGATGCGCTGGCTGGAGCTGAGCGTGGAGGTCGATATCGAGGCAGTGGAGGCGGTCAGTGAGATCCTCGGCCGCGTCAGTGACGGCACCGCGGTGCAGCCGACGCGCCTGATCCGCGATCCCGGCGATGAGCTTGCCGCCCGCGAGGACACGGCGTCGTCCTACATCGTCACCGCGCACCTGGCCGTGGCGGCGGGCGCCGATCAAAAGGTGGAGGCCACCGAGCGTGCGCTCTGGCACGTCCAGGCGTTCGGGATGCGGGCCGTGGGACCGTTGCGGGTCCGCACCGTCGACGATACCGACTGGATCGATGCCTGGAAGCAGCACTACGTGGCGCAGCGCATCGGTCGGGTCGTGATCGTGCCGTCATGGGCTGCCGAAGTGCTCACGGCCGGGGAGGTCGGCATCACCCTCGACCCGGGGATGGCGTTCGGCACGGGCCTGCACCCGACCACTCGTGGCTGTCTGGAGCTCCTCCAGGAGGTCGAGCCGATGCCCGACCGCGTCCTGGACGTCGGCAGCGGCTCCGGCATCCTGGCTCTGGCGGCACTGCGGCTCGGCGCTGCCCAGGCGGTCGGGATTGACACGGATCCGCTGGCGGTCGCGGCATCACGAGCGAATGCGGAGCGCAATGGACTCGCAGATCGATTCGAGGCACGCCAGGGAACGCTGACCGTGGCGTCGACGGAACGCTATCCGTTGGTGCTGGCGAACCTGGTCGCCGTGGTGCTGGTCGCCCTCGCACCGGCGCTCGCTGCGCACCTCGAGGAGAGTGGAACATTGTTCGTATCCGGCATCATCGAGCCGCGCGCACCCGAGGTGCTCGCGGCCCTGGCCGGCGCGGGGCTGCGGGTGACCGATCGGCGCGATGGGGGCGAATGGGTCTCGCTGCGTCTCGAGCACGGGGCGTGACCCTTCATCGGTTCTTCGTCGCGTCGGCTGGAACGGAGGGGGACCGCTTCCCGCTTCCGTCGCCGATCGAGCGCCAGGTACGCAGCGTCCTGCGGCTCATCGATGGTGACCGCCTCGTCCTGCTTCCGGGCGATGGGACGCAGGCCCTCTGCCGGCTCGAAGGAAGGGATTGCGTGGTGCTGGAGCGCTCGACGGTGGTCACCGAACCGACGCATCGGCTGACCGTCGTGCAGGCGCTCATCAAGGGCGATGGGCTCGAGGAGGTCGTCCAGCATGCCACCGAGCTCGGGGTGGCGGCGTTCCGGCTGGTGGTCACCGAACGCTGCGTGGCACGCGACGTCTCGTCGCGCAGGCTCGAGCGGCTGCGCGCGGTAGCGCGGGAGGCGGCGGAGCAATCAGAGCGCGGGATGGTGCCGACGATCGGGGAACCGGTGAAGCTGGCCCAGGCGTTCGCGCCCGGCGCCGCTTTGCTCTACGAGCGCCACCCGGGCCCCGGATTGAGCGGTCTCGAAGCCCCCGCCGCGATCATCATCGGTCCCGAAGGTGGCTTCAGCCCTGCCGAGATGGCAGCGGCCGAGGGCGCGGGCGTGACGATCACCGGGCTCGGTCCGCGGATCCTCCGTTCGCAGACCGTCGCCGTGGCGGCTGCGGCGGTGATCCTGGCGCGCACCGGCGACTTCGCCTAGGCTCGGCGCATGACCGAACGCGTGCCGGACTGCCTCTTCTGCAAGATCGTGGCGGGTGAAGTCGCGTCTGACCGGGTCTATGAGGACGACGAGGTCATCGCCTTTCGCGACATCGCGCCCCAGGCGCCGACGCACGTGGTGGTGATTCCTCGGCGTCATATCGCTGACGCCCACTCGGTGACCGATGGCGACGACATCCTGGGCACGTTGTTCGCCGCGACACGGGCGATCGCGAAGGATGCCGGGCTCGAGAACGGCTACCGGGTCATCACCAACGTCGGACGCGAAGCCGGTCAGAGCGTCTTCCACCTGCACCTGCACCTTCTCGGTGGCCGCCCCATGAGCTGGCCGCCAGGCTGACCGCGACGGCGCGAGGCGACGGGCTCGCATCTGAACTGAAGCTCAGGGACGGCATACCGGCGTTTCAACCGCGGAATGTGCTCCCCGGAAGTCATGAATGGCCGTGAATCCAGGGCACTGACCTTGACGAAGGACAGCCCGGGACCGTGAAGCACCGGTGTGTCCTCCCGTAGGCACATCTCCCGTTGAGGGCCGTGGTCGACGCGATTGACCCTCATGGGATGCGCTGGTACCCTTCGTCGGCTTGCGTGCCCGGCGGGCGATCCGCCATGCAATGGACACGAACTCATAAAGCGAGAAGGGAGGCGAGACGTTTGGCAGAAGTCCGCGTGGGCGAGAACGAGACGTTCGAGAGTGCGCTGCGTCGATTCAACAAGAAGATCCAGCAGTCGGGAATCCTGGCTGAGGCGCGACGACGCGAGCACTACGAGAAGCCCAGCGTGAAGCGAAAGCGCAAGGAAGCCAAGAAGCGAAAGGTAACCTCGCGCGCCTAGCCAGACGCCAGCCTCTACCCAAGCCATATCCGGCGAGCACGGAGGAATCTCCAGACCGATGACGCCGGAGACCGATACCTCCACGACGCTCGCGGCCCGGATCGAGTCCGCCATGCGCGACGCGATGCGCGCCCGGGATAACCTTCGTACGCAGACGCTCCGCATGGCGATGGCCGCTGCCCACAATGTGAGGATCGCACGCGGTGGCGAGCTGACCGACGACGACGTTGTGGGCGTGCTCGGCAAGCAGGTCAAGCAGCGTCGCGAGAGCATCGCGATGTATCGCGATGCCGGCCGCGAGGACCGGGCAGCGGTCGAGGAACAGGAGGCCGCCATCCTCGCCGAGTTCCTTCCGCAGCAGCTCACGGAGGACGAGGTCACCGCGCTGGTGCGTGATGCCATCGCCGAAACCGGCGCTTCATCCCCCTCGGACCTCGGCCGCGTCATGGGCCGCGTGGCGCCACAGACGAAGGGTCGCGCGGATGGCCGGATGCTGAGCGAGGTCGTCCGCCGCCTGCTGGCCGGCTAGCATCGTGTTCATTCCCCGCACGCTCAGCGAGAACGGCCACGGACCGAATGCGACGCTCTTGCGCGCGGCAGTCGTCGTTGCCGTTGTCGCCGTGGCGCTTTTCCTGATCCTCTCGGCGAACATCACGCTCGGGCAGGAGAACCTGGAGGCGGGGCAGATCGCGGAACGGGACATCCGGGCACCGCGCGACGTCAAGTTCGACTCGGTCAGCGAGACCGAAGCCGCGCGCAAGGCGGCGGCGGAGAGCGTCCAGGACGTGCCCCAGATGATCAAGCCGCCGGCGGACAACCGCGACGATCAGCTCGACGCATTCGACATGGTCGACCGTGGCGTGACGAGGGTCCTTCAGCTGCGGGAGCGCGGCACGCTGACCCCGGAGGCCGTCAGCATGCGGCTCGCCACCGACGTGCCGGAGATCTCGCCGATCCATCGCATCCTGGTGGCGGAGATGTCGATCCCGCGTTGGGCGGTTGTCGCGGCAGCCGCTCGCAGCGCCCTCGAATCCACGCTGGCCTCGTCGATCCGTGAGGATGAGCTCCTGCGCGTGCGCGGCTCGGTTCGCGACCTCATCACGACCGATCTCGCCGACGAGGAGCGTGATCTCGCCGGCGACCTCGCGGCGTCCCTGATCGAGCCGAACGTCGTCATCAACGACGAGCTGACCGAGGACGCGCGAGCCCAGGCACGGGCGGAGGTTGCGCCGGTCCCGGTCGAAGTGCTCCAGAACGAGGCCATCATCACAGAGGGAGACCGGCTCACCGTCGGCGATATCGAGAAGCTCGTGGAGCTGGGGCTGACGCGGCCGAGCGTTCAGGCAGGGACCGTAGCCGGCAACGCGCTGATCGCGCTCCTGGTGGCAGCCCTGCTGGTCGGGTACCTCCTCCGCTTCGAGCCCGAGATCTGGCACCGAAATCGGTCCGTCCTGCTCTTCTTCCTGGCGCTGGTGGTGTCGGCCGTCGCGATCCGGATCGCGGCGGACCGAACCCTGTGGGCGTTTGCCGTGCCGCTCGCCGCGACCGTGCTGCTGATCGGCATCCTGCTGCGCAACTCGGCCGGCGTGGCGATGGCGGGCGCCCTGGCGGTGCTCGCGGGCGTGATGAACCGCGATGCGCTGGAGCCGGCGGCCTACGTCCTGGCGGGTGGCACCGCCGCCCTCCTGACGATCACGCGCGCGGAGCGCCTCAACGCCTTCGTGCGCGTCTTCGTGGCGCTGGCGGTGACCAACATCGCCGTGGTCACGGCCTTCGGCCTCCTCGGTCAGCGCGACCTCGGAGGGGTGCTCCAGCTCGCCGGCATCGGCCTGGTCAATGCGTTCCTGTCGGTCATCCTCGCGGTGGGAAGCTTCGCGATCCTCGGGAACGTGTTCGGGATCATGACGGTCTTCCAGCTGCTGGAGCTCGCAAACCCCTCGAACCGGCTCCTGCGTCGGCTGCTGCTCGAGACGCCGGGCACGTACCACCACAGCGTCATGGTCGGCAACCTCGCCGAACGCGCCGCCGAGACGATCGGCGCCGACCCGCTCCTCGCGCGCGTCGCCGCGTATTACCACGACATCGGCAAGATGAAGAACCCGCTGGCGTTCATCGAGAACCAGGCTGGGGCGCACAACATCCATGACGATCTGAACGCGGAGACCAGCGCCCGCATCATCGGCGGCCACATCCGTGACGGGATCGACCTGGGCTACGAGCATGGACTGCCCGTCCAGGTGATCGGGTACATCCCGCAGCACCATGGCACCAGCGTCATGACCTACTTCCACCAGAAGGCGCTTCGCGAGGTCGGCGGCCGCGAGGACCTCGTCGACGAGCGGACCTATCGCTACCCGGGGCCGAAGCCGCAGAGCCGGGAAGCGGCCATCATCATGCTCGCCGACGGGGTCGAAGCCTCCGTCCGGTCGCTGGACGAGAAGGACGAAGTGAGCATCCGCGGAATGGTCGACCGGATCGTCGATGCGCGGGTGGAGGATGGCCAGCTGGACGACGCGGAGCTCACGCTCAAGAGCATCAGGCAGATCAAGGATGCGTTCGTGGGCCAGCTGCTCGGCATGTACCACACGCGCATCAAGTACCCCGACAACGTCGTGCCGATGGACCAGCGTCGCGATCAGGCCTAGATCACGACGGGTCTTGAGTCGCGGGCGTTCGGGCGACTAGGATGATCGGACCATGGGCTGCACGGTCACCTTCCACGACCGCATCGGCGCCGATCGCCTGTCAAACGCGGTCGAGCCACTTGGCGCCGATGCCGCCCTGCTGCTCCTGGAGTCCGCCGTCTGCGAGACCGTCCGCCGCGCGACCGGCGACGGGGAGACGGAGGTGGAGCTCACCCTTGCGACCGATCCCGAGATGGAGCGCCTCAACTTCGACCACATGGGCGAGCGCGGACCCACCGACGTCCTCTCCTTCCCCCTCCACGAGTGGGAGATCAATGGGCGCGAGTCACACCTGGCCGATGACGATGGCGTCTCACCACCCGGCCCACTCCTGCTCGGCGACGTGGTGATCGATATCGATCAGGCGTTGCGACAGGCGGCCGACGGAGATTGGGGCGTCGCGGAGGAGCTGGTCCTGCTTGCGATCCACGGAACGCTCCACCTGCTCGGCCACGACCATACCGAGATCGAGGAGGAGGACCGCATGCGCGCCCTGGAGCATGACGTGCTGGGCGTGCTCCACCGGCGGCATCGGGAGATCGCATGGAAGCCAGGCTCCCTGTTCGATCGCGCCGGCCACGCGGTGACGACCGGCACCTGACTGACCTCTGCTTCGCGTGCGCTTGTGCTCCGGCGCAAGTAACTACGAGGCAGGCACCGATTTCCGGCGGATATGGTCGATCGACGCCGCCCTTTGCGCTCCCGCGCAATAGCGCCCACCATCTTGGCTCACCTTCGTGGTTGGTTGCGCTCCGGCGCAAATGCAGATTCTCCGCCGGCGCGCAACGCTGCGTGGCCGTGGCTCCCAGCCTCGTCAGGTAGAGCGGCTCGCGGCGAGCTCCGCCGGTGGAGCAGTGCCGTCGAGAATGGCCCGTGCGGCCATCGCTGCGGTTGCGGGCCCGGTGCTGATGCCCCACGGACCGTGGCCGGCACACACGAAGAGCCCATTCACATCCTCCACAGGACCGATGAACGGTCGCCCATCGACCGATTGAGGGCGAGCGCACAACCGCTGTGCAACGATCTCCGCGCCATCGATCTCGGGAAGGAACTCGGCTGCCCGACGCAGCAGCAGCGGCGTGATGCGTGCCGGGTCGGGCTCCGCGGGCAGAAAGGTCGAACCGAGGGTGCTGATGCCGGCCACGCTCGCGATGCTGAACAGTGATGGCGGCTCCGCCTCGTCGTCCTCAACGGCGGCACGTGCGGTGGCAGCCGCCGCTCGGTTGATCGAGTCGACCTCGTCCTCTTCCACGATGTGACGAGGTGCTGCGGCGCCCAGGCGCAGCTGGAGCGTGACGCCCCATGTCGCGTGGATCGGCGACCAGGTGCCAGTGGGGTCGATCAAAGCGGAGGTCCACGGGCCGGCGGCCACAAGAGCCGCGTCGCATGCGAGGCGCGTGCCGTCCTCGAGGAGCACACCCACGACCGCCGCGGACTCGATCACCGGGCGGGCGCCGGACCCTAGCATGATTTGGGCGCCGCGCTCCTCGGCCAATCGCGCCCACGCCTGGGTGGCAGAGGATGGAGGAATGGGGTAGCCGGTCGCAAGGTGCACCGCGGCCGGGCCGTGACGGAGTGATGGCTCGGCGCTGACCACCTCGTCGGGCGAAAGGAGCTCCGGCATGAGCTCAGGGTGGGCCACCTGCTGTCGCCGAGCCTGCGTAGCCGCAGCATCGGGGTCGCGGTTGAGGAGCAGGAGTCCGGCAGGCTCATCGGCGATCGCGAAGTCGCCGGTCTCATCGGAAAGCGCCCGGTAGCGCGTCAGGCTCTCGTAATGGAGTGGCGCCAGCAGCGGATCGAACGGATGCTGAATGGCCCCCAGGTTGCGGCCGGATGCGCCAGCACCGATCGCGCTGGCCTCGATGAGGGTGACGCGGGCGCCGCGATCGGCGAGGATGGCTGCGGCCGCGCAGCCGATGATGCCTCCGCCAACGACGACGATCTCGGTTCGCACTCACCGAGCATAGCGACGCGTTCATATCGATTTCGTCGGCCACAGCGCGTCATTCGGAGTCGACCCACGAAAGCATGCGTGAGGCACCAATGGCCACCATCGACGACCAGATCCAGACGCAGATCGCCAACATCGAGCGCGGCACCGGCCGCTCGCTGGCTGATTGGTTCAGCATCGTCCGTGCATCGGGCCTCCAGAAGCATGGACAGGTGGTCGCGATGCTGAAGGCCGAGCACGGTATGGGACATGGCAATGCCAACCTGATCGCCCTGAAGGCGCGAGAAGCCGATGCCGGGGGCGCGATGAACGACGAGGACCTGATCGCGACGCACTATGCGGGGAAGAACGCGCCACTGCGCTCGGCGTACGAGGCCGTCGTGCAGCGCGTGCGTGCCTTTGGTGACGACGTGGAGCTGGCGCCAAAGAAAACGTACGTGAGCCTGCGTCGACGAAAGCAGTTCGGTCAGGTGGGCCCCGCCGCCGGCCAGCTCGAGGTTTGTCTCAATCTACCGGACACGGTGCCGACCGAGCGGCTCAGGGCCACCTCGGGCGTGGCCACGCACCGTGTCCGCATAACCGACGCGTCGGGCCTGGACGATGAGCTGATCGGTTGGCTGCGCGAGGCGTACGACCGCGCCTGACTCATGTGGCCGACTACCATCGGCCGGGTCATGAAGGTGATCTGCGGGCTGGGCAATCCTGGCGAGCGATATCGGCTCACGCGTCACAACGTCGGCTTCCGCGTGGTCGACCTGCTTGCGGACCGATGGGGCCTGACCGGCCGGGGACGGGTCAGGGACGGAGCGGGGCTGTTGGAGGTGGATCGGCCGGAGCCCACCGGCAAGGTGCTCATGGTGAAGCCGCTCAAATACATGAACCTGTCGGGCGGCCCCCTCCGCGCCGCCACGCGCCAGACGGACCTGGACGTTGCCAACGAGCTGCTTGTGGTCGCGGACGATATCGACCTGCCGCTCGGTCGCATCAGGCTGCGCCGATCCGGTTCTGCCGGCGGCCATAACGGCCTGCGCGACATCATCGAGTCCTTCGGCACGAGCGAGTTCAACCGGCTGCGGATCGGGGTCGGGCGCGCGGGAGAGGTGATGGACCACGTGCTGGCCACGTTCAAGCTCGATGAGCGCGAGCTCGCCGACGAGATGGTCGCGGTCGGCGCGGACGCCGCCGAACGCTGGCTGCGCGACGGGATCGACGAGGCGATGAATGCCTTCAATGGCGTCGATATCGAATAGACCCGCTGGGAACGCGCACGGTCATCGGGCGGCTATCCCTCCCATGGGTGTACCGGCCAAGGAGTGGCCGAATATGCATGGCACGGGTCGCATGGCCATCAACGGAGCGGGGAGTGCGGCTGAGGCACCCTCGCGGTGGGTAATCGGCCATTGTTTCGCTGGTACGCCCACCCCCTGCATAGGCCGGTCCGGCCGGGCGCGACCGGTCGGCGGCGGCCGAGCCCAAGGGGACCCGTGCGTGCGCGGCTGCCCCTGAGTGGCTGCACATGCATGGGACGGACGAAGCCAGGCTGGGACTGTGAGTCCGGCGCGTGACGCCGCATCTTGCCGGTACCATGGGGCTGTCCATGTCGTCTTCACGCGGCGGTGATCGCCGTGTTGCTGCGCTCGTTGACGCCCTTCGGCCCCACCTGCCGCAATCGGGCGTCCTTCGTGTGCCGGCGGCGGCTCGGGCGGCACACCTGGCCGCACGCCGGGCATCGCTCCCGCCGGCCGTCCCCCTGGTGGTCGTCACACGGACCGACGATGAGGCGCATCGGCTGAGCGACGACCTCGCGGCGTGGTTCGGCAGTGCCCACCTGCTCACCCTTCCGGAACGTGCCGCACTGCCGCTCGAACGCGCCCTTCCGGAGCACGACGAGTCCACCGAGCGGCTCAGCGTTCTCGCCTCACTTGCCACCCAACAGGGCCTGGTGGTTGTTGCCCCGCTCCTTGCTCTCGTACAGCGCACGCTCAGTCCCGAGCAGGTGCGGCAGGGTCGGACCCACCTCGGCGCCGGAGAGCGCATCTCGCAACGCGGGTTGCTCTCCACCCTCGTGGCGGGTGGCTACGACCCGGTGGTGGAGGTCACAGGCATTGCCGAGTTCGCGCATCGAGGCGGACTGATCGACGTCTGGCCGCCGGGCGCATCGGAGCCGATTCGCATCGAGATGTTCGGGGACGAGATCGAAACGATTCGCAGCTTCGACCCAATGACCCAGGGCTCGCGACGCCGGCTCACCGACATCGACCTTCTTCCCGCCTCCGAGTTCCTGCCAGCCGATGGCTGGGAGCGGGTCGGTGAGCGCGCGCCGGGACTGACCTCCGAGCAGCTGAGCGAGGATGCGGTGCGTCTCGAGCAGGGCGACCTCGGCGAGGCCGCCGAGACGTGGGCGGCGTTGCTCACCGCCGGCGCGGCCGCGAACCACATCCCCGCAACCGCGCACCTCGTCCTTACCGATCACCCCGAGCTGGCGGCGCTGGCTCGTGACCTCGACGCACAGGCGACCGATCGCCATGCGAGCCTGGTGGCTGCTGCCGAGATCCCCGAGGACTGGCCGGCGCCGTACGACGCGGTCGCAACCCTGGACCTCCTGGCGGCCCGGGCGGCCGAGCAGCTCGAGGAAGGGGAGGCGGAGGACGCCGGCTATGGCGCGGCCCCGCCACTGCCGGGTCGGGCGGAGCGAGCCGGTGCGTGGCTCCTGGAGCTTGTGGCCAACGGTCGCCGCGTCGTCGTCACCACGGACCAGGCCAGCCGGGTCGGAGAGCTGCTGGAGGAGGCGGGCCAGCCGGTCGCGTCGCTGGCGGAGCTGCGCGTGGCGCCGGCTCCGGGGACCATCGGCCTGGTCCACGGCTCGCTCTCAGCAGGGTTGAGCCACCCCGCCAGCGGCCTGCTGCTGCTCACGGATCGTGAGCTGTTCGGTGCGACGCGGCTGCGTCGTCTCACCGGCGGAAAGCGGGTGGTGACCCGAGATCTCATCGGCAAACTTCAGCCGGGAGACCATGTCGTGCACGTGGACCACGGCATCGCGCGCTACGTCGGCATGACCCAGCGCACCTTCGGCGACGACGTGAAGGAATACCTCCAGCTCGACTTTGCGGGCACCGACAAGATCTTCCTGCCCGCCGACCAGATCGGCCGGATCACTCGTTACAGCGGCGGCCCGGCACCGGCGCTCAGCAAGCTTGGCGGGACCGACTGGGAGCGGACCAAGACGCGAGTCCGGCGCGCGGTGGGGAATCTCGCCCGTGAGCTGATCGAGATCTACGCGGCGCGTGAGTCGGCGCCGGGCTATGCCTTTAGCGCCGATACCACCTGGCAGCGCGAGCTCGAGGAAAGCTTTCCGTACACCGAGACCCCCGATCAGGCGCGCAGCATCGAGGAGGTCAAGGCCGACATGCTCAAGCAGCGGCCGATGGATCGGCTCGTCGTCGGAGACGTCGGCTACGGCAAGACCGAGGTCGCGCTGCGCGCCGCGTTCAAGGCGATCCAGGACGGGAAGCAGGTCGCCGTGCTGGTCCCGACCACCGTGCTCGCCCAACAGCACCTGCACACCTTCGAGCGCCGCCTGGCCGCCTTCCCGATCCAGGTCGGCATGCTCTCCCGGTTCGTATCGAAGAAGGAGCAGGAGCGCATCGTCGACGCGGTAGCGGACGGGAGCGTCGACATCCTCATCGGGACGCATCGAATCCTCAGCAAGGACATCAGCTTTGCCGATCTCGGCCTGCTGGTGGTCGACGAGGAGCAGCGCTTCGGCGTATCCCACAAGGAGCGCATCAAAGCGATGCGGCGCGAGGTTGACGTGCTCACCCTGTCCGCGACGCCGATCCCGCGCACCCTGCACCTGTCGCTGGTGGGCATTCGGGACCTGAGCGTGATCGAGACGCCGCCGGAGGCGCGGCTGCCGATCCAGACGCGCATCGCGGAGGACGACGACGGCCTGGTGCGCGACGCGATCAGCCGCGAGATCGATCGCGGCGGCCAGGTGTTCTACGTCCACAACCGCGTCGAGACCATCGAGGCGGCCGCCGAGCGCGTGCGGCGCCTGGTGCCGGGGGCGCGGGTCGCCATCGGCCATGGGCAGATGTCCGAGGGCATGCTCGAGCGGGTCATGCTCGACTTCAGCGACGGGCGGTTCGACGTCCTGGTCTGCACCACGATCATCGAGTCCGGCCTCGATATTCCGAATGCGAACACCATCATCATCGTCCGCGCCGACACGTTCGGGCTCGCGCAGCTCTACCAGCTGCGCGGACGGGTGGGCCGATCCGACCGCCGCGCCCACGCCTACCTGCTGCATCGGCGCGGGATGCCGCTGACACAGATCGCCCGCAAGCGGCTGCACGCCATCTTCAGCGCCTCCGACCTTGGCGCGGGCTACCAGATCGCGCTCTCCGACCTTGAAATCCGGGGCGCGGGCAACATCCTCGGCGGCGAGCAGCACGGATTCATGGCCGCGGTCGGCTTCGAGATGTACACCCGCCTGCTGGCGGAGGCGGTCGATATGCTGCGCGGCCGCATGCCGGTCCCCGAGCCGGCACCCATTCGCCTGGATCTGCCGGGCTCGGCGTATCTGCCGGACGACTACATCGCTGATTCCGGTGGAAAGCTCGAGGTCTATCGCCGATTCGCGCGGGCGCGCTCGGAAGCCGATGCCACGAGCTTGCGCGACGAGCTGCGCGACCGATACGGCCCGATTCCTCCACCCGTCGAGGGTCTCTTCACCGCGGTTGCGGTGCGACTCGCGGCAGAGGCGGCGGGCGTGCCCGAGGTCCGCGTGGAAGAGCGGCAGGTGACGCTGAAGTGGTCGCGCATGCCGGACCGGCGCGAGATGAGCCTCGCGCTCCAGGTCGCCGGATTCAGACCGGACAGCGGATCGAACCAGGTGCGCATTCCGGTGTCTGCCGGTCGCGACCCCGTCGCAACCTCGCTCGCAGTCCTCGCGGTTGTGGCGGGCAGCGGAGACGGTCGAACGTAGTCCTGTCTGCGGGCGCGCGTTTGAGTCTCAGACGCGGCTCAATCGGCTAGGGAAGCCGGTCCGCGGCAGCCTTGCCCAGCTCCTCCATGGCCGCCCGAAACGCAGCGGGATCCTCCATGATCGGCCCGAACGCACCGAGCGAGATGAACGTGCTGCCCTTCAGTACCGCAAGTGGCCCCCCCGCGCTGATCAGTACGGCGTCATCGCCGATCCCGTCGATCGTCACTGCTCCCTCGCCATTCTTGGCCGCATCGAAGGTGGCCACGGCTCCTTCGGCGGTGACCACGGACATCGCGTACACGGGCGTGGCATCCGGGCCGTTGTAGATACAGCCGCCGCCGATGCCGGTGGCATCGGTACTGACCGCTTCGGCCACTTCGGCGTCAATGGCGGCGGCAACCTCCTCCACCGTGTTCAGGCACCAGTCGGTTTCGCCATCCTCACCGCCGGCGGTCGGCGCCGAGGCTGCCGGCGCCGAGGCTGGCGGCGCCGAGGCCGTCGCATCGGACTGGGAGGTCGTGGGCGCGGCCGGTGCCGCGGACGAGCACGCAGCCAGCGTCGCCATTCCGAAACCGGCTACGACGTTCAAGATCGCACGCGGGCGTCCAGCAGAGAGAGTCATGAGTCGGTGCCTCCTGGATGGGCGGAATGGGTTTCCGGGTGTTCCATGGTGGTCGGTGGCGTTCCGACATACTGGCGCGCGTGGGTCACCTGACTATCGCTCATCTCGCACACGAGGAGAAGGTGCAGCCGATGGCGATGCCGTCAACCTCGAGGGCTCGATGGTGGGAATCGCGCCCCCCAGTTCCCTCCGGCGCCATGGTCTCGATTGATCGCGAGACGGACCCGCGTCGGATAACTACATCGTCCCCAGTAGCCAGGCATCGATCGGTTCGCGCTTGCCCTTGACCTGGATCGGTCCAAGCGGAGTGCGGGCGAGCGCCGCGAGCGTTTCGAGGTGGATGGCCGTCGCACCGCCGCGGCGTATACTGACCACTCCAGTCGACCCGGGACGGGCGCACCCCTCCGGCGCCGAACTTCGACCGATGCCGCGCGTGCAGTGCGGCGACGAAAGGAGGCGACCGTGACGTCCGATTCATCCGCTCAGCCGGCAGCCACCCGCGACACGTTGCGTATCGGCGACCACTCGTACGACTACTACCGGCTCGATGCCGCCGGTGCCACCGATCTCGAGCGCCTGCCGTATACCGTCAAGGTTCTTCTCGAGAACATGCTGCGCGGCGCGGATGTTCATCCTGATCTCGTGTCCGTGAACGATGTCCGGGCGCTGGCCACGTGGAATCCGGCCCAACCCGCCGAGGCGGAGCTCCCATTCATGCCGGCCCGGGTCATCCTCCAGGACTTCACCGGCGTCCCGTGCGTCGTCGACCTCGCCGCGATGCGGGACGCGTTGGCCGACATGGGAGGGGATCCGTCGAGGATCAATCCGCTCGTGCCGGCCGACCTCGTCATCGATCATTCGGTGCAGGTCGATGAATTCGGAAGCGACGCCGCGTTCCTCATCAACGTGGATCGCGAGTACGAGCGCAACGGCGAGCGGTATGCCCTGCTGCGCTGGGCCCAGCAGGCCTTCGCCGATTTCCGCGTGGTCCCGCCCGGCACCGGCATCGTGCACCAGGTCAACCTCGAATTCCTGGCCGACGTGGTGGCCGAGCGCGACGGCGTCCTCTTGCCCGACACCCTGGTCGGCACCGATTCGCACACCACCATGATCAACGGCCTGGGCGTCGTCGGCTGGGGCGTGGGCGGCATCGAGGCGGAGGCCGCACTGCTTGGGCAGCCCTGCTATCAGCCGATGCCGGTCGTGGTCGGATTTCGCCTGGACGGCGATCTGCTTCCCGGCACCACCGCGACCGATCTCGTCCTGTACGTCACCCAGCAGCTCCGTGCGCACGGCGTGGTCGGCAAGTTCGTCGAATTCTACGGACCGGGCCTCACGCGCCTGGGGCTGGCCGATCGGGCCACGATCAGCAACATGAGTCCGGAGTTCGGCGCGACCGCGACGCTCTTCCCGGTCGACGAGGAGACGCTTCGTTACCTGCGCATGACGGGGCGGCCCGACGAGGTGATCGCCAGGGTCGAGGCATACACCAAGGCACAGGGACTCTTCCGCACCGATGACTCGCCCGAGCCAATTTTCAGCGAGTCGCTCAGCCTGGACCTGTCAACGGTGGTGCCGTCGCTGGCCGGCCCCAAGCGTCCGCAGGACCGCGTGGCGCTCACGGACATGCGGGACAACTTCCGCGCCGCGTTCCCGGACGGGCTCCATACGCACGCTGAGGGGACAGTGTCCGTCGTCCCCGGGCACGAGGCGCACGAGCCAGCCGGATCCGTTGATGAAGCCAGTGACGACTCTTTCCCGGCGTCGGATCCGCCATCCTACACGCGCGATCCGGACGCGGCCTCGAACGTCGATCCTGCACCGGCGCGTCACGACCCGGAGACTCCGCCCGCGGACGCTCATTACAGGGCCACGGAGGTCACGCTCGACGGAGAGCCCCATCGGATTCGCAGCGGATCGGTGGTGATCGCCGCCATCACCTCGTGCACGAACACGAGCAACCCCTCGGTGATGGTCGCTGCCGGACTCGTGGCCCGTAACGCCGTCGCGCGGGGCCTGATGACCAAGCCGTGGGTCAAGACCTCACTCGCGCCGGGCTCGCGGGCGGTGACCGACTATCTCAAAGCCGCCGGCCTGATGGATCCTCTCGACGCCCTGCACTTCCAGCTCGTCGGCTACGGCTGCACCACCTGCATCGGTAATTCAGGACCGCTGACGGAACCGGTCGCGGACGCCATCGAGGCCAACGACATCGTCGGCGTCGCAGTGCTGTCCGGCAACCGCAATTTCGAGGGGCGGATCCATCCCCTGGCACGCGCCAGCTATCTCGCCTCGCCCCCGCTGGTGGTCGCCTTCGCGCTCGCCGGCCGTGTCGACATCGACCTGACCACCGAGCCCATCGGGACCGATCGCGACGGTGCGCCGGTCATGCTGGCCGACCTCTGGCCGAGCCCACAGGAGGTCTCGAGCGTCGTGCTCAAGGCGGTGAGCGGCGAGATTTTCTCGCGCAATTACGCATCGGTCTTTGACGGTGACGACCGATGGCGCAATCTCCCGGTCCCCCACGGCGACCGCTACACCTGGGATCCGGAGTCGACCTACGTGGCGCGACCTCCGTTCTTCGACGGAGCCGCGGCGGCGCCGGGCGACCTATTGGACATCAGCGGGGCGCGGGCGCTCGCCATGCTCGGCGACAGCGTGACGACGGATCACATCTCGCCCGCCGGCTCGATCGCGCGCACATCTCCCGCAGGGGCGTGGCTTGTCGAGCACGGCGTGGAGCCCCGTGAGTTCAACTCGTACGGCTCGCGGCGTGGCCATCACGACGTGATGATGCGCGGAACCTTCGCCAACATCCGGCTGCGCAACGCGCTCACGCCGGACGCGGAGGGCAACGTCACCGAGCATCTGCCCACGGGCGAGCGGATGAGCATCTTCGACGCTGCGATGCGCTACGCCGATGAGGGGACGCCGCTCATCCTGCTGGCGGGCAAGGAGTATGGGTCGGGATCGTCGCGCGACTGGGCCGCCAAAGGGCCGATGCTCCACGGCGTTCGCGCGGTCATCGCCGAATCGTACGAGCGGATCCATCGGTCGAACCTGGTCGGGATGGGAATTCTGCCGCTCCAGTACCTGCCGGGGGAGAGCGCGTCGTCGCTGGGCCTGAGCGGGCGGGAGACGTTCGACGTGCAGGGTCTTGCCGACGGGCTGCGCCCGCGGCAGGAGCTGACGGTGATCGCTCGCGGCGAAGACGAGCGGGACACCCGCTTCCGGGTGGTGTCCCGGCTGGATGGTGAGATGGACCTCACCTACATGCGCAACGGTGGGGTTCTGCAGACCGTGCTGCGTCGGCTGGCATCCGCGGCCGATTGACTTCGTCCTGGTTTGTGTACGGATGTATGTGCTACAATGTCGCACATGGAGAGAGTCGGAATCCGTGAGCTGCGACAGAACGCCTCGGAGTACGTGCGCCGCGCCGAGGCGGGGGAGACGATCGAGGTGACCGACCGCGGCCGCCCGGTGGCACGCCTCGCGCCGCTCCTTCCAGGAGAGAGCATTATCGACCGGCTGATTGCGGAAGGAAAGGCGACGCCCGCCCGAGGCGATCTCCTCGACCTGGGTCCGCCGCCAGCTCGCGAGCTCGGCGAACCGATCCTCTCCGAGGTGCTCGACGAGATGCGGGAAGACCGCCTCTGATGGCGCGGTCCGTATACCTCGACGCATCGGCGGGCGTAAAGCTCGTTTTGGATGAACCGGAGTCAGCCGCGCTGGTCTCGTGGCTCAGCCGCTGGCCCGCCCGCAGCTCCTCATCGCTCTTCCGGACCGAGGTTGTCCGTGCCACGCGTCGAGCGCTGCCGAAGCGGCTATCGCGTGCGCGAGGATTGGTCACCCGAGTTTCGCTGATTGCGATCGACGACCAGATCCTGGACGAAGCGGCAAGGATCGATCCGTTGTCGCTCCGATCCTTGGATGCCATTCATCTCGCGACGGCCCTTCGGCTCGCCGATGAGCTCGAGGCGCTCGTCACCTACGACCGCCGCATGATCGAGGGCGCACATGCCCTCGGCCTTCCGGTAGCCTCTCCGGCGTGAGGCCGCTGGGAGCCGCCCAACTGGACGCCCGGCACGCCGATCCTGTGGCGCTACCGTCGAAATCGTCGGCTCCCCCCGATGTCCACTGGGATTACGAATTCTGAGTCCGCACGTCGCACCCAGATTCGGTCACCTGCCGCGCAGGTGAGCAATACCGCATGGAAACGCGCGCCCAGAGGAACGGCCACGCTTGGATTGGTCACCAAAAGGGCCCACCGGTCCGCTAAATGGTGACCTGGGCGTCAATCGACAACGGACGCGTCCGTTGGGTCAAATGCCCGTCGTGGAGGCACGTGACCTAACGAGCCGCAACGGCGCTTCATTGCCGCCGGCAGGCGCATCGGTCTAGACTCAGCCGGCACTGACGCCGTCCAGGAATTCAGCTCGGAGTGCCCACACCACCGTGACCGACTCGTCCGTCGACGACCTTCGCGCGCTCATCCGGGAGGTCCCCGATTTTCCGAAGCCGGGGATCCTCTTCTACGACATCACCACGCTCCTCAAGGATGCCGATGCGTTCCGCGACGTGATCGACCGCATGGCGGAGCAGGTGGGTGGGACGAAGGTGGACATCGTCGTCGGGATGGAGTCGCGCGGCTTCATCTTCTCGGCCCCGCTGGCGTACAAGCTGGGCGCCGGCTTCGTCCCGGTCCGCAAGCTCGGCAAGCTGCCCGCGGAGACGATCGAGGTCGAATACGAGCTCGAGTACGGGACGGCGACGCTCGAGATCCACTCTGACGCCATCGCCAAGGGGCAGCGGGTGCTGATCGTGGACGACCTGCTGGCCACCGGTGGCACCGTCATGGGCACCATCGAGCTCGTGCGTCGGCTCGGCGGCGAGATCGCCGGGCTGTCGTTCATGGTCGAGCTCGGGGCGCTGAACGGTCGCGAGCAGCTGGACGAGTTCGACATCCACGCTCTGCTGACGTACTGAGCATCGTCGGACCGATGGCCGTCGCAGCGTCGCCCCGACCTCGCGCGAGGCCCGTCAGCGATCGCGGCGAGATCGCCGCGTTCCTGCGCCGCGATCGCCTGTACGCCGCCTACGCACTCGGCGATCTCGACGGGCCGAATCGCGCGCGGGTGGCATGGGCGCTCGCGCACGACGATGCCGGGCGGCCAACCGCGCTCGCGATGCACCACGAGGGCCTGGTCCCCCAACCACTCTTCCTGATGGGTGCGCCCGATGGTTGCCGCGCGATCCTGGAGGGCGTCCTGAAGCCGCGCGACGCCTACCTTCAGGCCACGGAGCTCCAGGAAGCCGCGCTGCGGGACCTGTACGAGCTCGACTCGCCACTCGTCATGCTGCGCATGGCCGTCGATCGGCAGACGTTCACGCCGTTCGCGGGTCCGGCGGATCGGCTGACCGCCCAGGACATCGACGATCTCAATCGGCTTTACCAGCTCGGGTACCGGGGCGGCTTTCCGCCGTCGGTGGTCGAGGATGGCGTGTACTACGGTGTCCGCGTCCGGGGGCGGCTCGTGAGTGCCGCGGGCACGCATGCGGTCAATCCGCGCGAGGAGATCGCCGTCGTCGGCAACGTGATGACGCACGTGGACTACCGCGGGCACGACTTCGCGAAGATGGTCACCAGCGCGGTCACAGCGGATCTCCTCGCTCGCGTCACCGACGTCGCGCTCAATGTTCACGCCGATAACGACCCCGCGGTCGCGGCCTACGCCCGCCTCGGCTACCGTACGCATTGCCAGCTCATCGAGCGGCTCGCCAGACGGCGCGCCGGAGGCTGGGGATTGATGCGACCGATACGAGAGGCGATACGATTTCCGTGGCCACGCGAACCGAAGTGAACCATGACGTTGCTGACATCGGCCTCGCCGATGTCGGGCGACTGAGAATTGAATGGGCGGACCGACAGATGCCGGTCCTGGCCGCCATCCGCGAACGCTTCGCGGTCGAGCAGCCGCTGGCCGGGTGGCGAATCAGCGCATGCCTGCACGTCACCGCCGAGACCGCGAACCTGGTGCGCACGCTCGCCGATGGCGGGGCCGACGTCGTCCTGTGCTCATCCAATCCACTATCGACCCAGGATGACGTGGCGGCGTCGCTGGTCACCCATCACGGGATTCCGGTTTACGCCATCAAGGGCGAGGACCGCGATTCGTACTACGCGCATATCGGTTCAGCGCTCGACCACCGGCCGCAGATCACCATGGACGATGGGGCCGATCTCGTGAACGAGCTGCACACGAAGCGCACGGAGCTGCTGCCCGACGTCATCGGCGGCACGGAGGAGACCACCACCGGCGTCATCCGACTGCGCGCCATGGCCAACGCCGGCAAGCTGCGCTATCCGGTGGTGGCGGTCAACGAGGCGCTCACCAAGCACCTGTTCGACAATCGCTACGGCACCGGCCAGAGCGCGATCGACGGGATCCTGCGCGCGACCAACATCCTGTTCGCCGGTAAGGCGGTCGTGATCGGCGGCTATGGCTGGGTGGGGCGTGGCATCGCCATGCGGGCCCACGGCATGGGCGCCAATGTCATCGTGTGCGAGGTGGATCCGGTGCGGGCGCTCGAGGCCGCGATGGACGGATACCGCGTCATGAACGCCACCGCCTCGGCCAGTGTCGGCGAGGTCTTCATCACGGCCACCGGCAACCTGAACGTCTGGGGTCGAGAGCATTTCCCGCTGATGCCTGACGGCGCGATCCTGGCGAACGCCGGCCATTTCAACGATGAGTTCGAGCTGGAAGCGCTCGAGGAGCTGGCGAGCGGTAAGCGAGAGGTGCGGCCCTTCACGACCGAGTACCACATGCCGGATGACCGGCGCATCTACCTGCTGGCCGATGGGCGCCTGGTCAACCTGGGCGCCGCGGAGGGCCATCCGGCCCTGGTCATGGACATGAGCTTCGCGAACCAGGCGCTTGGCCTCGAGTGGCTGCGTGCCAACGTCGATGCCCTCGAGCCGATCGTGTACGGCATCCCGGACGAGATCGACCGCAGCGTCGCGGCGCTCAAGCTCGAGAGCATGGGGATCAGGATCGACTCACTCACGCCGGCGCAGAAGGCATACAGCGAATCCTGGGACTCGGGAACCTAAGAAATAAAGGTTCTCCAGATGCGTTGAGCCCACCTTTAGACGCATCCTCCGCGCATGGGGATGTCCCGAGGTGAGCACGGCGACCGGGGCGCGGGACGCGCCCGGGGGGAGACGGTCGCCGCGTTGGCCATGCTTGCCTCGACCGCGTATGCCGACCACGCCGACGCCCTGCGCAGCCGGTTCGCCGCGTACACCCGGGACCAGGCCGCCGCCGAGGATCTGGTCCACGAGACCTTCGTTCGTCTCCTGATTGAGCTGGCTGCGGGTCGCCAGCCACGGCATCTGCGAGGCTGGCTGTTCCGCGTGGGGCTCAACCTCGCCACCAGCCGGGCCCGTCACCATAAGGTTGCGCGGCGAAGGGCGCCCGAGCTGGTGTGGCGAGGAGTCGCTCCATCGCCCGAGGACGAACTGATCGAGCGGGAGTCGGCGGCCCTTCTCACAGGACGGCTGGCAGCGCTGCCGCACGATGTCCGGGCGGCGTTACTGCTCAGCGCCGATGGCTACTCCGGGGCGGAGATCGCGCGGCGGATCGGCCGGAGCGAGCTGGCGACGCGGTCGCTGATCTGTCGGCATCGCAGGGGACTGCGCGATTCCGTTGCCGCAGCCTGACTCGCGGCGGTCGACCGGGGAGCTTCGATGGGTATGATCATGACCATGGCCCGCCTGAGCAGCCCGATCTTCGTGGGGCGCGCCTCCGAGCTCGAGCGCCTCCGGCATGCGTTGCTGCTGGCGGTTGATCATCGGCCGACCACGCGCCTGGTGGCCGGGGACGCGGGGATCGGCAAGACGCGGCTCATCAACGAGTTCGTCGCCGGCGCGCGCTCCTCCGGCGCCCGTGTGCTGATCGGCGACTGCCTTCAGCTCGGAGAGACGGGTCTGCCTTACGCGCCGTTCGTCGGTGCGCTCAGGCCCCTGTTTCAGTCGCTCTCGCCCGACCGGCTGGACGAGGTGATCGGCCCGGGCCGCGCGGAGCTTTCGCACCTCTTTCCCGATCTCGGGACCCCTCGATCGGCCAGCGGCCGTCGCGGCGACGGGAGCCCGGGGGCCATCGCGGCCCAGGCCCGGCTGTTCGAGGTCGTCTTCTCGATCCTGAGGCGGCTGTCGGTCGATGCACCCATTGTGCTGATCCTCGAGGATCTGCATTGGGCCGACTCCTCGACGCGCGACCTGATGCGCTTCCTGGTTCGCAACGCGCGCGAGGCGCGGATGCTCTTCATCGGTACGTACCGATCGGACGAGCTTCATCGGCGACATCCGCTTCGGCCGCTGTTGGCCGAGCTCCAGCGCCTCGAGAGCGTCGACATCACCGAGCTCAATGCGTTCGGGGCCGATGAGCTGGCCGAGCAGCTCGCCGGGATCACGGGTGAGGCACCCGATCCGGAGCTCGTATCGACGGTCCTTTCGCGCTCGGGCGGCAACCCGTTCTTCGTGGAAGAGCTCATGGCGGCCGGTGAGGCGGGGCTGGCGCTGCCGCGCAGCCTGCGCGACACGCTCGAGGACCGCGTGCGGTACCTGGAGGGAGAGGCGCAGCGCGTGCTCCGCATCGCCTCGGTGGCGGGAGCCAGGGTGGATCACGTCATCCTCGCCGAGGTCGCCGACCTTCCCGAGCGCGTCCTGACCGAGGCGGTTCGTCAGGCCGTGGAGCACCACCTTCTGGTGCCGACCGCGCCGGAGGAGGTTCCCGGCTATCGGTTCCGCCATGCGCTCGTGCAGGAGGTGGTCTACGACGAGCTGCTGCCCAACGAGCGCACGCAGCTGCACGCGGCGTATGCCGCCGCGCTCGGGCGACGGGCAATGAGCGACGCTCAGGATCGCGCGGGTCTGGCAGCCCAATTGGCCCACCACTGGCTCCTGGCCCACGATCTCGAGCGGGCCCTGCCGGCCACGCTGGCGGCGGGGCGAGCGGCAGCACAGGCATTCGCCTATCCCGAGGCACAGGCGTTCCTCGAGCGCAGTCTCGAGCTGTGGACCAAGGTGGCGCCCGAGCTGCTGCCGACCGGCATCGATCGGACGGTCGTTCTCGAGGAGGCGGCCGAGGCCGCCGCGCAGGCGGGCGACCCGCGCCGGTCGATCGACCTGGTTCGATCCGCGCTCGACGAGACCGACCCGGTCGCCGAGCCGATGCGTGCCGGCGTCCTCCAACATCGGCTGGCCTGGTATCTCAACGAGTCGGGCGATTGGCAATCCGGCGTGGTCGCCATGGAGCGGGCCGTTGCCCTGATCCCGATCGATCCGCCGACCCACGAGCGAGCGCGGGTGATCGCGGACATTGCGCACTCCCTCATGGTTCGCAGCCGATTCAGCGAGTCGATGGCGCTTGCCGAGGCGGCGCTGGCCATATCGAGGACGGTGGGTGCCACGTTGGCCGAGACGCGGGCACTCACGGCGCTCGGCCTGGACCTCGCCTGCCGATCTGACCTGGAACGCGGCGTCCCGCTGCTGCGTGACGGCTACGAGCTTGCCCTGCGTCTGGGTGATCCGCAGGCCATCTTTCTCACCGCGGTCGCGCTCGGCTGGGCGCTCGACGAGTCGGCGAGGCACGAGGAGGCATTGGAGGTGGCTCGATCGGCGCGCGAGCGCCTGCGTGCGATGGGGGGAGAGGCACGATTCGGCGGACAGCTCGGCTCCAAGATGGGACGCGCGCTGTTCGAGCTTGGTCGATGGGATGAGGCGGCACGCGTGCTCGACGCCACCATTGCCAGCGATCCGACGCGTTACGCGATGCGCTGGCTCCTCTCCAATCGAATTCAGCTCTACACGGGGCGCGGCCAGCTCGCGCGGGCGCGTCGGGATCTGCTCACCTACGACGCGCTCGGTGAGCGGCTGGTCGGACCCGATCCGGACCTGATCAGTGCTCGTCGCGCGGAGCTGGCCGTCGTGGCCGGTGAGCCGATGGTGGCGCGGGAGATCATTGCCGAGACGCTCGATCGGCTGATCGAGCCGGACCTCGACACCGATGCGCGTCACCTGATCCTGACCGGGCTGCGCGCGGAGTCCGACGAGGCCGACGCGGCGCGGGGAGTCGGTGACTCCGAGCGGGAAGCCACCGCAATCGCGCGAACAGGCGAGCTCGAGGAACAGATGCAGCGTCACCTCGAACGGATACGCGAGGTGACGTCACAGCCTGCGGCTGCGATCACAGCCGATCATCTGCTCGCGAAGGCGCTCGCCTCGCGCGCACGGGGCGATGCGGATCTCGACGCGTGGGATGCTGCGGTCTTCGCCCGACGCGCCCTCGGCCGTCCGTACGAGCTGGCACGGGCGCTCGCGCACCTCGCCGCCATCGCGTTCGTGGCGCGGAAGCGTGAGGACGGCGCCTCTGCCCTCGCGGAGGCGCACGCCATCGCCGTGGAGCTGGGGGCGCGCCCGCTGCGCGAGGCGATCGAGTCACTCGCGCGCCGCGCTCGCATCGGCCTCGAGGGCGTCGACACTGCCGATGACGCCGCCGGCCGGCTGGGGCTCACCGCGCGCGAGCGCGAAGTGCTCTCCCTGCTCGCGGACGGCCGCAGCAACCGCCAGATCGGCGACAAGCTGTTCATGGCGGAGAGCACCGCCGGCGTGCACGTCAGCAACATCCTCGGCAAGCTCGGCGTGACTCGCCGAACGGAGGCGGCCGCAGTGGCGCACCGCCTCGGCCTCTTTCAGCTCAGCTGACCGCGCGATCCTGCGCCCGGACGTGGGCCGCCAGGCGGTCGACCAGCAGCCGTACCTCGTCCTCGGTGTTGTAGAACGCGGGTGAGCAGCGCACGATGCCGGGTCGAAAGTCCACGATGATCCCGTCACTGGCCAGCGCGTCGACGACCGGCTTCGGATCCGCGACCGCGATCGGCACGATTCCGCCGCGCTGCAACGCATCGCGAACGCCCAGCACCTCGAGGCCTGCATCATCGGCGAGACCGATCAGGATCTGGCCGAGGTCTCGGGTCCGCTCGCCAAGGCGCTCGACGCCGATCCCACGGACCAGCTCCGTGCCTCCGCGCGCAATCGCCGCCGACGGGACCGACGGCGTGCCGAGCTCATAGCGACGCCCGTCAGGTGCGAGCTCGAGCTCGTCGATGGCGAACGCGAACTGGCGCGCGCTGCTGAACCAGCCCGTCGTCGTGGGGATGAGCGCCTCCCATAGCTCGGGCCTCACGCGCATGAAGGCAGTGCCCGGCCCACCGAAGAGCCACTTCAGCGTTCCGGAGACGTAGACGTCGATCTCGTCGCCCGCGAGGTCGGTCGGAACGATCCCGGTGGCCTGGTAGGCGTCCACCAGGAGCAGCGCACCGCGTTCGTGGCAGATGCGCCCCAGTGCGGCCGTATCGTTGAGGGCTCCGGTCGTGAAGAAGACATGGCCGATGGCAACCAGCGCCGTGCGCTCGTCGATCGCCTCGGCCAGGGCGGCCAGCTCGACGGTCACCCCGTCGTCTGAGGGGACCACGGTCACCTCCACGCCGAGCGGAGCTCGCGCCAGCCACTGGTGGCCGATCGTCGGGAAATCAAGCGCCGTGGTTACCACTCGCGTGCGTGGCCGGCTTCCCGCCGCGATGCCCGCGGCCGTCAGGCGGTCGAGACTGGCCCGATCGCCACGGTGGATCGGATCGAGCGCGGACGCGATGACCGCCAGGGCGGTACTCACGTTCGGAGCCAGCGAGATCTCGGCGCCGGGAACACCGACCAGGGAGCCGAAGTCCTCACGCAGGCCGTCCAGCTCGCCGAGCCAGCGGCGGTACCAGGCTCGCGCGCCGAGCTCGTCCCAGTCCGCCAGGAAGGAGTCCAGGCGGCGCCGCGACCGCTCTGAGCGTGCGCCGAGCGAACAGGTGTTCAGGTAGACCGTCGCATCCAGGAGCGGAAATTCGGACAGGTACGCGAGCAGCTCCGGGTGACGGGCGTCGAACTGTGGCATGGGTTTCCAAGGATAGCCCGGGCGCTATCCTCGGGCGGCATGGATGACTCGCTCCTTCGGCGCATCGGCGCCACGTTGCCGGCGCTCCTCATCGGCCCGGCGCTGGTCATCGGCCTGTGGGTGATGCCGGACCTCACGCCGTCGGACGCGATCCCGGTGGTCGGCCAGCGCACCGATCACGGCCGGATCGCCGAGTCGCTCGGGGCAGATCCGGCGGGCCTGCCGCTGTTCGCGGTCGAGCTGGATGACGGGGCCCGGGTCGAAGCGGTGGTCCAGGACGGTTCAGCGGCCGTTCCCGGATCGTCGAACCGGGAGCCGTACGAGATTGGGGACGAGGTCGTCGTCACCAGGTTCACCGGCCCGGCCGCGGGAAGCTCCGCGGTGATCAGCGAGCCGTGGCGCATTCCGCTGCTGGCCATGGTGGCCGCGGTGTTCGCGGTCGCCGTGATCGCGGTCGGGGGATTGCGCGGCCTGCGGTCGATCGTGGCCTTGGCGCTCACGTTGACGGTCATCGTCAGGGTCGTGGTGCCTCTGCTGCTGCGCGGCTTCGATCCGATCCTGCTGGCGGTCGGTGTGGGCGCCGCGGTGACGCTCGCCACCCTGCTGCTGACCGAGGGCTTCAGCCGCGTGACGCTGGCTGCGGTGTCCGGCACCTTCGCCGCGCTGGCCCTGACGGCGGGTCTCGCCGCCGCCTTCACGGCCGCGGCAGGCTTCACCGCGCTCCAGGGCAACGAGGAGATCGCGTTCCTCATTCCGCTGGTCGGCGATCGGATCGACCTGAACGGGATCCTGCTGGCGGCGACGGTCTTCGGCGCGCTCGGCGTTCTCGACGATGTCACCGTCACGCAGGCCGCCACGGTCGAGCAGCTCCATCGTGCCGAGCAGGTGGCCACCAGGGCCGGGGTGATGGGTCGGGCGATGCGGGTCGGACGGTCCCACATCGCGGCGACCATCAACACGCTGGTGCTCGCGTATCTCGGTGCCGGTCTGCCGCTCCTCCTGCTGTTCGCGCTGAGTGGGCAGTCCCCGCTGCTGGTGCTGAACGGTGAGATCGTGGCGGTCGAGGTGATCCGGGCGCTGGTCGGCAGCATCGGCATCGTGGCGGCCGTGCCGTTGACCACGGTGATCGCCGTCGTCCTCATGGTTCCTGCCCAGGCACCGGCCGACACGGCCTGAGGCGCTACACTCGCCGCGCCCGTTGAGCGAAGCCGGAGAGCCGATGCCAGACCCGACCCCCTCCGTCCTGTTCACCTCCGAATCGGTGACTGAGGGACACCCCGACAAGCTGTGCGACGCCGTCGCGGATGCCATCCTCGACGATGTCCTGCGGCATGATCCGAATGCGCGTGCCGCCGTCGAGGTTGCCACGACAACCGGGATGGTCCTGGTCCTCGGCGAGCTGACGACGACCCACTACGTCGACGTGCAGGAGGTGGTGCGCCGCACCGTGCGCGAGATCGGCTACAACGACAGCCGGCTCGGGTTCGACTGGGAGACGTGCGGGACGATGACCGCCATCAAGGAGCAGTCACCCGATATCGCGCGTGGCGTCGATCATGCGCTCGAGGCGCGCCAGGGACTCGAGGCGGATGAGCTGGGGGCGGGCGACCAGGGAATGATGTTCGGCTATGCCTCTGACGAATCGGACGAGCTGATGCCGATGCCGATCCTGCTGGCGCATCGCGTGGCCCGCCGCCTGGCCCAGGTCCGCAAGGAGGGCACGCTCCCGTTCCTGCGCCCGGACGGGAAGAGCCAGGTCACGATCGAGTACGACGCCAACGGCCGTCCCGGTCGGGTGCATACCGTCCTGGTCAGCACCCAGCACGATCCCGAGGTCGACATGGCCGACCTGACGTCTGCGGTGCGGGAGCACGTGGTGGAAGCCGCGATCCCCGCGGCGCTGCTCGACGACCAGACGCGCCACCTTGTCAATCCGACCGGCCGGTTCGTGATCGGCGGGCCGATGGGGGACTCGGGCCTGTCGGGTCGCAAGATCATCGTGGATACCTACGGTGGCATGGCGCGCCACGGAGGCGGCTCGTTCAGTGGCAAGGACCCGACCAAGGTCGACCGCTCCGGCGCCTACATGGCTCGCTACGTGGCCAAGAATGTCGTCGCCGCCGGGCTGGCGCGCCGTTGCGAGATCCAGCTGGCGTACGCGATCGGCGTCGCACATCCGCTGGCCATCAACGTTCAGACCTACGGCACGGGGACCTGCTCGGAGGCACGGCTTGCCGAGGCGATCCAGCGTTCGTTCGACCTGCGGCCAGGGCCGATCATCCGAGATCTCGACCTGCGGAGACCCATCTATCGCCAGACCGCGGCCTACGGCCACTTCGGCCGCGACGACCTGGATCTGCCCTGGGAGCGCGTCGATCGAGTCGACGAGCTTCAGGCCGCCGCGCGGGACTGAGGCCCGCGGATGGGCGGCAGCCACACGCACCGGCATGCGCGACCATCGTGGGGTGAGCCGCGTCCCGGTTTGCTGCGACGGCTCGTGACTCGGGCGACCGCCGCCCTGTCGACCGACGCTCCCGCCGCACGCCGCGGCCTCCGCGAGCTGCCACTGGCGCTGCGCCGCACGGCGCTGGCGGCACCCTACCTCGAGGCGGAGCGAGCGAACGATCATCGACGCGCGGGCGCCGCGGCCGCATCGGCCATGGACCGCGCCCTGTCCGAACATGACTGGTGGCCGGCCGATGCGTGGGCCCACCGGGCGCTCTGGCATTTCGAGCAGGCGGGGATGACGCTCCAGGCGACGCGGCAGGCCCGCCGGATCGGGGATCTGCGGGTGGCCGCCGGCGACCCGCACAGCGCGCGTCGGTACTATGCCGAGGCGATCGACGAGGCACGCGACGTCGGCGCGGAGCACGAGCAGGGACTGGCCGCGCTCGGACTCGGGCGCGCAATGCTGCACCTCGGCGACGTCACGGGTGCCCGCCGCCTGGCCGGGGCGTCCGAGACGCTGCTCGAGCGGGCCTGGGCGCCGATGGGCGAAGTGGAGGAGGCGCGACGGCTGCGCGGTGCCGAGCTGGTCGTGAGCGACGTACGGCAGGAGGACGCATGACAGCGCGACGTCAGATGCGGGTCGGGATCATCGGGGCCGGCGTGATGGCCGAGGCGATGATCGCGGGCCTGCTCGCCAATCGCGCGGTGACGCCCGAGCGCCTCGCGGCCTCGCACCCTCGCCGTGATCGACGCGAGGCCCTCGCCGAGCGGCATGGCATTCACCCGGTCGCCGCCAACCGTGATGCCCTCGGCGATGCCGAGGTCGTCGTCCTGGCCGTGAAGCCGCAGATGCTGGGTCGGGTCATGCGCGAGCTGCGCGGTCGGATCGGCGCCGAGCAGGTCGTCCTGTCGATCGTGGCCGGGGCGACGTTGCGCACGCTGGTCGACGGCCTTCAGCACGCGGCGGTCGTTCGCGCCATGCCGAACACGCCTTCCCAGATCCGTCGCGGCATGACGGTCTGGAGCGCATCGGATGCCTGTACCGCAGGGCAGCGCGATCTGGCGCGGGCCGCCCTCCGCTCGCTGGGCGACGATCGCGAGGTCGCCGATGAATCGTTCGTCGCCATGGCCACCGCCCTCTCCGGGACCGGACCCACGTACCTGTTCGCGGTCATGGAGGCGCTCATCGACGCCGGCGTCCACATGGGCTTCCCCCGCGAGCTGGCGCACGACCTGGTCGTCGCGACGCTCGTCGGGTCGGCTGAATACGCTCAGCAGTCGGAGCTCCATCCTGCGCAGCTGCGCAACGCGGTCACGTCGCCGGGTGGCACGAGCGCGGCTGCCATCTATGAGCTCGAGAAGGGACGAATCCGCACGGTCTTCTCCGATGCGGTGTGGGCCGCGTATCGGCGCACGCTGGAGCTGGGTGAGCGTCTGGAGGCCGAGGTCGACCGCGAATAACCGCGTTCGGCGCCGATTCCTCTCGGATTCTCATGGCTGGAGAGCTATCCGTGGTTTCGGGTGGGATTTCCATGCAGATTCTCTCGGTGTGGAAGGTAGACAGGCTTTCTCGTGTCCACCCACCCTCGCGTGCCAGCGCAGCGAAGAAATGATCCGGTATAGGTTTCTCCACGTGAGAATCTGACATGACGCTGGCTGTACCGCGCCGCGGTCCGTGCCTCTGGTAGCCTCGCGTCACCTGATGTTTGCGATCGTGATGGCCGGCGGCGCCGGCACCCGACTCTGGCCGCTCTCGCGTCGCGAGACACCGAAGCAGCTGCTGCCGCTGACCGGCGACACGAGCCTGCTCCAGCAGACCGTCGCCCGCCTGGGCGCGATCCTGAAGCCGCACGACATCTTCGTCATCACCAACCAGGCGCACGTGCGGCCGACGCAGCGGCAACTGCCACAGCTTCCCGAGGACAACGTGCTCGGCGAGCCCCTCGCGCGCTCGACCGCGGTCGCGGCCGGCCTGGCCACCGTGATGGCCCGGCGCGAGAGCGACGAGGTGGCCATCGTCCTGCCGGCGGACCACTTCGTCGCCGATGAGGAAGCATTCGCCAGTGGGCTGCGAGAAGCCGCCCGGGCGGCGGAGCGCGGCTACCTGGTCACGCTCGGCGTCGTGCCCACCAACGCGGCCACCGGCTACGGCTACATCAAGGCCGGGTCGCGCCTCCACCCCGATGTGTCAACCGCGCTCGTCGAGCGCTTCGTCGAGAAACCGGATGCCGCGCGTGCGGCCGCGTTCGTGGAGGAGGGTGATCACTACTGGAACGCCGGCATCTTCGTCTGGCGCGTGTACGCATTTCGCCAGGCGCTCGAGCGCTTTCAGCCGGCGCTTGCGGTGGCGCTCGACCGGGTCGAAGCGCTGCACCGCACGCCGGGATGGATGAGCGAGGTGCGGGCCATCCTGGAGGCCGTGCCGGCGATCACGATCGACGTCGGCATCGCCGAGCCGGCCGCGGCAGAGGGTCGCATGGCGGTGGTGCCATTGAACGCGGGCTGGTCCGACATCGGCTCGTGGTCGGCGCTCCTCGAGGCGCTTTCGGGTGCCAGCGGTGCCGATCTGGTCGCCAGCGGCAACCATCTCGATCGCGGCTCGCACCGCGTCCTCGTGCACGGCGGTGATCGCCTGGTCGTGACGGTCGGGCTCGAGGATCTCATCATCGTCGACACCCCGGATGCACTGCTCGTCTGCCACAGGGACCGGGCCGAGGAGATCAAGCCGGTCCTCGATGAGATCGCCCGCACGGCCGGGGAGCGCTACCTCTGAGCTCAGCGGTCCGACATGCGTGGCTGGCTCGGCTGATGGGACACGGACTGGCGTGGTACATCCGGCTCGTCGGCGCGACGTGCCGGGTCAGCGGTGCGACGGTCACCGGTGACCAGGTGGTGCTCGCCTTCTGGCACGAGTACAACCTCGCCGCGGCGATCGCCGCCTGGCGCATGCGGGCGCATCAGCGGCACGTCAGCTTCAGTACCCGGACATTTCGCGGCGAGGTGATGAGCAGCATGCTGGCGGCGCTCGGCTCAGGATCTGTCCAGCTGCCGGCTGAAGGCGAGCGATCGGAGGCGGCCCGTCTCTCGCTGGAGCTCGCACGCGTCGGTCGCGAGGGTGCCTCGCCGGTCGTCAGCCCTGATGGCCCGCTCGGTCCCTACCGCCGCGCCAAGCCCGGCGCGCTCATCGTCGCCCGCGAGGCCGGCGTTCCCCTTCAGCCATGGGCGGTCAGCGCCCGCCCCGCCATTCGCCTCACCAAGCGCTGGGACCGGCACATCGTGCCGCTGCCGTTCTGCCGACTCAGGGTCGAGCAGGCGGAGCCGATCTTGGTCGGCACTCGCGTTCCGCTTCGTCCACTTCTCGACCGCCTCCAGAATGCGCTCGATGAGGTGACTTCCCGCGCCGATCGGCTGTAGCACGCCTCCGCGAACGAGCTGCAGCGAAGTTGCCATCGCTGTCGACACGATCGGTGTCAGGTGTTGCCCGCGCGCGGCTAGCGGCCGGACTCGTTCGAATCGAGCATGGCTCGATGCCTCGCCCGGCTGGGCCGCCGTCGACCGGACGCTGACACCGTCGGGAGATGACAACGTTGCCCGGACACGGTTCGCCCTCGGGCGAGTTCCGGAGCGGGTACGATGGGGCCGCCTCCGAATGCTCCCGATAGACGAGTTCTCATCGCCACGTGACGAAGATCAAGTTCGGAACCGATGGCTGGCGCGCCGCCATCGGAGAGGATTACACGTTCCATAACGTCCGTCGCTGTGCGCGTGGCGTTGCGGAGTACCTCCAACAGAACGGCACGGCCGACCGCGGCGTGGTGGTCTGCCACGACCGGCGCTTTGCTTCGGAGCACTTCGCACGTGCCTGCATCGAGGTCCTGGCGGCGCACGACATCCGGACCTTCGCCCCGCCCGAGGCTGTCCCGACCCAGGTCGGCAGCTTCTTCACGCGTGAGCTGAACGCCGGCGCGGGCATCGTCATCACCGCCAGCCACAACCCGTGGACGGACAACGGCTTCAAGGTCAAGGCCGATACGGGCGGCGCTGCCGCGCCGGAGATGCTGGCCGCCATCGAAGCGACCATGGACACCCACGCGGAGGACGAGCTGCCGCCGCGCCGGGACTATGACGAGGCTGTCAGCGCTGGGCTGGTCGAGAGCTTCGATGCGTTCCCGAAGTTCCGCGACCAGCTCGCCAGCATCGTCGATATGGAGCGGATCCGGGCGGCCGACAGGCGGGTCCTGGTGGATGCCCTCTATGGCTCCGGCTCCGGCTGGATGACGCGGCTGCTCGGAGGTGGCCTGCTCGCCGTGCGAGAGATGCACACCGAGCGCAACCCCTACTTCGGCGGCGTCAACCCGGAGCCGATCCGTCCCAACATCGACGAGTGGCTGGCCGAAATCCCGGGCTGGGGCGCGGACATCGGGATCGCCTTCGACGGCGACGCCGACCGGGTCGGCATGGCGACGGAAGCCGGCGTGTTCGTCAACCAGCTCCAGGTCTACGGCCTCCTCTACTGGTACCTGCTCGAGGTCCGCGGTCTGATCGGGCCCGCCGTCTACACGGTGACCAGCACGAGCATGGCGAAGCGGCTGGCCGAGATCTACGGCACCCAGGCGCACGAGACCGGGGTCGGATTCAAGTTCGTCGGTCCGAAGATGACCGAGACCGATGCCGTCATCGGCGGGGAGGAGTCGGGCGGATTCGGGTTCGGGATGCACATCCCCGAACGCGACGGCATCGCGTCGGGCCTGTTCCTGCTCGACCTGTGGCTGACGAAGGGCGGGCAGGCTTCGGAGGTGCTCGCCGAGCTCCAGGCCCTGGCAGGGCCGTCCCACTACAACCGGATCGACATCCGGTTCGCACGGGAAGGCTACGACGCGGTCAAGGCCGATACGCTCGCGCGGCTCGCGGACGAGGCACCCACGGAGCTGGCCGGGCAGGACGTCGTGGAACGCATGGCGCTCGACACGAATGACGGGTTCAAGTTCTATCGGAGCGATGGCTCCTGGCTGCTGATCCGCTTCAGCGGCACGGAGGCGCTCCTGCGCGTGTACGTCGAGGCTCGATCGCTCGAGGACGTCGAGTCACTGCTCGCCGAGGGCAGACGCCTGGCAGGCGCGGCCTGATGGACGCTCGCGACTACTTCGGTTACAAGAATCCGGACGAGGAACCCGGACGACCGGACCCCGCGGATGACGGGGACGGCACGGGTCCGCCAACGTTCGAGGAGGCGGTCACCCTCGACGACGCGACGAGCCTGCGGCGGATCGATCCGGACGACATGCTCGGGCGCGTCGCTGAGCTGCCGCGACAGCTGGCGCAGGCGCGCCAGGTGGCTGCCGCCGTGACGCTGGACGAGCGCCACACCGATGTCGACCTGATCGTCGTCCTGGCGATGGGTGGATCCGCGATCGGCGCCGAGCTGGTCGCGGCCGCGGCCGGTGATCGTCTTCGGGTGCCAATGATCGTTCACCGCGACTACGGGCTGCCGACGGGCATCGGAGATCGAACTCTGGTCGTTGCGGCCAGCCATTCCGGCGAGACCGCGGAGACGCTGTCCGGATTCGCGGCGGCACGCGATCGGAACCTGCCCCTGGCGGTCATCTCGACCGGCGGCCGGCTGGCGACCCGCGCGTCCGAGGCCAAAATGCCGCTGCTGCGCTACAGGCTCGGCGGACAGCCGCGCGCCGCCATCGGTTTCGGAGTCGGGCTCGTGCACGAGATCCTGTCACGCGCCGGCCTCATCGCCGATGCGGACCCGGTTGGCCCGGTGGTCGCGGCGCTCGAGGAGCTGCTCGAGCGGACGGCGCCCTCGGTCGAGACAGCCGCCAACCCGGCCAAGCAACTGGCCTGGTCGATGTTCGGTCGCATCCCGGTCATCTATGGGCATGGCTCCATGGCTGCCGTGGCGCATCGCTGGAAGACACAGCTGAACGAGAACGCCAAGGCCTGGTCCGCATGGGA